>JADMJT010000016.1 GCA_018781585.1 Burkholderiales bacterium
TGCCCCAAAATCTGCTTCGCCTCTGTCAACAAAAACGCCTTGAACGCCTGCGCCACCGTCGATAGCCGTTTGTCTTTTCGATGCACCACATACCAGTGGCGCATGATGGGGAAGCCTTTTACGTCCAGCACTTTCAGGCGCTTGGTTTCCAGCTCCAGGCCGATGGTGTGCAGCGATAGAATCCCCAAGCCCAACCCGGCTTGCACCGCTTGTTTGATCGCTTCGTTGCTGCTCATTTCCATCCCCGCTTGAAACTGAACGCCGTGTTGATTAAAGAAGCGCTCCATCGCGATGCGCGTACCGGAGCCTTGTTCGCGCACCAGGAAGGTTTCGCTTTGTAAGCGTTCGAGGGGGATCTTTTTATCAGTGGCGAGCGGATGATTGACCGGGGCGATGACGACCAGCGGATTCTCCATGAAAGATTCGGCCACCAGATCCAAGCCCTCCGGCGGTTGGCCCATGACCGCCATGTCCATTTCGTTATTAGCCAGTTGCGCGAGCAGCGCTTGGCGGTTGGTCACATCCAAACTCACGGTCACCGTGGGAAAGCGCTGGCTGAAGTTGGCGAGCAATTGCGGTGCGAAATAATTTGCCGTGCTTGCGACAGATATTTTGAGCCGGCCGCGTTGTAAACCTTTTAGATCGTTCAACACCGTTTCGGCTTCGGACAACTGTTGTGCGATTACTCGACTATAGTGAGATAGCTCACGCCCGGCTTCGGTCAGGTAAATCTTTTTGCCCAATTGCTCGAACAGCGGCAAGCCGACATTTTCCTCCAACTGTTTGATTTGCATCGAAACGGCAGGCTGCGTCAGGTGCATCTCCTGCGCCGCGCGAGAATAGGAGAGGTGGCGCGCGACTGCGTCGAATACGGAGAGCTGGCGAAAAGTGAGATGCAACATGGCTTAACCCTACTTACTTATCATCAGTCTTATCTTATCGTAATTATCAAAATAATTCACTGTTACTTATATATATCAGCCCGTATAGTCGCCGCTCATTCGACGCATCATGTTGCGACGAACCGAATTCCCTCATTACCCAAAGGAGCTTGCTATGGCCGTTAAAACTTATAACGCCGGTGTAAAAGAGTACCGCCAGACTTACTGGACGCCGGAATACACCCCGCTGGATACCGATATTTTGGCTTGCTTCAAAATCACCCCGCAAGCGGGCGTGGATCGCGAAGAAGTCGCCGCCGCGGTGGCCGCCGAATCCTCCACCGGCACCTGGACCACGGTGTGGACCGATCTGTTGACGGACCTGGACTACTACAAAGGCCGCGCCTACCGCATCGAAGACGTGCCTGGCGACGACACCTGCTTCTACGCTTTCGTGGCTTACCCGATCGATCTGTTCGAAGAAGGTTCTGTGGTTAACGTGCTGACCTCGCTGGTCGGTAACGTGTTCGGCTTTAAAGCCCTGCGCGCGCTGCGTTTGGAAGACATCCGCTTCCCGATCGCTTATGTGAAAACCTGCGGTGGCCCGCCTCAAGGGATTCAAGTCGAGCGCGACAAGATGAATAAATATGGCCGTCCGCTGCTGGGCTGCACCATTAAGCCCAAGCTGGGTCTGTCTGCCAAGAACTACGGCCGTGCCGTGTACGAATGCTTGCGCGGCGGTTTGGATTTCACCAAGGACGACGAGAACGTCAACAGCCAGCCTTTCATGCGTTGGCGCGACCGCTTCGAATTCGTGCAAGAAGCCACGCTGAAGGCGCAACGTGAAACCGGTGAACGCAAAGGCCACTACTTGAACGTGACCGCACCGACCCCGGAAGAAATGTACAAGCGTGCTGAGTTCGCCAAAGAAATCGGCGCACCGATCATCATGCACGACTACTTAACCGGTGGTTTGACCGCCAACACGGGCTTGGCCAACTGGTGCCGCAACAACGGCATGCTGTTGCACATTCACCGCGCGATGCACGCCGTGCTCGACCGCAACCCGCACCACGGTATTCACTTCCGCGTGCTGACCAAAGTGCTGCGTTTGTCGGGTGGCGATCACCTGCACTCCGGCACCGTAGTAGGCAAACTGGAAGGCGACCGCGAAGCGACGCTGGGCTGGATCGACACCATGCGTGATGAGTTCATCAAAGAAGACCGCAGCCGCGGCTTGTTCTTCGATCAAGACTGGGGCTCCATGCCGGGCGTGATGCCGGTGGCTTCCGGCGGTATTCACGTGTGGCATATGCCGGCACTGGTCAGCATCTTCGGTGATGATTCCGTGCTGCAATTCGGTGGCGGTACGCTGGGTCACCCCTGGGGTAACGCAGCCGGCGCCGCAGCTAACCGCGTCGCGTTGGAAGCTTGTGTGGCCGCGCGCAACCAGGGCGTCGCCATTGAGAAAGAAGCCAAAGACGTCCTGACCAAGGCCGCTGCCCACAGCCCGGAATTGAAGATCGCCATGGAAACATGGAAAGAGATCAAGTTCGAATTCGACACCGTCGACAAGCTGGACGTTGCGCACAAGTGACATCACGGCTTAGCCGTGATGTCATCCCGGACGCACCGATAGTGCGATCCGGGATCCAATACCACTTTTGAAAGGAATTTAAAATGTCTGAAGTAATGGATTACAAATCCCGCGTAAGCGACCCGGCCAGCCGCAAGTTCGAGACCTTCTCCTACTTGCCTGCCATGACCGCAGCTGAGATCAAAAAACAAGTTGAGTTTCTGGTCTCCAAAGGCTGGAACCCGGCGATCGAACATACCGAGCCTGAGTATCTAATGGATTCTTACTGGTATATGTGGAAGCTGCCGATGTTCGGCGAAACCGATGTGACCAAAGTGTTGGCCGAAGCGGAAGCCTGCCACAAAGCCAACCCGGATAATCACGTGCGCTTGGTGGGTTACAACAACTTCAACCAATCGCAAGGCGCCGCCATGGTGATCTTCCGCGGTAAAACGGTTTAAGTTTCGCGGCACGGCACGCTGTAATAACGCCCCCGTTGCCGCGAGGTGACGGGGGTTTTTGTTTATTTGGAGTCCTTATGTCCGACATCATCAAGCAATACCTGGTTGAAAAAGAGCCTTACTATCGCGCCGTCGCAGACGAGATAGAACTCTACGAAGCGGCTTATTCGGTACGCATGCCGATGATGCTGAAAGGCCCGACCGGCTGCGGCAAAACACGCTTCGTGGAATACATGGCGTGGAAGCTGAAAAAGCCCTTGATCACCGTGGCCTGCAACGAAGATATGACCGCCTCCGATCTCGTCGGCCGTTTCCTGCTCGACGCGCAAGGCACCCGCTGGCAAGACGGCCCCTTGGCCATCGCCGCGCGCCATGGTGCGATTTGTTATCTGGATGAGGTAGTCGAAGCGCGCCAAGACACGACGGTGGTGATTCACCCGCTGACCGATAACCGTCGCGTGCTGCCGCTGGAAAAAAAAGGCGAGCTGATCCACGCCCACCCCGATTTTCAATTGGTGATTTCGTATAACCCCGGCTATCAATCGCTGATGAAAGATCTGAAACAATCCACCAAACAGCGTTTCGGCGCGCTGGATTTTAATTACCCCATGCACGATATCGAAACCGAAATCGTGGCGCATGAAACCGGCGTCACGCCGGAAGTCGCGGGCAAGCTCGTCTCGATCGCGGAGCGTGCGCGCAATCTCAAAGGACATGGCCTGGACGAAGGCATCTCCACGCGCATGTTGATCTACGCAGGCAGTCTGATCGCCAAGGGCGTCGTCGCGCAATCCGCGTGCCGCATGGCGCTGGTACGCCCGATCACCGACGATCCCGATATGCGCGATGCGCTGGACGCGGCGGTCAGCACGTTTTTTTGAGTAAAAATCACCCCGCTGAATCATGTCCATCAAACTAGAAGATCACGCAGATATCCTGGGCGACCTCTCCGAGCAGTCGCGGAATATCCTGAACTCGTCCTGGCACGAGGCTGCCCGCGTGTTCAGCCCGCTGGGCTTGGAAAATTATTTGCAAGGCGCGATGTCCTTAAAGGGCCT
>JADMJT010000043.1 GCA_018781585.1 Burkholderiales bacterium
CATGCTCGAATACACCGAATACACCAAATTCCTGATCGGCCTGTTGGCCATCGTCAACCCGCTGGGCGCGGTGCCGATTTTCGTGGCACTGACTTCCGGCTCGGCTGATGCCGAGCGTAAGAAAATCGCCAAGATCGTGGTCGCGGCCGTGCTGATTATTCTGTACGTGGCGCTGTTGTTCGGTGATTGGCTGCTGCAATTTTTCGGCATCACCATCCATTCCTTCAGCGTCGGGGGCGGTATTTTAATTCTGATCATGGCGATCTCCATGTTGCAGGCGCGGCTCAGCCCTTTCTCGCAAACCGCGGAGGAAGCGCGCGAAGGCGAATCCAAGGAATCGGTGGCGGTGGTGCCGCTGGCGATGCCGCTGCTCGCAGGGCCAGGGGCGATCAGCACGGTGATTCTGTATGCGCACAAAGACCCGGGCGTGAGCCACTATTTGGTCATGTCGCTCGATATCTTAATCATCGGTATTCTGCTGTGGGCAGTGTTGAAATTAGTGCCGTGGATTTCACGCCATGTGAGCCAGACCGGCATTAATATTTTTACGCGCATCATGGGGCTGATTCTGGCCGCCATCGCGGTCGAATTTATCGCAACCGGGTTAAAGGGTTTATTTCCGGCGCTCAGTTGAAACCAGAAGTAGCGCAAGCATCCCTGCTTGCATGCCGGCAGGATGCCGGCGCTACATAGACAAAATAAACATGACCCTACCTACTGACATTCTCGATTTCTGGTTTGCAGAGGCCATGCGCTCGAAATGGTTCGCCTCCACGCCGCAACTGGATGCGGCGATCAAAGAACAGTTCGAGCGCGTATGGGAAGCCGCGCTACGCGGTGAGTGGGACGACTGGCTCGGCAGTCCTGATGGCTGTTTGGCGTTGGTGATTATTCTCGATCAATTGCCCTTGAACATGTTTCGCGGCACGGCTAAGAGCTTTGCCAGCGAAGCCAAGAGCCGCGACATCGCCCGGCATGCCATCGACCAAGGCTACGACAAGCAGATCGACTCGGCGCGCCTGGCCTTCCTGTACATGCCCTTCATGCACAGCGAAAATCTGGCGGATCAGGATTTTTCCGTGGGCTTATTCGAAGCAGCGGGGCTGGAAAACAACCTGCGCTTCGCAAAACATCACCGCGAGATCGTGCGCCGCTTTGGCCGCTTCCCGCATCGCAATACGATCTTAGGCCGGGTGAGTACGCCGCAAGAATTGGACTATCTTAATTCGAAGGAAGCGTTCAAAGGCTGAACCATTTATACATGGCGACAGAAGTCGTAGCGAGCGGTGTGAGGTCGAGCCGAGAAGCGCAGCCGTACAAATCGTACGGCGAGCATCGCAGGTTCGAGATCGCGCCGCGCAGTAGACTTATGTCGCCATGGTTATTTCCCGCCTGCCAGCAGGAAATAGAGCAATATCAGATTGAGTAGGAATGATGCCAGCGCCAGCGTTTGCCACACGGCAAGCGGGTTGCGCGCCAATAGCGGTGTTGGCGGCAGCACGGTCAGCGGTTTCATCTCGCCATGTTCGAGCGCCAGCAACATTTCTTCGGTGGTCTCGAAGCGGTTTTGCGGATCGCGGGCGACAGCTTTCAGCAAAATCGTTTCCAGCCATTGCGGAATATCCGGACGGTAGCGCGTAGGCGGCACCGGGTCGCCGAAGCGGGGATGCTGAAACGGCTCGATCTCGCCGTAGGGATATTTGCGCGTCAGCAAGTGGTACAGCGTGACGCCAGCGGCATACAAGTCGCTTTGCATGGTAGCGACGGCGCCAGCGAACATCTCCGGCGCGATGAAACTCGGAGTGCCCGCATTGCCGCGCGCCCCCTCTTCGGTCCAGGGGTTCAATGCCACACCCAGATCCAAAATGCGCAGCTTGGCATCGGCGCCGCTGTGCAAGTTGGCGGGCTTGATATCGCGATGGATCACATGCAAGCGATGCAAGGCAGACAAGCCCTTCACCAAGCGGATGCCAATCTGTGCGACATCGGCCACGGAAAAGTGCTGACCTTGATCCAGCCGCTGTTGTAGCGTCGCGCCTTCGTGATAGCTCATGACGTAATACAAGGCGCTGCGCGCATCCGCGGCCAGCGGTACCACTTGTGGAAAATAATGCGCCAGCACGCGCTTGGCGAGCCACTCTTCCATCAGCAAACCGGCGCAGCTCGCCGCATCGTCGGCCAATGCGGGTTGCAGTGTTTTTAACACTAACACCTGCTGTGTCTCCACTTGCCGCACTTTGTATAGGCGCGATGCGCGCGATTCATGCAAGCACTCCAATACTTCAAAATCGTCAATGCGATCTCCGGCTTTCATGCGCGGCGGCAGGGGGAGTGTTTTACCCTCGGCGAGAAAATCATTGAGCGACTCTTCACCCAATTGCGCAACCCGTGTCACCAGCACGGTCGCGTTGTCTTGCCCACCCTGCTTGATGGCGTTTTCTACCAAGGCATCGGCGGCGCGCTGTGGATTGCGATGCAGCAGCAAGAGTTCGTGCATGACTTTCTCACCCAGCGGCTCCCACACGCCATCAGTGAGTAGGCAAAACACATCGCCCGCCATCAGCTCGCCATCGGCGTAATCCACCGATAAGAAATCGTCCAAACCCACCGCACGCTTCAGCACATGCTGCATGCCGGGGCGATCCCAAACATGATCGGTGGTGAGTTGGATCATTTGTTCGCCGCGCAAACGATAGATGCGCGAGTCGCCCACATGCGCGGTGTAGTAGCGGCTGCCGCGCAAAATCAGCGCACTCAAGGTCGTGGCCATACCGGAAAATTCGCGACGCGAATTAGCTTGCGCGAGCAGCCAGCGGTTGATCGCGGTGAGAATCTTATCCAGCGCGTAGGGCACTTCCCAGGTATCCGGCGTGGCGTAGTAATCGGAGAGCACGCCGCGCACGGTGAACTCCGCCGCCTCGCGCCCCGCCTCTCCGCCGCCCACGCCATCGGCAACGGCGAGCAGCGCGCCTTTCATCTGTGCGAGTGAGGGCTCCGGTGTCACGCAGCCGGCGTAATCTTCGTTTTGCTCGCGGCTACCGATGTGGGTGGCTTGGCCGACGGTGATTTGGAGATGCATGGGTAGGGATTGTAACCACGAATGAACACGAACTTACACGTATTAGAAAGGCAAATCTTCACCGCGGAGTACACGGAGGGCACGGAGTAAAACAAAATACTTAACCTCCGTGTACTCTGTGTCCTCCGTACCCCGGGGGGTAGGCTACGCGCTGGTGAAAAGGTCTTAGATTTTCGCCGCCGTGAGATGCGCCGCACCCCAGGTGGTGCGCCAGCGCGTCTTCACGCTTGACAGCCCAACCAGTGCCAGCACCGCGAGCGCGGCAAAGATGATGAAGCCAATTTGATAACTGCCGGTGAGTTGCTTGGCGTAACCCAAGCTCGACGCGAGATAAAACCCGCCCACGCCGCCCGCCATGCCGACCAGCCCCGTCATCACGCCGATTTCCTTGCGGAAGCGCTGCGGCACGAGTTGGAATACCGCGCCGTTGCCCATGCCGAGCGCCAACATGGCGGCGACAAACACCGTCAACGCCATCCACGCCTGCGAGAAGCCGAAACTCACGATGAACAGAAAAGCCGCTGCCAGGGTATACATCACGAGCAAGCTGCGAATACCACCGATGCGGTCCGCCACCGTGCCGCCGATCGGCCGCACCAGCGAGCCGGCAAATACACAGGCGGCGGTGAAGTAGCCGGCGATCACCGGGCTTAAGCCGTACTGTGTATTGAAATAAATGGTGAGCGAAGACGCCAGCCCAACGAAACCACCGAAGGTCACGCTGTAGAAAAACATGAACCACCAGGCATCTTTATCCTTCAGCACGGCCAGATACTGACTTAGCGATTTGGCGGGGGGGCATTCCGGCGCATCCTTGGCAAAAATCAGATACACCACGAACGCGAGGCCCAAGGGAATCATGGCGAGCCCGAATACATTTTGCCAGCCATACCAAGTAGCCAGCGTGGGCGCGAACAGCGCCGCCAATACCGTGCCCGAATTACCCGCGCCGGCAATACCGAGTGCGGTGCCCTGGTGCTCAGGCGGATACCAGCGTGAAGCCAAGGGCAGCGCCACCGCGAATGCCGCACCGGCGAAGCCCAAGAAGCCACCGAGTAGCAATACTTGCTGATAACTGTGCACACCGAAGTACCAAGCAAAACCCAGTGCGGCGAGCACGATCACTTGCCCAATCGACCCCGCGAGTTTCGGCTTGAGGTGATCCACCAGTACCCCCATCACGATACGCAGCAGGGCACCGGACAATACGGGCGTCGCCACCATCAGGCCTTTTTGCGCCGGCGTGAGTTGCAAATCCTGCGCGATTTGCACACCGAGTGGACCGAGCATGACCCACACCATGAAAGCTAGATCGAAATAAAAAAATGCCGCAAACAGCGTCGGCGGGTGGCCCGCCTTCCAAAACCCCTTATTCATGCAACAACTCCTCATAGTAAAAACAATCGTCAGGGGTGTTATTGCACGAGGCGTGCCAGCTTAGTGCATGTATCTGAAACTCGCTTTGAATCAGTGCATTGCGCACCATTTTAGAAAGTATTGAAAATTTTATCGCACCAGAATAGGACATGGACTGGCGCGGATTCACCAATAAGATGCGCGAGCCTTCCCTTTGAGCGAGCAGAGAAAAAAGCGTCTGCCGTTGGACGCCTGAACAAGCGCTGGCATAATTAGGAATTGTTTCGTCATAACCGTCGGCGCAGTCCGCCAGCAACTGCAAGCCTTGCTCCAATAACCTTCGAGGAGACAGCAATGGATCGACGCCGCTTTATCAAAGCTACCACCTTGTTTACCGCCGCCGCTTTGAGCGGATCCCGCCTCTCAACTGCTGCTGAAACGCAGTTCAACCCCTCACCCGCCAATGGCTGGCGGGTATTCGAAGTGACTACCCGCGTTGAGTTAACCAAGACTGACAGCGCTACGCGCGTATGGCTGCCGCTGCCCTCGGTAGAAGAAGCGACGTGGATCAAGACCATGGGCAACCTATGGCAAGGCAATGCCGCGAATGTGCAGATGCATCGCGATGCTTCCTACGGCGCTCAGATGCTGGCGGCAAGCTGGGAAGCGGGCGAAACAGCACCGGTCATCGAAGTGACCAGCCGCTTTGCCACGCGCGACCGCGCCGTCGATCTGACTCAACCGGGCAAGCCGGTGCCGCTCGACAAAGCAACGGCCAAACTCTATACACGCTCAACAGCGATGCTGCCCACGGATGGCATCGTCAAAAAGAGCGCGCTCGATATTACCCGTGGCGCCAAGACCGATCTTGCGAAGGCCCGTGCAATCTACGAATGGATTGTGGACAACACCGCGCGCAACCCGAATACGCGTGGCTGCGGCATCGGCGATATTCGCGGGATGTTGGAGACTGGCGATCTAACAGGCAAATGCGCCGACCTAAACGCGCTCTATGTCGGCCTCGCGCGTGCCGTGGGTCTGCCCGCGCGCGACGTGTATGGCATCCGCGTGGCGGATTCGAGATTTGGCTACAAGAGTCTAGGTAAGAGTGGCGATATCAGCAAAGCGCAACATTGCCGTGCCGAAGTATGGCTGGCGAATTTTGGTTGGGTAGCGGTCGATCCGGCAGACGTGCGCAAAGTGGTGCTCGAGGAAAAACCCGGTCTTACCCTTAAAGATGATCTAGTAGTGGCGGTGAGAGAAAAGTTATTCGGTGCGTGGGAAATGAACTGGCTGGCATACAACTTCGCACACGACCTCAAGCTGCCAGGATCGGCCGGCCCCACCATCCCTTTCTTGATGTACCCGCAGGGAGAGAACGCTGCTGGACGCTTAGATAGTCTTGATCCGAATAATTTCCGTTACAAGATCACGTCGCGTGAGATGACGGCCTGAGTGTTGATATTTGCGCACCTGTACCACTCAGCACGCTACCGCCCTTCCCCGAACAAAGCCCGCCTGACATCGCCGGGTTTGAGCAAGCGGCCGCGAACCACAGCGCGATAGTCCTCGCGTAAACCCTTGGCGAGAATGTATCCCGACAACACGACGGCGGGAATCAGCAGCAACAAAAATACCCAAGCAAATTGCCCCGGCAGGACAAGACCGGCGGCGGACAACAGATAGAGGGGCCAACTGAATGCGAAGCCGCGCAGGGTGTGTTTCAGTATCAGCAGCGCGCCGTATAAAAGGCGCAAATTACGCTGAGGGCGGGAACCATAGGCCGCATCAAACACTGCTTGGGTGAATTCGTCCATGAGGGTAAAAACCTATTGATCCGCGAAGGGCCGCGAATGAACGCGAAGTGTTCGTGGCAGATAATGCTATATCAGCATCATCACCTTAAAAGGTTTGTTCTTGGTAACTTTTAAATAAGACATTTTTCCGATCGATTTTATCCTGTTACGACACGTTGTCCGCAACGATAGGCTTCGATATCAAGGCTTATTTTGCGATGCGTAAATTTGAATTTATAGTCTGAACCAGTGCATTTATATCGATGGGCTTTGTCAGGTAATCAACAAAGCCTGCTTTCTGAGCCTTTTGAATGGCGCTAGGCATTGCGTTGGCGCTAAGTGCGATGACTGGCGTGTTTTCCATCTCAGGGATAAGGTGCAGTTGTTCGAGCATGGCAAAACCGTCCATGCCCGGCAGATTGATATCCAGAAGAATGAGGTCGGGTCGATGTGCCTGCACCAAGCCCAACCCAAGTTCCGCACTGTGGGTGGTGAGAAGCTTGATACCCTGTTGTCGCGCCAGCACTTGTTCCACCAGCGCAATGTTGTCTGGGTTGTCTTCAACATAAAGGATGGTCCAATTACGGCCTACATTCGGCAGAGCGCGCGGGGCGATGTCCGTGGGCATCAGATCAGTCTCAGCATGAACAGGGGCAGGCGCTTCATCCAGCTCGATCCAGAAAGTACTCCCCTGCCCCAGGGCACTGCTGACGCCAATCGTCCCGTCCATCATTTCAATGATTTGCTTGGTAATAGCAAGTCCAACACCCGTGCCTTCAACCGTCGTATCTTCTGCGCCTAAACGATTGAATGGTTGGAAAAGCAAACCCTGCTTCTCGATGGCTATCCCATGGCCACTATCGGCGATAGAAACTCGAATTTTGTGGCTATTCTCCTCTGAGCAAGACAGCGTCACCGTGCCCTGGCTTGGCGTGTATTTGATTGCATTTGAGAGAAGATTCAGAAGTGCCTGCTTGAGACGTGTACGGTCTGCACGGACAAAGCGTCCACGATAGGCAGAAGTGCGATCCATAAAGGACATGCTTTTCTTGTGCATTAGGGGTGCAATCAAGTCTGCACTTTCCCGTATTGCCCCGCCAATATCCACAACTTCGATTAACAGTTCGATCTTGCCCGCCTCTATTTTGGCCAGATCAAGCACCTCGTTGATCAGCCCAAGCAAATGCCTGCCACCCCTGAGTATATAGTCGACGTTTTCCTGTTGAGATGCGGTGAGGGGTTGCTCTGAATCTGATTCCAGTAACTGCCCAAATCCCAAAATGGCATTCATCGGTGTCCGTAATTCGTGACTCATATTGGCCAGGAATTCGGATTTGGCTCGGTTGGCCTGGTCTGCCTCAATTTTGGCCTGAATCAACGCTTCTTCTGTTTGTTTGTGCGCGGTAAAATTCGTGCGGATGGAAATATATTGGTGAGGTAAGCCATTTTCATCCAGGAATGGGACGATGGTCGAATCTACCCAGTAATCTTCCCCATTTTTATTACGGTTCTTGATAACGCCATGCCACACCTTGCCTTGAGAAATATCCGCCCACATCTGAAACCAGAATTCATTCTCGTGGTAACCGGAATTGACGATACGGTGATTGGCGCCCAGCAGTTCCGATCGTGAATATCCGCTAATTTCAAGAAATTTATCGTTGGCGTAAGTAATCGCGCCAGTGACATCGGTAATGCTAACGATGGAATGTTGGTCCAGCGAGAATTTCTGCTGCGACAACTCATTCATCGCTTTGGCGAGTTGCTCCTCATATTGCCTACGTTCGGTAATATCATGAAATACCCCGATGGTGCCGATGCACTGGTTCGCAGAATCGAACACAGGTGATCGGGTCGTCTCGTAAATACGCCTGCCGACATTTTTCAACGTCAGGACTTTCTCCTTCACTAGCGTTTCATTATGATCTCTTGCGTACTTATCATCCGACTTACAACCCACCGCTTCGTCGACAGGAGATATTTCTTCCTCTGTTTTCCCACGCAATTCGGCGGAGGATAAACCCGTCGCGTTTTCGAGGGCGCGATTCACGAATATGTAGCGTGAATGAACATCTTTTGACCACACCAGATCTGGCAAATTGTCGAGTAGCGTCGCCTGCTCCCGCTCCTTTATATGCAAATTCTTAGAAGTTTGCTGGAGTTGTTCATTAAGCAAGGCAAGCTGCTGCGTTCTTAACGCTACGCGTTGCTCCAGGTCGGCATTGATCTCATTTGTCTCTTTGTTCGCCCGGTTTAGCGCTTGAAGCGTATTTCTGAGCACTATCTCCATCTCGCTAAAATTCCGCACCAAGTCATGAATTTCCTGAACCGGAGATTCCAGCAACGCAACCCCAGCCCCCCTTTCGCCCAGATTGATACCGGTCGTTGCCTGAGATAATACGGTTAACGGTTTAGCCAAAATACGGCTGATGATCAGCCCAAACAAATAAGCCAGTGTGCACAACAAAATAATCAAAGCGAATGCCTTGATGTTCGCTTCTTGCGTAGCAGCATAGTATGGTGCGGCTGGCACCTCCGCGATCAATCGCCAAGGTATTTCTTCGGTTAGCGTGCTTTCTTTCACATAAAAGGAATTACGCCAGATTAAAGTTGGGGGACCATCAGCGACTGAGTTCCATTGATAAATATTCGCGTCAACCCAGGTTCTGACTCCATGTCTATGACCGGTATATAGCTGCCCAGTGGCCACGTCAGGAGCGGTTGTTGCGACGACTTTTCCCTTTAAATCCACAACTGTCGCGCGCGCTCCGCCCCGACGGGCTTGTCGACTCAGCGCATCGCTTACATAGTCAAGCTTGAGCGACGCCACGACGAAACCATTGAAAGCCCTACCGTCAACTCCCTTGCCGAGAATCGGTACGCTAATGCCAACAGCCGGCATATGTGTAAGCTTACCGATGAAAACTTCTGAAACAACTGGTTTTATACTTGCCTGAAGGTCCTTAAACCACGGTCGATCTGAAAAATTTAATTTATTTTTGGTCGTCATTTTATCGTCGGTTACCGCATAGGCTGCCACTGCCCCAGTGGCATCACCCACATGCACACTGTTCAATCCCGGGAACGTCGCCTGCACCACATCCAGTTCATGCCGCATACTGCCGAGGGGTTCGCCCCCTATCCTGGAGGCTCTTTCCGCGATTCCGTTTAAAGTGAAAATATACCGCTGATGCAAGGCTAACAATTGACTGGCAAACTCATCGGATAAAGTACTCAATCGTTGGTTCACGTCGGCACGCATTTGCCTACCTTGTTCCCGGTTATTGACCACGAGAATTGCCATTGCGGGGAAAATTACTGACACCACCAGCAAACTGGTGAGTCCCTGCCTAAGCGGGAACGCTTTTCTGTTGGAAGAATCACCCGTCCACTTTTGGATGGGAAGATAGGTCAAAATCAGGCTGGCCACCAAGGCATTAAAGTACCCATTTACCCCTTGCTTAAGCGCAATAAGTAATGCCGCTGACGTGTCAAAAGGCAACAAGCTGAAATGCAGCACCCATGCCAGGGGCATGCCTAGCGTGACCCAGAAAATCCCATCCAGCAATGGGATGTTTGCGTCCTTCCTCTTAAATGCCAAACCGACTACTAACGTTTCAAGTGCAAAGGTAAGAAAGGCATAAGGGTGGTGCCACAAAATTACTGTATAGCTTGATGCAATAATTGACGCTAGTACGGCCCAAGATAGGCCATATAGGCTGAGTATGATAAGAACGAAGATGCTACCGAATAAAAAATCAACGCCTGTGAATAGCGAGGCATGAAGATAATTGCCAACAAACGCGATGACAATCAGAGCGAAGAACGAAAAAAGCTGCCGCTGGGTAAAAAGCTCGCTGTTTTTATAAGCGCACAAGGATAATACCCATATTAATATAATGGGTATTTACGGTACTGGGGGTTTGCCGGTTTGTCAATCGGCAGCCTATCTTTTCCGATATGGAATGAGTCTGAAGGAATTACGTATTTCCAACTTACGGTGGTTAAACCCAGTTCCAACTCACCACTAACAGAGGAGAGTAAGGTGCGAGGTTAAATTATTGTTTTGACGGGTAAATATGTATCTGAAACTTGGGAGGGGGACTACTGAATGACTGGTTTGGGCAAAAATTGATGGCCAGCATTACGGATACCCGAAAAAAAACAGGCGAAAGAACCCTTCCCTTCGCCTGTTTTTGATGTGAATCGCTTTCTAGTAATCAGTGACAATCCATCGCCACACCTACTTGGGGCATCTTGGCGAGCCCTGTTTCGCGCGCATGTGCTTGGAAGGCCGGATTGCGCCAGAAGAAAGCGCCGGGCATGGTGGTTGGGATCACCAAGGCGTAGAACAACATGCGGCCCACGGCGGCGGCGCTGGTTGCTACGACGCTGATCAGTAGCCAAATGGCCCAGCCTGTCGCGCCTTGCGGGATAAAGAGCGCGAACGCCAGTACCGCAAGCAGCGCCACACCAAAAGCCGCGTTGCGTGAGCGATAGGTGTGTGCGAAATTGGTCGTCTGCACTTGATGTGCGGCGGCACCCTCGCCGCCCATGCGCCGCAGATCGCGCGCATGGAAAGCAAGTCCGATTATTTCCAAGGCCAAACCTGCAACGACTGCCCAAGCCAATGTACCGAGTAGTGCTGTGCTCTCATCGACCAAGGGTGCAAAGACCAAGCCCACCGCCAGTGGGCCCAACACGAGCATGGCGCCGTAGAAGCTGGTGAGTACCTGCCAGTGATTCCAAAAGGGTCGCGCTGGGATGCGATAAATGCTATGCATGAAATACAGCGCCGCTAACCCCGACAAGGCTGCGCCATAGCCTGCGAGCGTAGTCAAATTGTTTATCAAGCCCAGTGGTAGCCACTGACTTAATTGCGGAAAAGCGGTGAGCACGGTGTAAGCGCCGAGTAGGTTGTAGAACACGGCGATGCCCGCCACTTCGCGCGATACCGGCGAGTAACGCAGGTTGTTGAAGGCGCGATAGAAGCGATGTGGCCGCCCAAGATGCAAAGTGGAGAGAACGAGCGCCAGGGTTTGCAGGCCGATCATGCCGAACAGAAAGGCGGGGCGCGCGATCGGATGCGCATCGGCGGCGAGCATGTCGAGCCCAAACAGTGGGCCGAAGAACAGCACGAGAAAAGCGCCCACCACGGCTTGGGATATCAGCGTGAATACCACCAGCGGATTTTCGCGGGTGGAGAGTTTCTTGATGCCCCAGCCACGCGACTCGTCTCTCATTAAGGGTTGTGGACGATACTCACCCCCACCCCAGCCCTCCCCCGCCTCGCGCGGAAGGGAGTCGGAAGCGGTGCGCACGTATTGAATCGGATGACTGTCCGTGCGCGTCATTTCGCGCGGCAATGTTTTAGTCTGCTGGAAGCGAATATTCGGATGCGTGATGTTTGGATCGGGAAAACCGGGAATCGTAATCTCAGTTTGAATGCGATTTTCCGGCTTGGTCTCGATCACGCCGAAATCGAGCGCGTTGGCTAAACAAGCTGAGACGCAGGCGGGCTTCAAGCCCACTTCCAAACGATCGACGCACATATTGCATTTCGATACGTGACCCGCGACCGGATCAAGCTGCGGCGCGTTGTAAGGGCAAACCCACGTGCAGTAGCCGCAACCAAAGCAAATATCCGGGTCTTGCAGCACCGCGCCGTATTCGGCGAACTTGGTGTAGGCGAGTGTGGGGCAACCCTTGAGGCACACCGGATCATCGCAGTGGTTGCACGCCATGGAAATATTCATACGGGTGTAGGACGGATACGCCCCGCCTTCGAGATAGCCTACGGAACGGAAAGCTAGATGCGCTGGCGTTTCATTTTTCTCGGCACACGCCGCTTCGCACGCATGGCAGGCGATGCAATTGTCGGCGTTGAAATAAAAGCCGTGCTGCTTGTAGCGGTCGGGGTTCGCCGACACCGCCGCATCGCCGTTGATGTTAAGGCTTTTGCCGCGTAGGACGTGGCCTTGCGGCACGGTCTCGATTGATTGGCCCCAGCGGTTTTGCTCGGGATGATCGACCTTCGGCACGAAGGCGTAGGCAGGTTCTTTGGGACGTGGTTCAAACATAGTCAACTCTCTTTCAATAAGCCCGTGCAGCCGCATTCGCGGCTGCCGCCGCTACCTGATCCGCCGCTGGCTCGATACGTACGGAGCACTGCTTGTAAGCTGGCTGACGCGAATGCGGATCGAGCAGGCCCAAGGTCAGGCGATTCACGCAGTCATGAAAATGGAAAGGGATGAACACCATATTGCGCGACACGCGCTGCGTGAGTTGCACCATCACGACCGCTTCACCGCGCTTTGAAGTCAGTCGCGCGTAGCCGCCGTGTGAGACACCCACCTCGGCTGCCGCATCAGGATTCATTTCCATATAGGGCGTCGGGCTGAATTTGTTGGCATTGCCGACTTTTCCAGTCCTCGTGCGCGTATGGAAGTGCTCCACCACGCGGCCAGAGTTGAGCCAGAACGGATATTCGTCGTCCGGGCGTTCGTTGTTATCGACGAAGGCCAAGGGAATCAGTTTGGCTTTGCCATCCGGGTGCTGAAACTTTCCGTCCGTGTACAAGCGTTGCGCGCCGGTCTCATCACCCTCGCGGCAGGGCCACTGCATGCCGCGCTGCGCTTCGATCTTGGCGTAGCTCATGCCGGAGATATCCAAGATGCGATCTTCGCCCTTGGACAGCACTTTCATTTCCTCGAACACGGCTTCGGCGGTTTCCGGGAAGCTTGGGCCTTTGCCATCTGCCAGCCGCTTGGCCAGCGCGTTGAAAATCCACAAATCGGGTTTGGATTCGCCATTGGGCGGCATCACATTGCGGATCAGATTCACGCGGCGCTCGGTGTTGGTGAAGCAGCCTTCTTTCTCCGCCCAAACCGCTGCGGGTAAAAACACATGGCTGTACTGATTGGTTTCAACATCACTATACGCATCCTGCACCACCAGAAACTCCAGCTTCTCAAGCGTCTTGCGGATGCGGCTGGTGTTGGGCATCGAGGTCATGGGATTGGTGGCAACCAGCCACAGCCCCTTGATTTGCCCGGTTTCGATCGCGGGCAAAATATCGGTCATGAACATGCCGCGTTTTTTCGGGAAGAATTCCGGATCGACGTTCCAAAACTTGGAAATTTCCTCGCGATCCTTTTCCTTCTCCAACACGCGATAGCCAGGTAGACCCGAACAAGATGACCACTCACGCGTGCCCATGGCATTGCACTGGCCGGTGATAGAGAGCGAGGAGCTGCCCGGCTTACCGATGTTGCCGGTGATGAGGTTCAAGTTATTGATCGCCACTACGCCATCGGAGCCGTGCGTGCTCTGGTTGATACCCATGGTCCAGATGCTCATGGCCTTGGGTGCTTTCGCATACAGGCGCGCGACATTGCGGATGGTGTCTTCGTCAACACCGCATTGCTGCGACGCGGTGTAGGGATCCCAACGCTCGATTTCGGTTTTGAACGCTTCGAAATCTGCACAGTGCGCGTCGATGTAGTCTTGCTTGTGCAAGCCTTCTTTCAGGATCACATGCGCCATGGCGTTGAGCAGCACCACGTCGGTACCGGGCGTGATCGCCAGATGCATATCGGCCATTTGCGCGAACATGGTGACGCGCGGATCAACCACGATCACCGGGAATTTGCGCTTCTCTAACGCCTCTTTAAGCCGCCAGTAAATGACTGGATGCTGCTCAGGTAAATTAGAACCGAAGGCGATTAAACAATCGGTATGGTCGAAATCTTCGTAGCAGCCGGGGGGGCCATCCGAACCGAAAGAACGCTTATAACCCGACGCTGCCGAGGCCATGCATAGCGTGGTGTTGCCGTCGTAATTATTCGTGCCCATGACCCCGCGCGCGAGCTTGCCCAGGGTGTAGAACTCCTCGGTCATGATCTGGCCGGTGGAAACGATGGAGAAGGCATCGCGGCCGTAGGTTTCTTGAATACGCTTGATTTCAGCGGTGGTCTTGTCGAGCGCAGCGTCCCAGCTCACTTCACGGAAAGTCTCGTGGCGATAATCGCGCAGCAGCGGCTTATCGCCGCGACCCGCTGTCTTGCGAAACAATTCGTGCTCTAAAATACCTTTGATGCACAACTTGCCGCGATTTACATCGGCATCGGCCACGCCGCGTGAAGCGACCGCCGTGCCGGTCTGATCCAGGCCGACTTCGATGGAGCAGCCGGTGGAACAGTAACCACACGTCGTGTAACGCCACTCGACGACGCCCTTGTCGACGAGCTTGATGGGATTTTTTTTGTTGCGACCAAACAGCATGGATCAAACCTTTCATTAATGCTTGCCCTCTCCCCCAGCCCCTCTCCCGCACGCGGGAGAGGGGTACGCGTCAGCGCGGGAGAGGGAAATATCAGTGGTCAGCACTGCCGTCACTTGGCGTCAGCGACAAAAACACCTTCTCGCCATCCAAACGAATTGGGAACGATGCCGCACAGCCTTCATCCGGCGCTACGGCAATGCCTGTTTCCAACGCAATGCTCCAGTTATGCAGCGGACACGCCACAGTGCGCCCGTAGATAATGCCCTGCGACAAGGGGCCGCCCTTGTGCGGACACTTGTCACGTAACGCAAAAACTTCATCTTGCAGATTGCGAAACACGGCGATATCACCCAGCGGTGTTTTCACTACGCGGGCGCCATCTTTCGGGATGTCGGATATCGCGCCCACTTCAATCCACTGTTCGAACTTAATCGGTTTAGTTGGCATCGCTACTTTCTTCGCTAAGTTATTCATGCGGTTTGCCCCTCAATCACTTTCATTGGCGTGAACTCATGCTTGTCTACGCCCTTGGCACGCTCGGCCCAAGGGTCGAAGCGGTAGATTTCCTGCGATTCGAGGAAGCGCTTATACGCGGCTGCGCGGCCTTCGGCGTCGTCCACCACGCGGCCTTTGATATAGGCCAGGCCCACGCGCTCCACCCAAGGTGCGGTGCGCTCCAGGTAGCGCGCTTCTTCGCGGTAGATTTGCATGAAGGCGGCGGCGTATTCCAATACTTCTTCACGCGTGGTGACACGACACAGCAAATCGGTGGCGCGCACTTTCACGCCGCCGTTACCGCCCACGTGCAGCTCCCAACCGGATTCGATCGCGACCACGCCAAAATCCTTGATCGTCGCCTCGGCGCAGTTGCGCGGACAGCCGGAGACCGCCATCTTGAATTTGTGCGGTGTCCACGAACCCCAGGTCATTTCTTCCAGGTCGATACCCATCTGCGTCGAGTCTTGCACGCCGAAGCGGCACCACTCGGAGCCAACGCAGGTTTTCACCGTTCGCAGCGCCTTGCCGTAGGCGTGACCGGAAACCAGGCCCCGATCCGCGAGAAAGCCCCATACCTCAGGCAAGGTTTCCTTCTTCACACCCAGCAAGTCGATGCGCTGGCCACCGGTGATTTTCATCGTGGGCACTTCGAATTTCTCGGCCACATCGGCAATCGCGCGCAACTGATCCACCGTCACCGAACCGCCCCACAAACGGGGGATCACGGAGTAACTGCCGTCCTTTTGGATATTGGCGTGCGCGCGTTCGTTGATGTAGCGCGATTGATAATCGTCTTTTGCCGTCTCGGGCCAGGTGGAAATCAGGTAATAGTTCAAGGCGGGGCGGCAGGATGGGCAGCCATCGGCACGCTTCCATTCCAGCTTCGCCATTACATCGGGTATCGATGTGAGCTGTTGATCGCGAATCGCGGCGCGCACTTGATCGTGGGTGTAGTCGGTGCATTTGCACATCGGCTTGGCTTCGGGCGCCTCGTAATCGCCGCCCAAGGTGTGCGCCAAAATTTGCTCGACTAGACCAGTGCAGGAGCCGCAGGATGCCGCCGCTTTGGTGTGCGACTTTACGTCATCCAGCGTGAACAATCCTTTGGTGACGATGGCCTTAACAATGGTGCCCTTGCATACGCCGTTGCAGTCGCACACTTGGTCGGCGTCTTGCATCGCCGCAGCGCGATTTTGCCCGCCGTGGCCGGAATCGCCCAGATGCGTTTCGCCAAACAGCAGGCGATTGCGCAGCGCAGAGACGTCGGTACCTTCGCGCATCAATTTGAAATACCAGTTGCCGTCTGTGCTCTCGCCATAGAGCACCGCGCCCACCAGTTTGTTGTCCTTGAGTACAAGCTTCTTGTATAGCCCGCCCTTGGGATCCGATAGCAGCAGGTCTTCCGTGCCTTCGCCGCCCAGATAATCGCCTGCGGAAAATAACTCGATGCCGGTGACTTTCAATTTGGTCGAGGTGACCGAGCCGGTGTAACGGCCAATGCCGAATTCGGCCAGATGATTCGCGCACACCTTGGCCATCTCAAACAGCGGCGCAACCAAACCATAGGCGATGCCGCGATGCGACACGCACTCGCCGATGGCATAGATACGCGGATCGAAAGTTTGCATGGTGTCGTTGACCACGATGCCGCGATTACAGTGAATGCCTGCGGATTCGGCCAATTGGGTGTTGGGGCGAATGCCGACAGCCATCACCACCAAATCGGCCGGCACTTCCTGTCCATCTTTAAAGCGCACGGCAGCCACGCGGCCATCGCGGCCGATGAGTTGCTCGGTCTGCTTGCCCATCAGGAAATTGAGCCCTTTATCTTCCAGGCTCTTTTGCAACATTTTGGATGCGACCGGATCCAGCTGACGCTCCATGAGCGCGTCGGGTAGATGCACTACGGTCACGTCCATACCGCGCAGTTTCAAACCATTCGCGGCTTCCAAACCCAGCAGGCCACCGCCGATGACCACCGCGTGTTGGTACTTACCGGATGCCTCGATCATGGCGTCCACATCGTGAATGTCGCGGAAGCTGATCACCCCCGCCAGATCATTGCCGGGTACAGGCAAGATAAACGGATTGGAACCCGTGGCGAGAATTAAGCGGTCATAGCCGGCACTGGTGCCATCGTCCGCGTGCACCGAACGATTCTTACGGTCGATACGCGTGATTTTTTTGTTCAGATGCAGCGTGATGCCGTTTTTTTCATACCAGTCGACATCGTTGAGCATGATGTCTTTAATCGTCTGCTCACCCGCCAGCACGGGCGAGAGCAAAATCCGGTTGTAGTTAGCATGGGGCTCAGAACCGAACACCGTAATGTCATACAGATCGGGGGCCAGCTTGAGCAGCTCCTCCAGCGTGCGCACGCCCGCCATACCATTGCCGACCATCACTAATTTCATGCGTTTCATCGTTTGCTCCAAGTGCGTTTCCGTTACATCAAAAAATTAAATCAATGGACAGGACTTACCTAAGCCGCCGCCAAGCTCCCCGTCTCTACCGCCGCAATGGCTTTCGCCTGATTAAAATCCTGCGAATAACCTGACGCATACAAACAGCAGGCGAGTTGATTTACGAGCGGCAAGGGCGCGGATATTTCACGCGCCAACACACGTTTGATCCAGCGCGCGGTCGACACTGCATCGCAGGTGTCGGGAATCGGCGGCACACTTTTGATCGGGCCGGATTCAGCCTCAAACAACACGCGTGATTCGCCGCCTTGGAAATAGCGCAACTCCGGGCGACGCTTGGGATTGGCGTAAGGCTCGCCTTCTGTGCCGCGCAGCAGCAAAGCGTCGAAGCCGGTCGCAATCAGAAAATCGGATATCAGTTGTAAGTAATCAGGATGACTGGCGCTGATCAGTCGCAGCCCCATGCCATCGAAGGGATCGATCAGCTTGACCAAGGTATGCGCACTATTGCGCACGCCGAGCCGGCTGCGTGCATTGAGCAAAGACGCCAAACCCGGACTTAACGCACTGGTGGGCACGAATGCGATACGATCATTGGCGAGGCGTGTCTCGGCTTGTGCAAGCGTGGCACAGGGGAAAATATCCAACTCGCGCATCACATGCACCGTCGCGACGCGGCCATGGCCTTCCAACTCGCCATGCAACAGCACCGGTACGCCAAATTGCCTAAGCCATAAAGCGATCAGCGGGGTGAGGTTGGCCTGGCGACGTGCACCGTTATAGGTAGGAATCACCACCGGTCGCGGACCGCTGGAAGGCGAGGTCAATTTGTAAACACGCTTGTCCACCGCCTGATAAAAACCGAGCAACTCGTCGAGCGTCTCGCCCTTCATGCGCATGGCCATCAGTAAGCCACCCAACTCCATATCCGGTACGCCGCTATCGAGCATTGCGCTCATCAAACGATTGGCATCGTCCTCACTCAACGCTCGGCTGCCGTTAGGGCCCCGGCCAATTTCTTTTAAATAGGCTGTGTAGCTCACGCTGATTTCCTGACTATGGTGCCGACTGGATGCATTTGGATTTCCTTCACTATCTCTCAGGTGTTTTCTTCGCTAATGCAATCCCCGTGCCACTATCTTTTTTTTATATTTATCAGCGCTTTACCAAGAATGGCTGGGGTTGCCATATAAGAACACGCTTATTAGTGGTGCATAGATGGGGGATAACGCCTCATGCTGGTGCGAGACCTGTGACAAGCCCAAAAAACGGCTTCTTTGATATGGCTAAATAGCCTCAGCCGCACCGCACCGGTAGAATACGGCTTCCTCATGCGATTCCTCCTGACCTGCCTCTTCCTGCTGATTTTTAACCACGCCGCGCTGGCCGCGACCGAGGATGTGTTCCGGCGCTATCAAGACCGTATCGTTCAGGTGCGCATATTGGTGGCGGCAAGCGGCGCCAAGACGGGCATGGGTTCGGGCTTCGTCGCGACGCCCGATGGCTTAATCGTCACCAACTATCATGTCATCGCCGACCTCGTGCAGCAGAGCGGTCAATATCGCGGCGAGATTCTCGGCGCGGACGGCAAACTCGGTAAGCTGGAACTGATCGACTTCGATGCCGTACATGATTTAGCGCTGCTGAAATCAGACCTGCCTCAACCGCGCCCGTTTGAATTGCATACTGGTTCGTTACCGATTGGCATGCGGGTATTTTCCATCGGTACGCCGTTCGACTTGGGTTTCACTATCGTCGAAGGCACATACAACGGGCTGCTGGAGCAATCGCTGTACGAGAAAATCCATTTCACCGGCTCGATCAATCCGGGCATGAGTGGCGGCCCGGCGGTGTTGAACAACGGCCGCGTAGTGGGTGTGAATGTCGCCACCGCGGGAAATCAAGTGAGCTTTTTGGTGCCCGCAAAATATGTGCGCACCCTGCTGAGCCGCGCGCATGGCGCAAAACCCTTGACCCCAGCGGAGGCCCAAGCGCGCTTGCGCGACCAATTGATCGCGAACCAGGCGGCTTATATGACGCAGATCATGAACGCACCGTTTATGACCAGCCAGCTCGGCCAGTATCAAGTGCCTGGCCGTCTTGCCGGCTTCATGAAATGCTGGGGCGATTCGCAGCAATTACCGGAAAATCGTTTTGACCAAGCTCTGCAAGCGTGTTCGTCAGAAGACGACCTCTATGTATCACGCACCCAGACCACCGGCATCGTGCACTTCCAGCACCAATGGTTGGCCGGCAAACAGCTCAACCGCTTCCGCTTCTTCAATCTGTATCAAGCGCAGTTCAACGCCAATTACCCCGGCCTGCGCGCGACGCAAGAAGATGTCACCAAATTTAGTTGCCACACCGATTTCGTCAAAACCAACGGTGTCAGTTTCAAAACCGCGTTGTGCCTACGCGCATACAAACGGCTGCCGGGCTTGTTCGACGCGGTGTTGAAAGCCGCCACCTTGAACGAGAACCATCGCGGCGTGCAAACCACGCTGGTGTTGGCGGGTGTCTCCGCTGAGAACGCGACACGCTTTACTAAGCGCTACCTGGGAAGCTTTCGATGGAACCCGTGATCATTACGGAAGTGCTGGATAAATCCGGCAAGGTGCATGAGCGCATGCGGCTTACGCGCTTTCCCGCTGTGATCGGGCGGGGCTACGACAGCGATGTGATTCTGGGCGACGAATTTGTCTCCGCGCACCACGCACAAATCGTGTTGGATGAAACCGGCCAACCGATGATCAAAGATCTCGATACGGAAAACGGCACTTACCAGTTGCCGACGATGCAGCCCGTCCACAACCTTGCGCTCGGCGCAGAAACACTGCTTCGGCTCGGCCAGACGCTGGTGCGATTACGCCGGCCGGAATTTCCGGTGGCGCCAACGCGCATCGATACGCTCACCCATAGCCGCCTGACCCAGTTTTTTAGCAGCGGGTTAATGCTCACGGCGTTGGGCTTGCTGCTGCTGGGGATACTCGGACTCCATGCTTACCAAATCTCGGCGCAGCAAATAAAACTCAGCAAACTGCTGTTGGAGTCACTCGAAGTCGCCATCCTAGTGCCGATCTGGGCCGGTCTGTGGGCGATTTTAAGCCGGGTTTTCGCGCACCACACCGCTTACGTCTCGCATGCGGTGATTGCTTGTTTGGCCGTCATCAGTTTTTTTGTCGCGGATACGTTTGCGGAATACTACGCATTCGGATTTTCAGCGCAACTCAGCGCTGAAATTTTGTTCCACATCCTATTTGGGTTAATTGTAGCCCTGGTGCTGTACGGGCATTTGCGCTTTGCGACCCTGCTTTCGCCCAAGCGTATCGGCGTATTTTCCGGCATGATCGCGGCGGGGGTGGTGGCGCTTTCCGGCTTCACCACTTATGTGCAGGAGTTGGATTTCAACGACACCCTGCCTTATCCGCCGGAGCTTAAGCCAGCTCAGTTTCGCATGGTGCCGGAAAAATCGCTTGACGCTTTCATTCGCGCTGCGGAGCAGGTGCCGCAGCGGCTCGATTCGCGCAACTAGCTCGTCAAAATTACGCATCTAATAAGCTGTTGCGCCGCTCGTACCTTCAATACTTATCCCATAACTCAGGACGTGCCCAATATTTGCTATTGAACCACTCCGGTGTGGTCTTGTAGGTGCGTAAATCGAATTTGAGCAACGCAAGCGGCAGGCCGTTTTTGGCATAGATATTCACTCGCTCCATGCCAAAGCCGATCAGTTCGTTGTATTCCCAAAAGCTTGCGTGATTGAGCCATGCCTTACCGATTGGCACCAAGGCATACAATTGCATAGCGTGAACATCGCGCAGACTGGCCAGCAGGATACCGGCATCGCGCTTAGGCAAATATTCCAGCACCCCAGCGATGAAAATAAAATCAAAGCGGCCGGCCGTGCTCACTTGCTCAAGCCAATCGCCTGTGGCCAGTTGAGTTAAAGCACAACCGGGCTTTACGTGGCAATAGTCAGCAAACACCTCCGCTGCTTGCGGCCCGATCGCAAGCAGCGTATCCGGCATGGCCTCGTGCAACGCCATGGCGATATCCGCTAGGTACCCTTGATCTTTGCCGTTCCCCATCCAGGTTGATCCGATTTTATGAATTATTACGACACGCTGCCTAAAACATGACAACTTAATAATTAAATCTAGGCAATGGCTGCTGACCAGTAAAGATATCGTTTTTATAGTTAATTACTTTAATTACTCTAACACATTAACTTTCCATTCCAAATAGTTTGATTTATTGCAGATTTGTAATAATGACGCTATGCTTGCCTCACTCATAGGGAGGCGAGCGATATGGCTGTCATTACCGTGTTCAATCAAAAGGGTGGGGTGGGCAAAACCACGACAAGCTTGAATCTGGGAGCCGCGCTCGCGCTCGCCGGCTGTCCGCCCCTGTTAATTGACCTGGATCCGCAAGCCCATCTCACGCTTATCACCGGCAGCGCTGTCGATTCGAGCGAGGAAAGCATTTTCAGCTTCTATCTCAAGACGCGCCCGCTCAGCGAGCTAATCCGGCCTGCTGGCAATATCGGGCACATCATTCCCTCGCATCTCGATCTGGCGAAAACGGATACGCTCTTTGGTAAGAGCTATAACGTGGTGACACGGTTAGCGACGGGGCTCGGTGCGGAGACCATGCGGCAAAACAGCGCACCGATTGTGATCGACTGTTGCCCGATGTTGGGGGTGTTGTCGCTCAATGCCTTATTCGCCTGCGATCTGGTGCTGATTCCAATTTCCACCGATTTCCTGGCTTTGAATGGCGCGGCGCAAGTGGAAAAAACCTTGAAGGCCTTGGAACAGGTAATGAAAAAGCGCCTGCCGCGCCGCTATCTGCTGACCCGCTTCGACAAGCGGCGCAAAATGACGCGCCAAATCTTGGCGCAGGCGCAGGAGAAATTCGGGGACGATTTATGCACCACCACCATCGCGGAGAATGTCAGCGTGGCCGAGAGCCCGGCTTTGAATAAAACCATTTTTGAACATGCGCCGAACAGCCGGGGCGCACAGGATTACGAAGCATTGTTGGAAGAATTAGTCGGCAGCGGTTTCTTTTCCGGCACGGAGATAGCCCTGCCACGCAACAAAAGAACCGACTACTCGCGCGGTCCCCGCTTGGTATATCAAGCAGGCTAGCGTTATTTCGTAATCAAATTAATCATGCCTTCCACGTCGAGATTTTCCTGGCGGGTCTCGACCGGTCGCTCGGCACAATCCAGTATTTCGCAGTTCATATACATTTGACGCAGACGCTGTTCCGCCGTGGCGCGATCCACGGCTTGGATCGTGATTTTGTCCACCCGCTGGCCGTTGCGGGTACGGATATTGAATTCGTATTTATTCATGGCGTCCCTCGCTCCAAAGCAGCCTATTAACGTTACTCCGGTTTTGGCTCGCGCGCCAACAGGTCTTCCAAGGCTTGGCGTGGCGATAATCCCTCGAACATCACGCGATACACTTCGCGGGTGATCGGCATTTCCACCTTCACCTGCTCCGCCATGCGTAGCACCTCGGCACAGGTGTGCACGCCTTCGGCGGTGTGCCCGAGTTGTTCGAGAATCGCCTGCAACGCTTGACCCTGCGCGAGCTGCAAGCCCACGCTGCGGTTGCGGGACAGATCGCCGGTGCAAGTCAGGATCAGATCGCCCACGCCGGCCAGGCCCATGAAGGTTTCCGGCCGGCCGCCCAAGGCGAGGCCCAAGCGGGTGATCTCGGCCAAACCGCGCGTAATCAACGCGGCGCGCGCATTGAGGCCAAAGCCCATGCCGTCGGAGATGCCGGCGGCGATGGCCATCACATTTTTCACTGCGCCGCCCAATTCCACCCCGACTACATCGCTGCTGGAATAGACGCGCAGATGATGATTGTTGAGCCGCGCGGCCACCTCCTGAGCGAACGCGGCATCGCTGGATGCCAGCGTCAGCGCGCACGGTAAGCCCTGCGCCACTTCCTGCGCGAAACTGGGGCCGGACAACACCCCGCGCGGCACATCGGCGTGCAGTGTCTCCGCCGCGACTTGATGCAGCAACTTGGCGCCGCTTGGCTCAAAACCCTTGCACGCCCACACGATGGGTGCCGTATTCCCCGCTTGGGTCAGCGCGATCATTAGTGCGCGAAACCCGCTGGTCGGCACAACAGCGAGTATCAATTCGGCGCCATTGATCGCCTGTGTCACGTCGGCGCTTAAGGCAATCGAATCGCGCAGAGAAAAGCCTGGAAGATAGCGCGTATTTTCGCGCGCACCAGTGATCGCATCGATTTGCCGACGATCGCGCGCCCACAACGTGAGGGAATGGTGCGCAGAAAGACTAATCGCCAGCGCGGTGCCCCACGCACCCGCGCCGAGGATGGTGATTTTCAAATGCCCCACACTTCTTTCAGCGGCACGAAGCCGCTTTGCCCGTCGCGATGTTTGACTTTGATCCATCCGCCGCCGGCGATTTCGACCAGATCCAATGCCACGTCGCGCTCGGCCTTGAATATTAGCGGTGCAGCGGCATCGGGCTGGCCGCGAATTTCGGCAACGGCGGCGGTGATTAATACGGTGCGCTTAGTGGCCAGTTTGGATGACTCCACCCATGCCAGTGCGCCGCTTGCATCACGCACTTTTGCCCATGTATCCAAAGCGACGATGATTTCCACTGGATAGTGGCGGGAGAGAATAGACAACTTCTTCGCCTGCGCGGAGGGGGCGTCGTACAACACCGCCGCCTCGGCGGCGACAGAGCGAAATTCGAGTGCTTGCGCGGTCACACTCACCACACACCACAGCGCACCGATCAGCCAGCGCATATTAGCTCGCGGCTACCTGCTCGCCTGCCGGCTGGGCGGCTTGAGCTTGCTGCGCACGTTGCTGCTGATACAACGCTTCAAAATTCACCGGCGCCAAATAGATCGGCATGAATCCGGCGCGGCCCACCAGATCGGAAATCACTTCGCGGATATAAGGAAAAAGCATATTCGGGCAGGTGATATGCATGACCAATTCCATCGTCTCGTCCGGCACATTGGCGACGCGAAAAATCCCGGCTTGCGCCGCTTCCACCAGATAGGCGGTGCGCTCACCGAGCTTAGCGGTCACTGTCGCGGTAAGCGTCACCTCGTACAAGGCATCGCCTATTTTTTTGCCTTCATTGAAAATTTTCACCTCGATCTGCGGCGCTTCGCGCTCCAGAAAAATCTCAGGGGAATTCGGGCATTCGAGCGAGGCATCCTTGACGTACAGCTTCTCGATGCCGAATTGCGGTTGCGGCTGGTCAGACATAATCACTCCTAAACGTGGGCCATCACGGCACGAAGCCGCATTAAAAATGGCTATTTTACACGCTTAAGATGACAAACAACCGTGCTTACTGGCGGGAAATCCAGGCTTGCAATTGCGGCCCGTTCAGTGCGCCGGAGACTCGATCGACCTCAACGCCTTGATGGAACAAGGCCAAGGTGGGGATGCTGCGGATCTGGTATTGCTGTGCAAGCATTTGCTCTGTTTCGGTATTGACCTTGGCAAAGCGCACGCGGGTCGCGAATTCACCCGCAGTCTGGGTGAAAACGGGTGCGAATTGCTTGCACGGCCCGCACCACGGCGCCCAGAAATCCACCACCACCGGCAGCTCATTGTGTTGCAGGAATTTGGTGAAATGCGCCTGCGTCAGGTCGATAGGCACCCCGGGCAACACTGGCGCATTGCATTTGCCGCACTTGGGCTGCGCGGCCAGCTTTTCGTCGGGCACGCGATTGACGGCGAAACAATGGGGGCAGACGAGATGCATTTTAGGATTCGGGATTCAGGGGAAAGCGGCGTTGTTCATGCCTGATAAATGGTCACGCTCGTGAAAATTTCAAGCCCACCCCCCTGAATCCCGAATCCTGATTCACCCCAGCAGCGGCTCCAACTTTCCATCTTGATCCAACTCCGCCAGGTCGTCGAATCCCCCCACGTGGAAGTCGTCGATATAGATTTGCGGCACGGTGCGGCGGCCGGTTTTTTCCATCATTTCGGCCATCTTAGGCGGGTCTAGATCGACGCGGATTTTTTCGATGATCTCTACGCCTTTGCGCTTGAGCAAACGCTCGGCCATCGTGCAATAGGGGCATACGCCGGTGCAATACATGGTGATTTGGGCCATGCTATTTCTCCACAGGTAGGTTGGCTTGTTCCCAGGCGCTCATGCCGCCCGCGAGATTGTATACGTCGGCAAAGCCATTTTGCGTCAGGATGCCGCAGGCGCCCGAAGAACGGTGGCCGCTGCGGCAGGCCACGATCACCGGCTTCGCCTTGAATTTCTCCAACTCGCTCAGACGATTTTTAAGCTGTCCCAGCGGGATATGCTTGGCGTGCGGGATGCGCCCCAGCGCCACTTCGTTCTCTTCACGTACGTCAAGCACGACGGCGTCTTCGTGATTCATTTTCAGCACCGCTTCCTGCACATCCACCTGCTTGCGACCGAAGAAGATGCGCCCGATGGTCGGCCACAGCAGCATGGCGCCGCTCACTAAAATCAAGCCGATAATTAATAGATTATTTTGGATAAATTGCATGCTTCTTTTGCTCCTGTAAAAAAATTCGGACGGTGTCCAATAATGATTCGACGTCGCGCCGCGCTTCGGGTTCAAGCTGGCGGGTTTCAGTTAAGAAATTTTCTGCGGCGCCCGGGTACATCGCCAACGCGCGTTTCAACATTACCTGCGCGTCAGCCGCACTACCCTGCAAGGCCAACAACAAGGCCTGCCGGTACACCACCTCTTGCGTCGGCGCAAAGCGCATGACCGAGCGATTCAACAACTGCAGATCCTCACTCTGCGCGCGATTCGGTGCGAGCGCAGCCGCATAGGCAAAGTCGCTATAGGGTGTGAGCATGGATTCATGTCGCACATGCTGCAATACCCGCTCAATCTCTTGCACGCTCGGCGGCGCTTGGTGCGCGCGGAATAAGCCCTCAAGCTGGCTATAGGTATCCGCGATGCGTACCAAGCTGATCCAACCTAGCACGAGCATGAGACCGAACGCCGCGCGCATCAGCCCGCTCAATTGCAGGCGTAGGGTATGCGTATCGGCCGCGCCGATCAAGATGGCCGCGATGCCCAGAAAAGGGGCGTACCACAAAGGATATTCGAGCAAGCTGTGAATCGTGAGTACGGCCAGCACCGCCGCCACCCACCAGCCGGCCATCGTGGCAGGTTGGCGCAGCTTCCCCGCGAGCCAATAACCCGCGCCGACCAACAACAGCAGCAAACCCGCACCACCGAATTCCGCGCCGATCTGCGTGAGTAGATTATGGCTGTGGTTATACATCGCACCGGCCAATGGGCTAGGCAGCAGCGTGGCCGCTGCTTGGGTAATAGCCGATTCGGAAGCCAGCATGAAGTGCTGCCAAGCGAATTGGCCGAAACCCGCGCCGATAAGCGGATGTGCCAGCCCTATCTGTACTGCTTCGCGCCACAAGCCGAGCCGGACATCCACGCCACTGGCCAGTTCAAACAAGCGTTCGGTCGAGGTAATTGTGCCGGTTACGCCCTGCATCTGGGGCAAATGCGCGAGCCACTGCATCAAGGCAAAGGCCAGCAACATGCCGAGTGCAACCTTGAGCAGGGTTGGTCCGGGCGCACTGGAACGCCTACCCCAAACCCAAGCCAAAATCGAAAACGCGCCAAGGTAAAGCCAACTCGAACGCGAGCCGGTCAGCGCCAACACGAACAACAACAGCGCGCCGAACCCCAACGCCACCCAGCGATTGAGCTTACCATCAGTACAAAGATACAAAGTTGAAGCCAAGCCCAGTGCTAAATAATTCGACAAGTGATTAGGCTGACCCAGGTTGGCCATCACTGCACCGCCCATTTTTTTATTGATGATCGAATTCAGCGGGGTCGGCAATCCAAAATGTTGAATCAATCCCAACGCTGCACTGATCGCCGCACCCACCAGCAGCGCCCACGCCAGCACGCCGGCAATGCGCGACAGCCCTAACTCGCGTCCGAGCTGGTTGCCCAGCCACAACATGAGCGCACCCCACAAAATATACATGGCGGCGACGAAGGCTTGCTGCGGATAAGCGACGCGTTCCAGCACCACCTGCACGATCAAAATACCAATAAAGCCGAGCAGAAACAGCATGGATCGGGGGATGTGCATCGGCTCCCAATAACGGCGGGAAAGCAGCGGCAGCGCCGCGAGCAGGCCGAGGCCGAAAGCCAGCCACTCGGAAAAGAAGCTCGGAATGGGAAGCTTGTGATGCCATTGCAAAAATGGCAGCACCCACGCCAACGCGAGAAAAATCAGACTCGCGTGTAACGGAGAATAGTTTTTAAGAGAAATGGGCACGGGAGAAAAAGCAGGGCACCCGCGATGGTTGGGGCGCCCTGCTCAGACAGACGATTAAGCGCAGCTTTCTTTGACGCCAACTTTTTTCAAGACAATATCCAGCGGACAAAATTTGGTGAAGCCGCTTTGAAACAGATTCGCGCCGACAAACGCGGTAAACCACAGCCAGCTCACGTGGCTCATATCCACTTGGCCATTGATGTGCGCCAGCGTCAGGGAAAGCATGATGAAAAAACCAGCGATGACACGTACCCATGAATTTACAGTCATTTCCTATTCTCCGTTGGTTGAAAAAGATTACTAAGCGCCGCTTCTTCGGGCGAGGCATGCCTCGCCCCTACGGCTTTTTATTCAGCGCCACATAATACAACACCGGGATCACCACCAGCGTCAACAGCGTGGACACCAATACGCCGAAAATCAGCGATATCGCCAGGCCGTTAAAGATGGGGTCATCCAGGATAAAGAACGCACCGAGCATGGCCGCCAGCCCGGTCAAAATAATCGGCTTGGCGCGCGTGGTGCTAGCCAACATCACCGCTTTTTGCAAGTCCATGCCTTCTGCCACTTGCATGTTGATAAAATCGACTAGCAAGATGGAGTTGCGCACGATGATGCCGGCGAGCGCGATCATGCCGATCATCGAAGTCGCGGTGAATTGCGCGCCTAGCAGCGCATGCCCCGGCATCACACCAATTAAGGTAAGCGGAATCGGCGCCATGATAATGAGCGGCACCAAGTAGGAGCGAAATTGCGCCACCACCAGCAAATAAATCAGCACCAGACCCACCGCATAGGCGATACCCATGTCGCGGAAGGTCTCGTATGTCACCTGCCACTCGCCGTCCCATTTCACCGCGAAACCGGCATACGGGTCACCCGGCTGTTTAATGAAGTAATGGCTGAGCGTACCGCCCTCGGCTAGTTTGAGATCGCTCAAAGCGGATTTGATGGAGAACATGCCATACAGGGGACTGTCTACTTTGCCCTTCATGTCGCCCACGACGTACACCACCGGCAGCAGATCCTTGTGATAGATCGTCTTTTCACGTTCAGTTGGCGTCACTTCAACCAATTCGGACAGCGGAACCAAGGCGCCATCGCGTGCGCGGACGGTGAGCTTCAACAATTCATCTAAATTATTTTGCCGCTGCGGCGCGAGCGTGACGCGCACCGGAATTTCGAATTTGGCATCGCCGGAATGAATCGGTGTGACATCCTCGCCAGCAAGCCCCATTTTCATCACAGTCACGATGTCTTCCTGCGCCACACCTTTCAGCGCCGCCTTGCTTTGCAGCACGCGCAGGATGAATTTCTGCGCGTCTTCTTCCACGCTGTCGTCGATGGCGGTGATGTCCTTTGTCTTGGCGAATGCCGCACGCACCTGCTTCGCCACCGTAATCTGCGACTTATAGTCGGGGCCGTAGATTTCAGCCGCGATCGGGGAAAGCACCGGCGGACCGGGCGGTACTTCGACGATTTTGACATTCGCGCCCAAGCGATTCGCGATTTGCTGGATGGGCTCGTGCACGCTTTGCGCGATCTCGTGCGATTGCCGGTCGCGCTGATGCTTGTCCACCAAATTGACTTGGATATCGCCTACTTCCGGGCCGCGCCGCAAATAGTATTGGCGTACCAGACCGTTGAAGTTAATGGGTGAAGCGATGCCGGCATAAGCTTGATAATCGCTGACCTCCGGCAAGGTAGCGAGATAGGCGCCGATCTCATGCATGACGCGTGCGGTCTGTTCCAGCGGCGTGCCCACCGGCATGTCCACCACCACTTGAAACTCCGACTTATTATCGAAGGGCAGCATTTTGAGAATCACCACCTTGAACACCGCGAGCGATATCGCAAACGCGATCGCCCCCAGAATCCAGTACAACAGTTTTTTGCGCTTGGGCGCGCCCTGCTCGCCATTGAGGAAGGGTGTGAGCTTGGCTTCGATCCACAGCGAAAAATCGCGTTCCACCTTGGAAGCGCCGCCCGCGTGCTGATGCCCCAATAATTTCAGCGTCAGCCACGGCGTGACGACGAAAGCAATGGCGAGCGAGATTAACATGCCGATGCTGGCATTGATGGGAATCGGGCTCATGTACGGCCCCATCAATCCGGAGACGAAAGCCATGGGCAGCAGCGCCGCGATCACGGTGAAGGTAGCGAGAATCGTCGGCCCGCCGACTTCGTCTACTGCTTCGGGGATCACCTCAAGCAAGGGTTTATTCGGTTCCAGCAGACGGCGGCGATGAATGTTCTCCACCACCACAATCGCATCGTCCACCAAAATCCCAATGGAGAAAATCAGCGCAAACAAGGACACGCGGTTGAGCGTAAACCCCCAGGCCCAAGACGCGAACAAGGTCGCCGCCAAGGTCAGTAACACGGCGATGCCGACGATCACCGCCTCACGCTTGCCCAAGGCAAAATACACCAGCGCCACCACGAATGCCGTGGCAAACAAGAGCTTGCTGATGAGCTTCATCGCTTTGTCGTTCGCGGTTTCGCCGTAGTTACGGGTGACGGTGACATTCACGCCCTCGGGCAACACCGTGCCTTTTAATTGGTTCACGCGTTGAATGACCCGTTCCGCTACTTGCACCGCATTTTCACCCGGCTTTTTCGACACGGAGAGGGTCACCGCCGGATGTTCGCCCGGCTCGGTGATGCCTTTGGTTTTGCCGGCCGGGCCGGCGCCGATCCACACATAGCGGCTGGGTTGATCCGGGCCGTCCACAATGGTGGCGACATCACTCATGAAGATCGGCTTGTTTTCAAACACCCCCACCACCAAGCTTTTCACATCCGCGGCGGAGGAGAGAAAGGTTCCCGTCTGCACCAGCACTTCTTGATTGTTGGAAACCAAGGTGCCAGAAGGCTGCGAAGCGTTGCTGACTTTGAGCGCATCACGAATATCCTGCGCAGATATGGAGTAGGCCTGCATGCGTTCCGCATCCATGATGACGCGCACGCTGTGGCCGGGGCTGCCGAGGGTAGTGACTTCGCGCGCACCCGGAATACGCTTCAATTCAATCTCCGCCGCATGCGCCACTTTGGCTAAATCGAATGCGCCGCGCTGTGTGTCAGTCGTCCATAAGGTGAGCGACACGATGGGCACATCGTCGATGCCTACCGGTTTAATGATCGGGTCTTGCACGCCGAGATTGGGCGACACCCAATCGCGGTGCGATTGAATCGTGTCGTATAAACGCACCAGCGCGCCGATCCGCTCCTCGCCCACTTTGTATTGCACCGTCAACACCGCCATGCCGGGGCGCGACACCGAATAGACATGTTCTATCCCAGCGATCTGCGATAACACCTGCTCGGCGGGCGTGGCGACCAGGCTCTCCACATCCTTGGCGGAAGCGCCGGGGAAAGGAATAAACACATTCGCCATGGTCACGTTGATCTGCGGCTCTTCTTCGCGCGGCGTGACCAGGATGGCGAACAAGCCCATCAGCGCCGCCATCAAGGCGATGAGCGGCGTGAGTTGGGAGGTGAGGAAGGCTTTAGCGATGCGTCCGGAAATACCCATATTTTAGTAAGCCGTTAGCGGGAAGCGGTGAGCGGGAAAAACCGCTTACCGCTCACTGCTTTCCGCTCCCCGATTTTAAGTAGATGCCCGCTTTGACCGGATCGAGTGCGACTTTTTCATTCGGCATGAGCCCCGCCAACACCTCGTATTGGCCCTGCCCTGCAGGCTCGCCTAAGCGCACTTGGCGCAGTTGTACATTCTCTTTGGCATCGACCACATACACCGCCGTCAATTCGCTCCGATGCAGCACCGCTTGGGCCGGCACCAGCAATTTCTTGGCGCGGCCCACGGCGAAGTGCGCGCGCGCAAACATGCCGGGGTACACGTCACGCAGGTCTTCGGGTAAATCGATGCGCACGCGGCTGGCATGGGTTTTCACATCGGCGGCGGGCAGGATGGACACGTTCGCCGCTTTCACCCATTTATTCAGCGAAGGGATTTCAATACTTGCCCGCGCCTGTTCGCGCACCAAGGGTAATTTGTACTGCGGAACCGACACCTCGACTCGCAAATCTTTCGGATCAAAGCCAGTGAGTAAGGCTTTGCCCGGCAACGCCATTTCGCCCAGCTCGACATGGCGCGCGCCCACCACCCCGCTAAACGGCGCGACGATGGTGGCGAATTGACGCGTGGCGGCTGCTTGGCCCGCGCCGGCGATGGAAGCAGAAGATGACGCTTGCGCCGCTTTGTATTCTGCTGTGGCCTTATCCAGCGCCGCTTGGCTGATGAATTTCTGCTCGAATAATTGCCTGGAGCGTTCATACGAGGCGCGAGCGTTATCCAACACGGCACGGGCTTGCGCGACTTGAGCTTGGCTTCCGGCCAACTGCTGACCGACCACGCTCTCGTCGATGCGCGCGATGACCGCGCCCTTTTGCACGTAATCGCCCACATCGAAGCGCAACTCGATAATACGGCCAGCAATCTGCGCCGATACGGTCGCCTGCTTTACCGCCTCGACCAAGCCTTCGGCCGCATAGGTCTGATCGACTTCCCGGAACTCGACTAAACCGACTGGGAACGGAAGCGCAGCGAGTGCTAACTTAGGGATAAAAAAACCGATTAAAATCAAAGAACGCAGCACAGACAGCCCCCCGTGAATATTATTAGATTATGCTAATATAGAGTCTGCAAGTCAAGATAATACGGTCGTGGAAAACTGCTCGCCGGCAGCGACGCCCCGATTCAATACGCGTTATTGGGAAATAATTACTTTGCGAAGCCGCAAAATACATCGCGCATCATGCTGATGAGCTTGAGGGTGCGCGTGTCGCCGACGCGGTAAAATACCCGGTTGGCGTCCTTGCGGGTGCGCAGCACGCCTTTGTCGCGCAAAATGGCGAGGTGCTGCGAAATATTGCTTTGCGAGGTGCCGACGGAGTCAACTATGTCTTGCACGGAAACTTCCTTGTCACCCAGCACGCATAGAATTTTGAGGCGCAGCGGGTGCGACATGGCTTTCATGGCGCGCGAGGCTTGCTCGATGTGTTCGTCCTTATCGATCAGTTCAACTGGTTCCAGAATCATGGTCGCCAACGCTTCCTCTCCGACACAATTTGGGGGAATTTCCAGGTAACGGACTATCCCCTAATGCGATCATTATCAAAATATACTAAAATAATGCAACTCTTTTGTCACATCACCTTGAAAATCCAAGAAGTAATATGAATGTCACACCGGTTTTACTGATTATCCTGGATGGCTTCGGTTGCCGCGCCAATGGGGCCGACAACGCCATCTTCCAAGCCAAAAAACCCAATTGGAACAAGCTTTGGAGCGATTTTCCGCATACGCTGATCCATGCCTCCGAAGCAGAAGTCGGCCTTCCAAAAGGCCAGATGGGTAATTCCGAAGTAGGCCATTTGAATATCGGTGCTGGCCGGGTGGTGTACCAAGAATTCACGCGCATCAACCGCGCGATTGAGACCGGGCACTTCTTTGCCAACCCGGCCTTGACCCAGGCGGTGGAGACTGCAAAAGGGGATCACGCGCTGCATATCATGGGCCTGTTATCCGATGGCGGCGTGCATAGCCACGAATTGCACCTCCACGCCATGATCGAAATGGCGGCCAAACACGGTGTTAAAAATATCTATGTCCATGCCTTCTTGGATGGCCGTGATACACCGCCTAAGAGTGCGGAGCCCTCGCTACTCAAGCTCGACCAAAAAATGCGCGAATTGGGCGTGGGGCGCATCGCCTCAATTATCGGCCGCTACTATCCGATGGATCGCGACCGGCGCTGGCAGCGCGTGAAAGACGCCTACGACCTGCTCACCCAAGGTAAGGCCGAGTTCAGCGCAAAGAGCGCGCTGGAAGGCCTGCAAATGGCCTACGACCGGGGAGAATCAGATGAATTCGTCAAAGCCACGGCCATCGTGTCCGAAGGCGCTGTGCCGGTGCGCATGAATGACGGCGATGTGGTTGCGTTCATGAATTTCCGCTCCGACCGTGCGCGCCAACTCTCGCGCACCTTCCTTGAAGAAGGCTTCGACGGCTTCCCGCGCGAGTATCGCCCCAAGCTCGGCATGGTGGTCACGCTTACCGGCTATAGCGAAGACTTCCACATCCAAGTCGCCTTCCCGCCGGAGCAGATCCGCAATGGCTTCGGTGAATACATTGCGAAGCTGGGCTTGAAGCAACTGCGCATTGCCGAGACCGAAAAATACGCGCATGTCACCTTCTTTTTCAACGGCGGCCAAGAAAAAGTTTATCCGGGCGAAGACCGCATCCTGGTGCCCTCGCCCGATGTCGCCACTTATGATTTGAAGCCGGAAATGAGCGCCTTCGAGGTCACCGACCGGCTGGAAGCGGCGATCAAAAGCAAAAAATACGATGCGATCATCTGCAACTACGCCAACGCCGATATGGTGGGCCACACCGGCAATCTGGCGGCGGCGATTCAAGCCATCGAAGCCATCGACACCTGCTTGGGCCGCATTGTCAAAGCGCAGCTGGAAGCGGGGGGCGATGTCCTCATCACCGCCGACCACGGCAATGCCGAGCGCATGATGGATGATTGTTCGCACCAGGCGCACACCGCGCATACCATGAGTTTGGTACCCTTCATTTACGCCGGTGCGCGCCCCGCCCTCCTCGCCGATACCGGTGCGCTGGAAGACGTCTCCCCGACCATGCTCAAAATCATGGGGCTGCCCCAGCCGCAGGAAATGATGGGCCGGCCGCTGATTGAGTTTAATTCCTAACGGTCATGGCAACACTTGCCATGACCGTTGCCCTCTCTCCTAGCGCTCTCCCCTATCTGGGAGAGAGGGGCTTAGGCTCGCTGCGCGAGTTTCACATTACGTGAATCGCGGCGCGCTACGGGCTCTCCTCTTCGCCGTCACGGCGCTCGTTTTTCTCGTCCCGGCGCAGGCCGCGAAAAGCCCGCCGCCCAAGAAAGAACTGGGCGAGGTGCGCGAGCGCATCGACCGTCTCAAACGCGAAATCGAAAACGCGGAAGAAAACAAAGCCGATGTGCTGGATCAACTCAAGCAATCCGAACAATCTATCAGCCACATCAACCGCAGCCTGCATGCGCTGGGACAAGACCAACAAGCGGCCAACGCCACCCTGACGGAAGCGCAAAAAGAGTCGAATCAACTGCGCGCGCATATTCAGTCTCAGCAATCGGTGTTATCGAAATTGCTGTACCAGCAATACGTCAACGGCAGCCAAGACACGCTGCGCTTGGCATTGAGCTTGCAAAACCCTAACGATATCTCGCGCCAAGTGGCGTACTACGGCTACCTGTCCCGCTCACGCGCAACGCTCATCACCAGCCTACGCCACGATTTGAAACAAGCGGAAGCGGCCGAAACGGTGGTGCGTGAGAAAACCTTGGAGCTCACGCAAATCCAAGCCCAACAACAAGCGGAAAAACGCGCGCTGCTAAAAGAAGCGAATACGCGCCGCGTGGTGCTCACCAAGCTCGATAAACAAATTGGCGCCCGGCGCAAGCAAGTCACTCAATTGGAGCGCGACGAACGGCGTTTGACCCGATTGGTCGAACGCTTGGCGCGGGTCGTACCGGCCAAGGCCAAGAGTAAGCCGCGCCGCGCGGGCGAGCGCGCAAAACCAGCGAGTGGCGACTTCAATCAGCTCAAAGGACGCATGAAATTACCGGTGGCAGGGGAACTTGCCAATCGTTTCGGGAGTCCACGTGCAGATACGGGCACTGCTTGGAAGGGCTTATTCATCCGCGCCAACACGGGCAGTGCAGTCAAGGCCCTCGGGCCGGGGAGCGTGGTGTTTGCGGATTGGCTACGCGGCTTTGGCAACCTGCTCATCATCGACCACGGCGACGGCTATATGAGCCTATATGGCAATAACGAGGCGGTATTGAAGCAGGAAGGCGAGCAGGTAGCGGCGGGGGAGGTTATTGCCACGGTCGGGAACAGCGGCGGCAACCCAGAATCCGGTTTATACTTCGAAGTTCGCTACCAAAGCCGTCCTATAGACCCTTTACAGTGGGTGGGTCGGCGGTAATTTTTAATACAAAGTGAGCTTATTCCATGCGCGGTAAATTACATTTTTTTAGTCTCTTCATCGGCGCCATGGTCGGCGTGTTGATTGCCCTGAATTTTTCCGCCGAGGCCAATAAAGACGCCACCTCACCCTTGCCGGTGGATGAACTGCGCGCCTTTACCGAAGTATTCGGCAAAATTAAGAGCGATTACGTCGAACCGGTAGAAGACAAGAAGCTCATCAACGAAGCCATCAATGGCATGTTGAATGGCCTCGATCCGCACTCCAGCTATCTCGACCAGGACGCATTCAAAGACTTGCAAGTTTCGACCCAAGGTGAGTTCGGCGGCTTAGGGATAGAAGTCGGCATGGAAGATGGCTTCGTTAAAGTGGTCTCCCCGATCGAAGACACCCCCGCCTACCAGGCCGGGGTGAAAAGCGGCGATCTGATCATCAAACTCGACGACACGCCGGTAAAAGGACTTTCGCTGAACGAAGCCGTTAAGCGCATGCGCGGCAAACCCAATACCAAGATCACGCTGACGATTCTGCGCAAGGGCGAAGCGAAACCCATCATCGTTACCCTGACCCGCGCTGTAATTCAGGTCAAGAGCGTGAAAAATAAGCTGCTCGAAACCGGCTATGGCTATATCCGCATCACGCAATTCCAAGACCACACCGGCGAGGATCTGGTGAAGGCCATCGACACCCTCGGCAAACAAAATAAAGCGGCACTCAAAGGTTTGGTGCTCGATCTGCGCAACGATCCGGGGGGCTTGCTGAATGGCGCGGTTGCCATATCGTCCGCTTTCCTGCCCAAGGATGTGCTGGTGGTGTACACCGATGGCCGCACAGAGGACGCGAAAATGCGCCTCACCGCGAATAAAGAAAATTACCTGCGCACGAGCCAATCCGACTATTTGAAAAGCTTGCCGGAATGGATCAAGACCGTGCCAATGATCGTGCTGGTCAATGGCGGCTCCGCCTCGGCTTCCGAGATCGTGGCCGGCGCATTGCAGGATCACAAGCGCGCCATCATCATGGGCACACAAACCTTCGGCAAGGGATCGGTGCAAACCATTCTGCCGCTGGGCAACGGCACCGCGATTAAGCTCACCACCGCGCGCTACTACACTCCCAGCGGCAACTCGATCCAAGCCAAGGGGATTACCCCCGACATCGTGGTGGAAGACGCCACGTTGAGCGAAGGCGAAAAGCAATCTATGTCCGTGCGCGAAGCGGATTTAGACCGCCACCTGACCAATGACAAGGACAAAGACAGTAAGCCCGACGTCACACCCGTCAAACCGCAAGCACCGAAGAACGATAAGCCCAAGGACGACAAATCCGGCAAGGTACAAGACAAGCCGGCCAAGCCGACCGACCCGGAAACGGTGATTAAACAGGACTACCAGATCAACCAAGCGTTGAATCTGTTAAAGGGCCTGCAACTCGTCCAAAAACGATAAGCGCTTATCGAGGCTATGAAGCGCTTTCTCTCACGCCTTGCCCTGCTTTGTTTAATCCACGCCCCAGCTTTTGCCGGCTGGGGTGATTTCGATTACGACTTCGACGCCGACAACAAACCCTGGAAAGAAATTGAAGCGCAATTGCCCGCGTATCCCAAGCTGGAACAAGCGCTGCCTTTCTTCGTCTCCTCCGCCTCAGACAACGAATTTTTTATTGACCCCAAATCGGTCAGCGTGGGAGAAGACGAGGTCGTGCGCTATACCCTGATGATCAAATCCGTGGCTGGGGTGTTAAATGTCAGCTTCGAAGGTATTCGCTGCAACACTCGCGAGAAAAAACTTTACGCTTTCGGCCGTAAAGATGGCACTTGGTCGCGCAATAAATACGCCAAGTGGGACGCCATCAAATACAAGGATGTGAACCGTCAACACCACATGCTGTTTGACGATTTCTTCTGCCCCAACAATATCATCGCGAAGGATGCCGCCGAGGTGGTGAATGCCTTGAAATACGGCTTCCATCCCCGCGCTGTTCGTCAGTAATGTCTAGTCCGATTCTGACGGCGACGTTGCGCGTCACGGAAATCTTTCTATCGCTGCAAGGCGAATCTTCACGCGTGGGGCTGCCTACCGTGTTCGTTCGCCTCACCGGCTGCCCCCTGCGCTGCGGTTATTGCGATACCGAATATGCCTTCACCGGTGGTGAGACCATGACCTTGGATGCGATTCTGAACCGAGTCGCCGATTTACATGCGCACTATGTCTGCGTCACCGGCGGTGAACCCCTGGCGCAAAAAAACTGCACGGATTTGCTTGCCGCTTTATGCGACGCTGGCTACTCGGTCTCGCTGGAAACCAGCGGCGCGCTCGACATCAGCGCGGTGGATGCCCGCGTGTCTCGCATCGTGGACGTCAAAACGCCCGGTTCGGGCGAGGTCGAAAAAAATCGCTGGGCGAATATCGCCGCACTCTCCCCCGGCGACGAGGTGAAATTTGTACTGTGCGATGCAACTGACTATCAGTGGGCGAAACAAGTGTTGGCTGAACATCATCTGACGGAAAAATGCCCGGTGCTGTTCTCACCGGTGCATGGCCAGCTCGAACCGGGACAACTCGCGGATTGGATCTTGCGCGATCAATTGCCGGTCCGCCTGCAAGTTCAACTGCACAAAATCCTGTGGGGCGTGACGCCTGGGCGCTAGCAGATTGGCCGATCCTGCCGCCGGCTGGAAGCCGGCGCTTACGCAGCGGGGTATGGGGCCAGTGCAAAGGCGTGGCGCTTTTGAGTAGCGCCGGCATCCTTGCCGGCAAGCCAGCTAGTTTTTAAAGCTAGCTGAGTTTCATCGTAAATCAGGTTTTTAAAGTTAGGGCAACATGCACAGCAAAGCAAATCCATCTGCGGTGGTGCTGTTATCCGGCGGGCTGGATTCCGCCACCACGCTCGCGATTGCGCGCAGCAAGGGCTTTTCCTGCTATTGCCTCAGTCTGGATTATGGCCAGCGCCATCGCGCGGAGCTTGCGGCGGCGGCCAAGGTCGCGCAGTCGCTTGGCGCCACGGAACACCGCGTCATGCACATTGACTTGGCGGCCTTTGGCGGCTCCGCCCTCACCGACACCGCGCTTGCGATACCCACCACCCCCGCAGCAGGTATTCCCATCACCTATGTTCCCGCACGCAATACCATCATGTTGTCCTTAGCACTCGCTTGGAGCGAAGTGCTGGGCGCGCGCGATATTTTTATCGGCGTCAACGCGGTGGATTATTCCGGCTACCCGGATTGCCGGCCGGACTATATCGCCGCCTTCGAATGCGTAGCCAACCTCGCCACCAAAGCGGGCGTGGAAGGCAAGCACCTCACCCTACACGCGCCGCTGATCCAACTCAGCAAAGCCGACATCATCCGCCAAGGCCTGCCACTCGGTGTCGATTACGCACTCACGATTTCGTGCTATCAGGCCGACGCGCAAGGCCGCGCCTGCGGCGTGTGCGATTCCTGCCGCTTGCGCAAAAAGGGGTTTGCGGATGCGGCTTGCCCTGACCCGACCCCCTATTTTTGATTAGTACAAATCTACTAAGTACCTAATTTTATTGAGAAACAAATAAAATCCTACTTGCCATCCGGGCGCGAAAAACGCTAAAATACCGGATCAAATTTTCTACACTTTTGCACCGGTTATTTCCCGCCCGGCAATCGTTTAATCCAAAAAGAGGATCTCATCATGGTTTTCGAAAACTTTGCCAGCGCGCAGTCGTTCTTCCTCTGGTCAACTTTCGTGATCGCGCTGATTATGGGCGCGGTTGTGAATAAAACCGGGTTCTGCACCATGGGCGCGGTGTCCGACTGGGTCAATATCGGCGACACGGGGCGCATGCGCGCTTGGGTGTTCGCCATCGCTATTGGGATACTCGGTGTCATGGCCCTAGAGGCCGCGGGATTCATCAACCTGTCAGTCAATCCACCCTCCCAGACCACCTTCCCGCCCTACCGCCAGAATCAACTGGTATGGGTAGAAAATCTGCTGGGCGGCTTGCTGTTCGGCGTCGGCATGACACTCGCCTCGGGCTGCGGCAACAAGACCTTGATCCGTATCGGCGGCGGTAACATCAAATCGATCATGGTGTTGTTGATCATCGCGGCCATCGCCTATTTCATGATCAACCCCTTCCCCGGCTCGGACAAAACGCTGTTCTCCTTATTTTTCTACGATTGGATCCGGCCGCTGTCCACGTCGCTTACCACCAACCAAGACCTTGGCGCCATGCTCTTCGGCGCGGACAAAGCAGCGACTGGCCGCGCTGTCATGGGGGGAATCATCGGCGCGTTACTGCTGGTCTATGTATTTAAATCGAACGATTTTCGCGGCAGCTTCGACAATATCCTCGGCGGTCTGATTGTCGGCCTGGCGATCCTCGGCGCGTGGTATGTCACTAGCAACATACAGGTGCAGGCCGAAACCGAAACCGTGAAAATCCAAAAATTCGTGGAAGATTGGGATTTGCTGGCCCAACCCACCGATGTCAAACCCGCACAAGCTGGCCCGCTCGCACCGCAGTCCTTCACCTTCATCAACCCGATGGGGCAAACATTAGGCTATGTCGCCAAGGGTTTTGACAAATCCTTGCTCACTTTCGGCGTCATGGCCTTGGCTGGCGTGATTTTCGGCTCTTTCTTGTGGTCGCTGATCACACGCAGTTTCAAGATCGAATGGTTCGCCTCCTTCAAAGATTTCGTCAGTCATTTTATCGGCGCGATCCTGATGGGTTTCGGCGGCGTACTCTCCATGGGCTGCACCATCGGCCAAGCAGTCACCGGCGTCTCGACCCTGGCCGTAGGTTCCATCGTTACCTTCGTCGCCATCGTGCTCGGAAGTGCCATCACCATGAAGATCCAGTACTACAAAATGGTGTACGAAAGCGACGCAAGCTTTCTCAAGGCCCTCATTACCGCCTTGGTCGATCTCAAACTATTGCCGGCTGGCCTACGTCAACTGGAAGCGGTTTAAGCCTTAATTCATAGGGTATAGATGCTCTCTGCCCCGCCTCGTGCGGGGCTTTTCATTGACACAAATCTATCATTAACGGATAATCCCGCCTTTCTTTTTGGGTCGTTAGCTCAGCTGGTAGAGCAGCGGACTTTTAATCCGTTGGTCGCAGGTTCGAATCCCGCACGGCCTACCAAAAACCAAAACGGCCTAGCGATTTTCTCGCTAGGCCGTTTTTCATTTGCGGCAGATTCTCTGCCGCCACCTCCATCATTCGCTAC
>JADMJT010000104.1 GCA_018781585.1 Burkholderiales bacterium
GTGAAAAGCGTGCCTTGGTTTCGCATCGGTGAGCTGCAATTCGAAGGCGCGATGTCCTTAGGCGAATTGCGTACATGGGCGGTGCGAGCCGCATCAGACTCCGCGCTGAAAGATTATTTTTACGATCTGTTGAAATCCGGCCGCCGCGGCAAGGTCGAAGACATGATTCGCACAGACCCGCAACGTTCGGTGGCCTTGGTCGATTTGATGCGCGACCCCGAGGCAAGCATGGCGATCCGGCTCGGCATCGGCGCGGTGCTGGAGGAATTTCAGGGCAGCGCGAGCGCGGCGCCGATGGCGCCCAAACTGGCCGACATGCTGCACAACCCGGAACCGCGCAACCGTGCCGATGCCGCGCATTTTTTGAGTCTGATCGGCGATGCAGAAGCGCAAAAATTATTGCGTGGCTGTCTCGACCACCCTGATCCGGAAGTACGCGAAATCGCGTACGATGCGCTGTCTAACCCCACCCCCTGAGTGACCGAGCTCCGACCTGATGACTTACAACGTCTTGCTGCATCCAAGCCACCATACGTTTTTGGTCAACGGTGCGGATAGCCTATTGGAGGCAGGTTTGCGTGCAGGCCTGGCGATGAATTACGGCTGTAGCAGCGGTAACTGCGGCTTGTGCAAAGCGCGTGTCGTGTCGGGCCAAGTGGAAAAAATCCGCCATCAAGACTATGTGGTATCCGAAGCAGAAAAGAATCAAGGTTACGTACTATTGTGTTCGCATACCGCTGCGAGCGATCTAGTGATCGAAGCGACTGAGGCGACTGGCGTAAACGAGATCCAGTTGCAAGAGATCGACGCACGGGTCAAGGAAGTCAAACTGCTCACTGACAAGGTCATGCTCTTACATCTGCAAACGCCGCGCACCAACCGCCTACGCTTCATGGCCGGGCAAAGTGTGGCGCTGAGTATTGGCGACGACGCAAGTGATTATGCGATTGCCAGTTGCCCTTGTGATGACCGCAACTTGCAATTCAATGTCCGCAACATTCCAGGCAATCCCTTCGCAGCGCGGGTATTCAATAGCGTGCGTAGTGGCGATACGATCAATGTCTATGGCCCGGTCGGCGAATTCGTGTTGAAACCGGAATCGACGCGCCCTTTGCTGTTGCTAGCCTGTAATAGCGGCTTCGCGCCGATCAAGAGCTTGATCGAACACGCGATGTCGCTGGAACGAGCGGAATCGCTGCATTTATATTGGCTGGCCACGGTGCAGGGTGGTCACTATCTATCCAATTGGTGCCGCGCTTGGGGCGATGCACTGGACAATTTTTATTATCACGAATTGAATGCCGATTCTTTGCAAGAGCCCAATCTGGATCGGGTGTTGGCGCGAGTGACGGCGGATCATCCCAATCTGTCGCAATTCGATGTGTATGTGGCGGGGCCAAGCTCCTTCGTTAACAAGATGCATACGGCTTTGCTGCAAAATGGCGTGCCGGCGGCGCAGTTGGTTAGTGCGGTGATTTAATCCGTATGTTTGATGCAAAACGCTTTCACCAGCGTGCAGCCTACCCTCCGCGGTACGGAGTATGATGCGGTGCTTCTAATACCCCCGCCCTTTCCATGACATCCTCCCTGCTTATGTATTGCCGCGCCGGTTTTGAAGGCGAATGTGCGGCCGATACGGTGAACCGCTGCACCGAGCTTGGCGTCTCGGGTTTTGCCAAGGCCAAGCCTGATTCCGGCTATGTCTTATTCACGCCGCACGATGCCGACTTGGCGAAGCAGCTGGTTAAATTCCTGCACTTCGAGGATCTGGTATTCGCGCGCCAACTTATCTTCAATGTGCGGCTAGTCGATCAACTGCCCGCAACGGATCGGGTGACGCCGCTGATTGCGGCAATTCGTGATTTGGGCGATTTATTCTCCGCTGTGTGGCTGGAAACCGCCGACACCAATGACGCCAAGGAGATGTCCACGTTCTGCCGCAAGTTCGCGCCGCCTTTGACGTACGGCTTGAAACAAGCAGGTTTGCTCGATGAACAGGCGCACAAGCCGCGCTTGCATTTGTTTTGGCTGAGTTCCAGCGCGGTGTATCTCGGGGTGTCTTACCCGAACAATGCGTCGCCGTGGCCGATGGGCATTCCGCGCTTGAAGCTTGCACGGGATGCGCCGAGCCGTTCCACGCTCAAACTGGCCGAAGCGTTCATGGCGTTTTTAAGTGAGGAAGAAGAACAAGAATTGCTGCACCCCGGAATAAGCGCAGTGGACCTGGGTGCCGCGCCTGGTGGCTGGACCTGGCAATTGGTGCAGCGCGGCGTGAATGTCGCCGCCGTGGATAATGCGGCGATCGACCCCAAGCTACTGGATTCCAACTTAGTCGAGCATGTGCGCGCGGATGGCTTTCATTATTGGCCGAAGCGCTCAGTGGAATGGCTGGTGTGCGATATGGTGGAGAAACCGGCGCGTATCGCGCAGTTGGTCACGCGCTGGATATATGAGGGCAAGTGTCAGCACGCGATATTCAATTTGAAGCTGCCGATGAAAAAACGTCTAGAGGAATTGAGCCGCTGCCGCGAGCTGGTTGAGGCCGGGCTGCATGGCAAAAAATACCAGCTCCAATTTAAGCAGCTCTACCATGATCGTGAAGAAGTTACGGGATATCTCACGCTGAAACGACGCTGACATTGTCATTATCCCCCGCGCTATACTTGTCACCCCACCCCCAAGGAGAAGACCATGAAGCGTACAAGCCTGATGTTTGCCCTTGCCGCACTACTACCGATACATGCGGCACTGGCTGCCACCACCTTGACTGGCGTCACCATCAGCCCCGCCAACCCCAAAGTGGGCGAGGAAGTCAAAATCACCGTCAACGGCACCTTGGAATCGCCGAACTGCGGCATCCGCATGGAATTTGGCAACCCCGATATGCCGCGCGAAGAATTTGTGCTGAGCGACAGAGGCGGACAATTGCCTCTCACGATAACCAAGACCTTCAGCAAACCCGGCACCTATAAAGTCGAGGCACTGGGGCGCAAGGTCGGCAAGCTCACCTTCGGCTGTGAAGGCAATGCATCGACCATGGTCACGGTGGCGGCGGCTGGTAAATCCGCGGCAACGAGCAGTGCAGCGGCAGCGCCGATGCCCATGGCGGCCGCATGCCCCGATGGCTGGAATATGATCGCCGGCCAGAAAGACCCATCGAAGGGATTTACCTGCGCACCCATGAAGCCGACGGTCAAAATGGATTGCGGAAAAGGAATGGCTTACTTTGAAAAAGATGGCTTAATGGGCTGTAAGAAGAAGAAATAAATCGATACCCGCCCCGGCTCAGTCCGGGGCGTTTTCTATGCGGTTTTCTGATCTTCCGCTGCTGGAGCGGCCAGTGCGTAGAACATTGCTTCTTCCAGCGCATCTTTCGCTTCTTTGTACCAGGGCTCGAATTCTAAGGCCTTGGTAAAGGCACGTGCGGCGTCGGCAAAGCGTGTCAGCGCCATATAGGCGAGACCGAGTTGAAAGTAAAGTTCGGCATTGCCGGGGGAGAGGCCGATGGCTTCGTTGTAGCAATGCACTGCTACTTCCGAGCTGCCGATTTGATAGCAGATCAAACCCAGATTGACCCACGAAGCGAAGAAATCCGGCTTCAAGGTAATGGCTTTTTGGTAGCAGATCGCCGCCGTGGTGTTGTCGCCCAGGTTTTGATAGGCCACGCCTAAGCCATAGTGCGCGGAGGCGAACAAGGGCTCGGCCCCGATCACAATTTTGAAATGCTCAATCGCTTGCTCGAACTGGCCCAGATCGTTGCGCAACATGCCCAAATTATTGAGCGCCTCGGGAAAGCGCGGACGAATCCGGATCGCGGCTTCATAGTGCGTCATTGCGGGTTCGATATTTTCCAATGCGACGTACGCCCGCGCCAAGTTGTAGTAGGCAATGGCGGTGCGTTTATCCTGTGTGTTTTTACCAGCCAGCAACAGATC
>JADMJT010000075.1:0-10177 GCA_018781585.1 Burkholderiales bacterium
TGGTGTTTACCCAAGATTGGCGCGTGGCGCGCAAGCTGATCGACGATGCCGCCAAGATCGAGCAAGAATATGTGGTGGAAGTCGCGGGTGACATCGCTCCCGATGGGCTTAAGCGCCTCAATCACGGGATCACATTTAATGGCCGGGCGCTGCCCCCGATCAAGGTCAGTTGGCAAAACGAAACCCGGCTGCGCTTTGCGCTCAAGGGGGTGCAAGCCGGGCAGATCGCGCATATGTGTGAGAAGGTCGGGCTACAAGTGTTGGGTATGAAACGAATCCGGCTCGGGCGCGTGTCGATGGCCAAATTACCACCCGGGCAATGGCGTTATCTGATGCCGCAGGAGCGGTTTTAAACTAGCATTCCCAACTAACGAGATCTTTTCCCAAGAAAGGTTTGGCATGCACAACGGTATCTTCTACTCCCGGTTTGCGAAGGTGGTGGCGCATTTCTGCGGTCGACCAAGCGTTTTTACCCTGGCCGTTGGCATCATAGCGGTATGGATCGTCACCGGGCCAATATTCGGCTTCAGCGACACTTGGCAATTGGTCATCAACACCGGCACCACGATCATCACGTTCTTGATGGTTTTTCTGATTCAGAACACACAGAATCGAGACACTGAGGCGATCCAGTTGAAACTCGATGAACTGATCCGCGCAACCAAAGGCGCACATAACGCGCTGCTCGATCTGGAAGAACTTGAGGTGAATGACCTTGATGAATTCCGAGCCAAGTATGAAGCGCTTGCCGCTGCAGCAAGGGCGGAGTTAAAGCGTGGATTTCAGGACACCGGCACGCCGGAGCCATGAACTGAGCCCGCCTTACTAGTGCCTGGATATGCGCCGCGCGTCTATTGGGAAAGGACAGATTATGGTTTATAGCGTTGTCTTTTTACTTGTTTTTGGCTCGATGTCCTTTGGAACACACAGTGCCGATATGTTCAAATGGGTTGATGAAAAAGGACGAATCCATTACGGCGAGTCTGTTCCTGAGCAATACAAGCGGAGCGCAACGCACTTCGAAGAAAAGGGCGCTGAACCTATAGACGCTAAATCTCAGAAAGCCGCAGCGAGCTTGGCCAAAGACAGCGCAGCGCCAGCAAAATCGAAGGTAAGGCGTCAAGCAAAGTCCAATAAGCCGCATTCGAAGTCCCCCGCTCTGCCAGTGAGCAGCGGCAGCCAGGACAAGGGAAGTAGTTGCGAGGCGGAAAAGAGAAAATACAGGGAGAGCGAAGCCTGCTTCGCCCCTTATAGGAATGCCACTGGCGGGATCAAAGCCGAAGCGTTCAAGCACTGTGTCGAAGTTAAGGAACCCCAATGTTGAGCCACGCGGATTTGTTTCAATTGGATTGGGTTTAGCGTTCCTATGGTTGCTTGTCGAACCCCCGCTCTGGCCTTGTGCGCGCCAATCTGCTTTCACCTCCCCTTGGGGGTTTTTAAGCCAATCTCTGGTTGATTTTCTGCGCTGTTTTCCTATTCTGGAAGATTCAATAGCGCGAAAGGAGGGCGGCATGAATATCAAATCGTTTTTAGTCCAAGTCTCTATCGCCGTGGCTTTGTCACTGAGTTTAGCGAGCTGTGATTGGTTTAAACCAGCAGAAAAAGCGGCGCTGGCGTTGTGCAAAGACCCGCATAACACGGGCGGAGGGGGCGGCATTCAACCCTGTGTCAGACAATCCGATTGCGGGGTGTGTGGTACAGGTTGGCAATGTTGGAACGCATCGGGAGGGGATACTAACTGCCACACCCACAGCCCGGGCACACCCTGGTCGGGGCCACCTTAAGACTAGCGCACCTGACTCAGTGCCTGAATATGCGCCACCGCGCTTTGCCCAAGCGCCTCGAGGTCGTAGCCGCCCTCTAGTGTGGATATCACCCGAGCGTTTGCGCATTGGTCTGCAATATGCATCACTTGTTCAGTGATCCAGGCGAAATCTGCTTCTAGAAGCATAAGCCCTGCCAGCGGGTCGTCGCGGTGCGCGTCGAAACCGGCGGAGAAGAAAATCATTTGCGGCTGGAAGCGCGCCAGCGCGGGCAGTCCTTGTGCTAACCACGCGCCGCGAAATTCTTTTCCGCCTGATCCCGCTGCAAGCGGCATGGGGATGATGTGTTCGTTGCCAGAATCTGCGCCGCGAAACGGATAGTAAGGGTGTTGAAAGCTCGAACACAGCATCACGCGCGGATCATCGTGAAAGATGTCTTCGGTGCCGTTGCCGTGATGCACATCGAAATCGACAATGGCGACGCGCTGCAAGCCGTATGCCTCCAGCGCATGCAGGGCGCCGATCGCTACGTTGTTGAAAATGCAAAACCCCATGGCGCGCTTGCGCAAAGCATGATGGCCGGGCGGGCGCACGGCGCAGAAGGCATTGGCTACTTCGCCACTCATCACGCAATCCACCGCCTGCGTCAACGCGCCCGCCGCATGCAGCGCGGCGGACAGCGAATAGGGGTTCATGGCGGTATCGGGATCGAGGAAAGCCAGCCCGTTTTGGGGTGCGTTACGTTCGATTTCATCCAGATAGGCCGCATCGTGTGCGCGCAGCAACTGCTCGCGCGTAGCAGGGGGTGCTTCGAGGCGATGCAGGTTTTGAAACAGCCCCGCCGCATGCAGCGCGGCTTCTATTGCAGTAAGCCGCGCCGGCTGCTCGGGATGGTAAGCGCCCATGTCATGGCGCAGGCAGTCGGGGTGGGTGAGGTAGGCGGTGGTCATGCTTGCTACCGATTTGCCGGCAAGGATGCCGGCGCTACAGTAGGGGCGAGGCATGCCTCGCCCGCTACTACTTCAAGTTGGCTAAGCGCTTCTTTGCCGTATCCGCCGCTGGGCTCAGCGGGTGCTTGGCGACGATTTCTTCCAATGACTTTCTTGCGCTGTCCTTATCCCCCAACTCCGCTTGGCTGCTGGCGATATTGAGCAGCGCATCCGGCACTTTGGGGCTGCTCGGGTAGGTGTGGATCAGTTTCTGCTGCTGAGCAATGGCGGTCTTGTAGTCCTTCAGCGCGGAATGGGAATTGCCGATCCAATATTGCGCGTTGGCGGCCAGCGGGCTGGCAGGATAGGTCTTCAGGAAATTTTGAAAACCTGCGATCGCGGCTTGGTAGTTGCCGATCTTAAATAAATTGAAAGCCGATTCGTAAGTGCGATTCTCGGCTGCTGGATCGGACGCCGCCGCTGGCGTGGCTGGCGCGGTGGTGGCGCCGGGTGTGGGTGTCGCACTGAGTGCGGGGCCATCCACACGCTCTAGCTTGCGCAGCCGATTGTCGAGATCGACATACAAATCTTTCTGGCGCTTTTGCGTGGTGTCGATGTTGTAGGTATTGACCTCGATTTGGCCGCGCAGCTTGGCCATGTCGTTCTTCATGGCCTCCACACTTTGCAGCAGATCAAGCAGACCTTGCGAGCGCAGGGTCGCATCGAGTTTGGTCACGCGCTCGTCCATGGCTTTCAGCTTCTGCTGCAATTGCTGATTCTCTTGCTGCAGCGCCTCGATTCGCTTGTGTGCCTCATCGTCCGAGAACAGGCCTGCCGCCGCCGTATGGCTCGCGGCGAGCAAGATCAGCCCTAGCCCAGCGCGGCGCATATTACTCACCCTGGTACACGATGTCGGTGCGGCGATTTTGCGACCAGCACGATTCTTCCGGGCACTCGGCACGCGGTTTCTCTTCGCCGAAGCTTACCGATTCCATTTGCTCTTCTTTTGCGCCGAGCACGGAGAGCATTTTGCGTACGCTCTCGGCGCGCTTGGTGCCCAGCGAGATGTTGTATTCGCGGCTGCCGCGTTCGTCGGCGTTGCCTTGTAAGAAAACTTTGGCTTTAGGATTGCTGGCAAGATATTGGCCATGCGCCTCGATCATCGACTTGTATTCTGGCTTAACGTCGTAGCTGTCATAGTCGTAAAACACGCTGCGTTTGGAGAGAACATTGTTCGGGTCTTTCAACGGGCTGACGCTTTGCACCGGGGGTGTTAGTGGCCGGGTGTCCGCGGATTGTGTAGTGGTCTTTGGTGCTTGCGTGCGGTCTTCAACTTGCACGGGGGTTTGGGTTTTTTGCGGCTCGCTCGCACAGGCAGAAAGCAGGCTGACGACAATCAGAGAGAGGTAAACACGTTTCATGCGGTTGCTCCTTTTTAAAATAGTGCAATGTCAAATTTATGGCTTGGGTTTGATTAACGGCCCCCATGCCGGCTCGCGCACATCGCCGGATTGGGTCGAGAGTTTTTGTTTCACGCGCCCGTCGCTGGACACGGCTGAAAGTACACCGCGGCCCAAAACGGTGGTGGCGTACAGAATCATTTTGCCGTTGGGCGCCCAGCTCGGCGATTCATCTTGCGCATTGTTGGTCAGCACTTGTACTTGGCCGGAAACGATGTCCTGCACCGCAACACGGAATTGGCTTCCTTCGCGTTGAATGAAGGCGAATGATTTTCCATCCGGGCTGTAGCGTGGCGAGACATTATAGCTGCCCTCAAAGGTGAGGCGCACCGGCTCGCCGCCGTAGGACGGCATCCGATAAATTTGCGGGCTGCCGCCGCGATCCGAGGTGAACAATAAATATTTTCCATCGGGCGACCAATTCGGTTCGGTGTCGATCCCCGCGCTGTTGCTGAGGCGTTTAAGCCCTGATCCATCCGTGTTGGTCGTATAAATCTGCGAGTGTCCATCGCGCGTGAGCACCACCGCGATTTGGCGCCCGTCCGGCGACCAGGCGGGCGCACTGTTGTTGCCTTTCAAGTTGGCGGCAATCTGGCGCTGTCCAGTGGCGAGATTTTGCACATAGACAATCGGTTTCTTTTGATCGAAGGCCACATAGGCCAGCCGCGCGCCATCCGGCGACCAGACAGGAGAGATGATCGGTTCGCGCGAACTGAATACGGTTTGCGCGTTGTAGCCGTCCGAATCCGCCACTTGCAGGTCAAACACGGGGCCGCGCTTGGTGATGTAGGCAATGCGCGTAGAAAATGCGCCCGGATCGCCGGTGAGTTTTTCGAAAATAATGTCCGCGATTTGATGCGCGGTGAGGCGCAATTGCGCAGGGCTGGTCGGCAAGCTGTAACCGGCGAGCTGCACGACTTGATCCTGACGCAAGGTATCGATCAGACGGAACTGCACATCCAATTTGCCGCCGGGCTGCGCCACGATGTTGGCGATGGCCAGCGCCACCGTGCCTTTCGCTTTCCAATCGGCGACGCGCACCTCTTGCGGGCCGCGCGGCACGGGCATGCCTGCAGTGTCGATCAGCTTGAAGAGGCCGCTGCGCGCCAAATCTGCGGCGACGATCTGGCTCAGCTTGTCCGGGTAGGATTCTTCGCCGGTAAACGGCGCGATGGCGACGGGGATTTGCAACGTCGCGCCGCCGGTGATCTCAATCGTCAGCGCGGCGCGGGCGTTGAAAGCCGCGCAACTCAGCGCCAAGGCTGCTAAGCACATTAATTTGTTCAAGCGAGTACGTGTCATGATTTACTCGTTAGGTCTAAATTTCAGATGCAGTTCCCGAAAGAAACTAAATGCTTCGGGTTGCGGCGGTACCGGCAGCGGATCGGATTGCAATATCGCATTTTCTACGGCTTTGTCGCATGCGGCAAGACCGCTGCCCTTGCGCAAAATCGGATTGCCGCGCAATTGGCCGGTGGGCAGCAGCGCAATGTCGAATTCGAGCTGCGGCTTGCCGTCGCCGCACAGCGCTTTGTTGAGTTTGCTCTGAATTTTACTTTGGATGCGTCCGGTATAGTCATTCACGATCGATTGCTGTGCTGCACTTTGCTGCGCTTGCGCACGCCGGGCCAGATCGGCTTGCGCTTGCTGCTGCCGAGCTTGTTCTGCCAAGCGTGTCTGTTCTTGCTTCAATTGTTCTTTCTTCAGTTGCTCTTGTTTCATCTGTTCCTGTTTGCGCTTTTCTTCTTGCACGCGCTTTTCCTTCAGCGCGATATCCGGAGTTTTAACCGGCGCCGGCGGTGCCGGCTTGGGCGCAACTTTTTTAATTGGTTCCGGCGCAGGCGGTGGTGGCTCGACCGGCTTGATGGCTGGTTTTGCCTCGGGCGTGGGCAAGTTCGACCACAAATCGACCACCACCCCTGCGGGTTCTTTCGCCTGCCAAGTAATGCCAAAAATCAACAGCGCGAAAAAGGCCGCATGCACCAGCAGGGCCAGCGCACCCGATTGAAAACGATAGTGATCGGCTGCGGGCGCGATCAACTCGCATTGGGCTTGGCGAGCAGGCCCACCTTCTTGACTTGATTCTGGCTCAAGATATCCATCACCTTCAGTACTTCTTCGTAACGCACGGCTTTATCGGCGGCGATGACCACGGCTTGTTCGGGATTCTTGGCCTGTTTTGCTTTGATGGCTTCTATCAGGCTGGCACGATCCACTTCGGTTTCAGTCGAAGATCGCTCGCGATCACGCAAAAATAATTTTTTATCCGCGTGGAGAATCACTTCCAAAGGCGCGACCGGTGCCTTGAGTTGCTGCCCCACTTGCGGCAACTCGATCTGCCCCGGATTAATCAGCGGCGCCGCCACCATGAACACGATGAGCAATACCAGCATCACGTCGATAAAGGGCACGACGTTGATCTGGTTCATGAGGCGGCGTTGTCTTGGCATTTAGGTTGAACCCTCTCTCCTAGCTCTACACCCGCTAGGGGTACGCCGGTGGGTACCCCGCTGCTGCGCAGCGACCCTTCCGCAGTCCCGCAAGCGGGAGAGAGGGACGCAGGCTCGCTTTGCGAGTTTCATGTTATCGCGCTTGCCGCTGCAAAATATTCGAGAACTCTTCCATAAAGCTCTCATAGCGGATCGCCAGCCGGTCGATGTCGTGGGTGTAACGGTTATAGGCGATCACGGCGGGAATCGCGGCGAACAGGCCCATGGCGGTGGCGATCAAAGCTTCCGCGATGCCGGGGGCGACATGCGCCAGCGTGGCTTGCCCGACATTGGCCAGGCCGCGGAACGAATTCATGATGCCCCACACCGTGCCGAATAAACCGACATACGGGCTGACCGAGCCGACGGTGGCGAGAAAGGCGAGCTTGCGCTCCAAGGCATCCACCTCGCGCTGATAGGCGGCGCGCATGGCGCGCCGCGTACCATCCATGACGCTGCTGATATCCAGGCCGGATTGTTTTTTGAGCTTGGCGTATTCGCGAAAGCCGGCTTCGAAAATCTTTTCCATGCCGCGCGGGGTCAAGCGCCCCGAGGTCAGGTTTTGAAAAATATGATTGAGGTCGGCGCCGCCCCAGAATTCTTTCTCGAATTCGTCCGCCTGCTTGATCGCAACGCGCAGTGCGAACATCTTCTGAAAAATAAATAGCCAGGACATGAAGGAGGCAACCAACAGCAACAGCATCACCAGTTGCACGATGAAGCTCGCATTCGCGAGCATGGTCAGGAAGGAAAAGTCGGGCGTCGCTTCGATTTTCATGCGGGGGCCAAGCTTTCGAGTTGTTGTTTAATTGGGGCTGGAATGCTGACGGGCTTGAAGCTTGCACCGTCTACACAAACGATTTTGACCGTTGCTTCGACCAGTTTCGCATCGCGTTCAACCGTCTGAAATACTTCAATCGTGCTGCGCCCGAGTTTTTCCATGCGCACGGTGACCGTCAGTTCATCGTTGAATTGCGCGGGTCGCAAATATTCTATCGCTACAGAGCGCACTACAAAGATGACATTATGGTCACGCAAGAGTTCCGGTTGCTCAAAACCGGCTGCGCGTAGCCATTCGGTACGGGCACGCTCCAGAAACTTTAAGTAGTTTGCATAGTAAACGACCCCGCCCGAATCGGTGTCTTCGTAATACACCCGGACGGGAAAGGAGAAAGTATCGGGTGCCAGCCCCAAGTTCACTGTGCGCTATCCCACAGTTCTCGGCTTACACCCGCCACAGGCGCTTTGATCCCGAAATGCTCGTACGCCAAGGGCGTGGCGATGCGGCCGCGCGGCGTGCGCATCAGATAGCCTTGCTGGATCAGGAAGGGCTCCAGCACATCCTCGATGGTGTCGCGCTCTTCGCCAATCGCAGCGGCCAGGTTGTCCAACCCGACCGGGCCGCCGCCGAATTTGCTGAGCACGGCTTCGAGCAGCTTGCGATCCATGATGTCGAAGCCGCTTTTATCCACATCCAGCATCGACAGCGCCGCATCGGCCACGGCCGGTGTAACGTGGCCGTCGGCTTTCACCTCGGCGAAGTCGCGCACCCGCCGCAATAACCGGTTCGCGATACGCGGCGTGCCGCGCGAACGGCGCGCGATTTCAAACGCGCCTTCGTCGGTAATCTGCACATTGAGTAAGCCTGACGAGCGCGTCACGATGCGCTGCAATTCGGCGGGCGAATAAAATTCCAGCCGCGCCACGATGCCGAAACGGTCGCGTAGCGGATTGGTCAACATGCCGGCGCGGGTGGTGGCGCCGACCAAGGTAAATGGGGGCAGATCGAGCTTGACCGAGCGCGCGGCCGGGCCTTCGCCGATCATGATGTCGATCTGATAATCCTCCAGCGCGGGATAGAGGATTTCTTCCACTACCGGTGATAAGCGATGAATCTCATCAATAAACAACACATCGTTCGGTTCGAGGTTGGTGAGTAGTGCGGCCAGATCGCCCGCGCGCTCTAGCACCGGGCCGGAGGTCAGGCGCAGATTCACCCCCATCTCGCGCGAGATGATATGCGCCAGGGTGGTTTTGCCTAAGCCCGGCGGGCCGAACAGCAGCACATGGTCTAGCGCCTCTTTGCGCTGGCGCGCCGCCTGGATAAAGATGGTGAGTTGCTCGCGAATCTTCTGCTGGCCCACATATTCGTCCAGCAGCTTCGGGCGCAAGGCGCGTTCGACCGCTTCTTCCTGCGGGGAGAGATTGGTGGGAGCGATGAGGCGATCGGTTTCGATCATGGTTTGTGTTGTGAGGTATAAGGGAAGATGTGGCTTCTCACGATTTCGATAAAGCTTTTAAAGCTTGGCGAATGCCGTCAGACACACTGGCATCCGCCGGCAATTGCTTCACGGCCCATAGGGCTTCCTTGTCATTATACCCAAGCGCGTTGAGCGCATTGAGAATGTCGGCCTCGCTGGAGGGGGTGGCGCCCGTGGTGGCAATGGTGGCGACCGCCGCCGAAAATTTGTCGCGCAATTCCAACAGCAAACGCTCCGCCGTTTTTTTGCCGATACCGGGCACTTTGGTGATGCGTCCCGTTTCTTGGGCGGCGATGGCATTGGCAAGGTCGGTCACGCTCATGCCGGAGAGCACCGAGAGTGCAGTTTTAGCGCCGATGCCGCTGACTTTGAGCAACTGGCGAAACGCTTGGCGCTCGGCTTCCGTGCCGAAGCCATAGAGCAAATGTGCATCTTCGCGAATGGTTAAATGCGTATAGAGCGTGATGCGTTCACCGGTCGCAGGGAGGTTGTAAAAGGTGCTCATCGGTACATCTATCTCGTAGCCAATACCGCCCACATCCACCAGCACATGCGGCGGTTGTTTCTCGGCGAGGGTGCCCGTAATACGTCCGATCATGTTGTTCCACCAATTAAGCGGCCATTGCGTACGCGATAGCCCGCGGTTGAGAGTTGCCCCAAGCCCAGCCCGCCATGCGCGTGGCAAATCGCACAGGCCAGCGCATCGGCCGCATCGGGCGAGGGCGTGCCGGCCAGTTGCAGCAGGCGACGCACCATCTCTTGCACCTGGGTTTTATCCGCATGACCATTGCCAACCACGGCTTGTTTTACTTGCAGCGCGGTGTATTCGGCGACGACCAGATTAGCGGCAACCGCCGCGCAAATCGCCGCACCGCGGGCTTGGCCCAGCAGCAGCGTGGATTTGGGATTGACGTTGACGAATACCTGCTCGACGGCGACATGCTCGGGTTGATGTTGCTGAATGATTTCACTGAGGCCGTCGAGAATGGTTTTGAGCCGCTCCGGCAGGGCGGCGTCGGGGGTGCGGATGCAGCCGCTAGTGACATAGGCGAGGTGCTTACCGGTCTTGTCGATCAAGCCGAAGCCTGTGATGCGTAAGCCGGGATCAATGCCGAGAATGCGGATGGGAAAGCCCTCAAGTGTTTTTTCCCTCTCCCTTGAGGGAGAGGGCTAGGGAGAGGGTGAAGCGTTCTTTACCCCCTCTCCCCATCCCTCTCCCCCAAGGGGGCGAGGGGGTGGTTTTCTTTAATCTTCCAGGACGGCGGACGTAAACAC
>JADMJT010000075.1:10277-23432 GCA_018781585.1 Burkholderiales bacterium
CAAGGGGGCGAGGGGGTGGTTTTCTTTAATCTTCCAGGACGGCGGACGTAAACACTTCTTGCACGTCGTCCAAGCTCTCCAGCGCATCCAATAATTTTTGCATTTTCACCGCGTCATCCCCTGTGAGCTCGGTTTCCATCGTGGGCTTGTAGATCACTTCCGCGATCTCGGCTTTGAGCCCGGCTTTTTCCAATGCATCCTTCACTACTGGAAAATCGTGGGGAGCGGTGATAACTTCAATACTGCCATCGTCATTGCTGATCACGTCTTCCGCACCGGCGTCGATGGCGGCTTCCATCACTTTATCTTCCGAGGTGCCGGGCGCGAACACCAATTGCCCGCAGTGCTTGAACTGATACGCGACACAGCCGTCGGTGCCCATATTGCCGCCATGTTTGGAAAAGGCGTGGCGCACATCGGCCACCGTGCGCACTTTGTTGTCGGTGAGGCAATCCACCATCACCGTCGCGCCGCCGACGCCATAACCTTCATAGCGTGCTTCCTCATAGGTCACGCCTTCCAGTTCGCCGGTGCCGCGCTTGATCGCGCGATCAATGTTGTCGCCCGGCATGTTTTCGGCTTTGCCTTTGTCGATGGCGAGGCGCAGGCGCGGGTTGTCATTCGGGTTGCCGCCGCCCATGCGGGCAGCCACGGTGATTTCTTTAATCAGGCGGGTGAAAACCTTGCCGCGCTTGGCGTCTTGGCGCCCTTTGCGGTGCTGAATATTTGCCCATTTGGAATGGCCGGCCATAGCTCGAAACTTCCTTGAAAAAACAATGCAATGTTACCATTTGCGGCATGCTTAATAAACCAAAGACGGAGAAGAGAGCCATGGCCGAGCCAATGCTGATCGCAAAGTCCGAGATCGACGTTTTCCTGCTGCCCAAAATGGCCAATCGTCACGGCGTGATTACCGGCGCCACGGGTACTGGCAAGACCGTCACGCTGCAAGTGCTGGCAGAGAACTTCAGCCGTCAAGGCGTGCCGGTCTTCATGTCGGATGTGAAGGGTGATCTCTCCGGCATCAGCCAGCCCGGTAAGCTGAACCCGAAGATCGAAGAGCGGCTAGCCAAAATGGGCGTGCAGGATCATGCGTTCGCTGGCTGCCCGGTCACCTTCTGGGATGTATTCGGCGAGCTGGGGCATCCGGTACGCAGCACCGTATCCGAGATGGGCCCGCTATTGATGGGGCGCATGCTCAACCTGAACGAGACCCAAGAAGGCGTGCTCAACCTGGTATTCAAGATCGCCGACGATAACGGCCTGCTGCTGCTCGACCTGAAAGATCTGCGCGCCATGCTGCAAAACGTGGGCGACAACGCGAAACAATTCACCACCGAATACGGCAATATCTCCGCCGCTTCCATCGGCGCCATCCAACGCGGTCTCATGCAGATTGAAACCCAAAACGGCGATCGCTTCTTCGGCGAGCCGGCGCTCAATATCCAAGATCTGATGCAGACTGATGCGCAGGGGCAGGGCGTGGTCAATATCCTTGCCGCGGACAAGCTCATGCAATCGCCCAAGGCTTACGCCACCTTCCTCCTGTGGCTACTGTCGGAATTGTTCGAGCAATTGCCGGAAGTGGGCGACCCGGAGAAACCCAAGCTCGTATTCTTTTTCGATGAAGCGCATCTCTTGTTCAACGATGCGCCGGATGTGCTGTTGGAGAAGATCGAGCAAGTTGTGCGCTTAGTGCGCTCTAAAGGCGTGGGCGTATATTTTGTGACGCAAAACCCGCTCGATATCCCAGACCGCGTGCTGGGCCAGCTCGGCAACCGCGTGCAACATGCCCTGCGCGCCTTCACCCCGCGCGACCAAAAGGCGGTTAAGGCCGCCGCCACGACCATGCGCGAGAATCCTAAATTCAGCGCTGAACAAGCCACTACCGAGCTGGGCGTGGGCGAGGCGCTGGTCTCCACCCTGGACGAAAAAGGCCGGCCCACCATCACCGAGCGCACGTTGATCATGCCACCGCACGGCCAGATCGGGCCAATCGACGAAGCGACCCGCCGCCAAATCATCCAAAGCTCACTCGTCGCCGGCATCTATGAAAAAGCCGTGGATCGCGAATCCGCCTATGAGATTCTCAAAGCGCGCGCGGCACAGCAAGCCGAAACCGAGGCCAAGCAAGTCCCGGCGCAGGACAGCGGCGGTGGTTGGGGCGACGTCCTGGGCGCGGTGTGCTCGGTGGAGGAAGCAGCAAACGTCAGGGCGTGGGCGAAGCGCTCGCCAAAAGTGCTGCGCGCGCCATCGGTAGCGAGGTGGGGCGACGGATTATTCGCGGTGTGCTGGGGTCGATTTTAGGCGGCGCGCGGCGTTGAGAGGGTAGATGGCCGGCTTGTTAGCTTCATTTATACTCATACAGTTGTTTTAAACCACTCGGTCATTCGCCTTTCTTCGCGTCTGTATCGCGAAGGGTTGAAGCCTTACTCCCACCTCACGGCCCACGTAGGTCTCAGCGTAGCGCCGGCATCTTGCCGGCATGCCGGCTGGAAGCCGGCGCTACAAAAGACATGTCACGCGCACCGTATGCCCATGATTGAAATTTGGCGTAATTCCCCGAGCTTTCTGCGCCCTATGTAGGCCCGGCACACATCTTGCCTATCTCCTCTATCAAGATAACCGGGGCACACCGCTCTTGGTGTTGCAAAGCTGCGTGATAAGTTAAAAATATGCTTGATTTCATTAGTAATCTTTACAAAAAGAACAACCATCCCTTGGCCCGGGAGTCGGGTGTCACGCAAATTATTGAGGAGCTCCCTGCCGATAATCCGGCAGTAGCGCTGGAAGAGCTCACACATTGGCTGCTGGCCTTATCCAATGCAGAGGGGATTCAACTAAAAGAGCGTGTGAAACGCTTAGCGCGCATTGACCAATCTGCGCAGAAATACGAGCGCGCCTTGCGTCGTCAATATACCGATGCTTCCCGCATGCACAAAACCACCGAAGAGCGCATTTGGAATGCGAGCTTTGATTTTCTGGAAGCCACGGTGAACGCTCATCTGCGCTGCATCGCGAATTTGCCACAAAAGGGCGAGCAAAGTGACCGGGATCTCGCGATCGTGATCATGCGCGCCCTGCGTCGACTTGATCTCCAAGCGCATTGGCTGCATTTACGTTACCGTCCGATTCCCCTCGCGCTTTGGGAGCGGATATTTACCGTGATCCAATTGGCGGAGGAACGTGCCTTGTTGCACCTGCCGATCACCCTCAACAGCACGGCCCAGGCGCAAACCACCATTGCGCAGGAAATGCTGAAAATGCTCATGATGTCCGTGGCCGCGCCGGAACATCTGACCAAGACACAGATCGATTTGGCGCACTTGCTGACGCATAACTTGGCGGGGACTTTCAGCTGGGAGCAGATACCCAACGGCAGCACGGTTTTCCATGTGGATTTTTCTAAACCCGGCATTCCCGTTCGCCTCACCAAGGTGTCCGAGCATCATTTCATGTCTCGTTGCTTTGGCTCCGGCGAGGCTGTCCGAGAGTTGGTCGTCGGCCTCAAGCAATTGGAAAGTGGAGGAGTGCCCACCACGCTCGGCGCGATCGATTTTTCAAGCTACAAACGTGAAGATTTGCTGGAGGTCATGGCTCACTTATCCCAGTGCTGGTGCAAGATGGATGTGCTGAATCAGCGCCAACATTTCGATAAGCGCCATGCTAAGCGCACACAAGTGTTCTTCCGAATCAGCGTGGTACACAGTTTCAACTTGCTCTACGAACAACTCGCCCAGCCCGTTTTGCCGGCGCCTACGCTTGCGCCCAAACAGCCTGCCGCACGAAACGAAAATATTGCGTATCAAGAACAAGTGGATATGAAGATATACGGCTTCATCACCGAAAAGACGCGGGACAAGATACGGCATATGCAAGCCATGCAAGCACTTACGCCGACATCCGCGCTCGCCCTCAATAATGACGAAGATGAAACTGAAAGTTGGGTAGTCGAAAATATCAGCCAGATGGGGTATGGCGTGACCATATCCAGCCTGAAAGAAGACTGGTTACAAAGTAACACTGTCATCGGGATTCAGCCTGACACCGCCCCTTGGCAAATCGGCGTTATTCGCCGCGTGGCAAGCGAGTCGGTGGAGAATACGCAGACCGGTATCCAAATTTTATCGAACCAGCCGCATGCCGCGATGCTGCGCCCGATTGATAAGGAGATGAGTGTCTGGGAGACCGCCGCCGATACCCAGACCTACCATCACACCCCAGCCCTCTACATGCATAAAGAGCCCCCCTATCAAGATGGGGAGTCGCTATTACTGGCCTCAGGGAGTTACCAACTCCACCGCACATACGCCATGGTCGTGGGGGAAGAGACACGCACTATCCGGTTGCTCGACCGGATCAACACCTTTCAAGGTGTCGATCAGATCATCTTTACGGACGTAAAATCAAAAAACAACCGCTAGTAACGATAGCCGGGTAGCAGCCTAGGAAGCCGCGATGCACCAACGCCACGAAGCATTCTTGACCGCGCTCTTGTCCCAACCCACGGCCCCGTTTCGCGAGATCTACGTGATCAAGTGGGTGACTGAGATGCTGGATCAGCATGCCATCCCCTATTTTACCGACCCCATCGGCAATATCGTGGTCGGCGCGAAATCACAAACCGATTATCAGCGCCTATTACGCGAGCAGAGCGAAGAGCCGGTGCGCGTATTCATTGCGCATATGGATCACCCCGGCTTTCATGGTGTGCGATGGGTACAACCGAATGTGCTGCGCATTCGCTGGCATGGCGGGTCGCCGACCAAGTTATTGCGCGGCAGCCGAGTCTGGTTGTCGAACCAAGCGGGCTGGGCGGGCGAGGGCGGATTGCGCAATGTGACCTTGCATCCTAAAGGCTATGCGATCGGCACGGCGGAGGTGCATATCAAGACGACGCAGATCGCGCCACGCCGGCCAGGGGCTGCATCGCTATTCGGTGGTTTCAAATTTCGTAAGCCAGTCTGGAAAAGCGGCGCGAAGCTTTATACCCAGGCCGCGGACGATCTCATCGGCGTGTATTGCATTGTTGCCACCGCACTCGAAGTATTCGCTAAGCGGGGCCAGAAGAAACGCCCACCCTTCATCGGCTTGCTCACGCGCGCCGAGGAGGTGGGCTTGGTTGGTGCGGTCGGGCATTTCGAATTGGGTTGGCTGCAAGCCGCGCGACGGCCACTGGTGTGCGTGAGCTTGGAAGCTTCACGCACGCTGCCGGGCGCAGTCGTCGGCCAGGGGCCGATTGTGCGGCTGGGTGATCGGCGCACACCGTTTCACGCCGACTATTTACAGGTGCTCACCGAATTGGCGGAGCAGGTGCTGCCGCAGCAGCATCAGCGCCGCATCATGGATGGCGGCAGCTGCGAGGGGTCGGCGGCGATGGCGTATGGCTTACCCACCATCGCCTTGGCGGTGCCGTTGGGTAATTATCACAACCAAGGATTGGAAGGCGGGCCGGATTGCCGCGGCCCGCTTGGCCCCGCGCCGGAGTTCGTGCATTTGGATGATGTGGAAGGGCAACGTAAATTGTGTGTTGCGCTCATGCGGGAAAAATTGCCCTGGCGTGATCCGTGGCGAAAGGTGAAAGCGCGAATGAAGCAGAACTATCGCGATTATCTGAACCAATTGTAGTCGGGGTGAAAGCGGCAATATCCCGTATTGTTGAGCGCGACGACCTGGCAACTAAGCGCCCAAGCCAATAGAATGCCGAAACATAACGATAAGTAATAGGGAGAACAACAATGTCTTCAACAACCATAATACGCGCGACCATCGTGCTCCTGATTTGGTTGGTTGGTGCGTTGGGTGCGGGTTATTTTTGGCGCCCTGGCATCGAGCATATCTTTGGCCCGGATAGCTGGTGGCTGGTAGCAGGATGGATCGGCGCCGTCATGGGACTTTTTCATTTCCTGATTATTTTGGTCTTCGCGCGCCAGCCGCGCGATGGCGGATAATCGTAAGAAAAGCGATTTACCGCGCTTACTTCATTTCCACGCCATACCCCACGAGTTCCGCCAGCAAGCGTACGCCGCTATACGCCCAGCGCGATAACAGGCGCTCCCACCAGGTTCTGCGCGCAAGATCCGTCGGGTGCATGCGTCGTGACGATGTTTGGATGGCGGCTTCCAAACTCGCGTGCAGGGTGGTGGCGAAAGCACGGTCAAACGCCACGACATTCGCCTCGCGTGAGAGATGCAAGCTCGTCGGGTCGATATTAGAGGAGCCGACGGTGGCCCAAACTTGGTCGATGACCGCGACTTTGGCGTGCAGGATGCTGGGCTGGTATTCATGGATTTCGATACCGGCCGCCAGCAGTTCATCGTATAGGGCGCGGGTAGCATAGTGCACGAAGCGAAATTCGATGCGACCTTGCAATAACAGCACCACTTTCACACCGCGCGCGGCGGCCTGCATTAATGCCGTGCGAAAACGGCGACCTGGCAGGAAATAGGAATTAGCCAAGATGATTTCATGCCGCGCGCGGCCGATGGCGCGCAAATAGGCGCGCTCAATATCGCGCCGATGTTTAAGATTGGTGCGCTGGATGAATGCCGCATGCACCTTGCCCGCCGGGGGTGGCGCGGGTGGCGCAGCCGACGTGTCGGGCAGGCGCAATCGAATGCGCAGCATATGCGCGTGCAGCTTGCGCATCTCCTGCAGGATCGGTGCGACCAGCGGTCCTTCTACCGCCACAGTAAAATCAAATTGAGGGGGCGTGTCCGGGGAGACCGCATCGTTCACGATATTAATGCCGCCGACGAAAGCGACGGTTTGGTCGATGACCGCGAGCTTACGATGCAGTCGCCGCAAGCGCTGGCGGCGGAAACGCCAAGGGGAAATTTGCGGGCGGTAAATCAACGCATCCACGCCGGCTGCGCGCAAGGCCTGGAGCGCGCTTGCGGGATAGTCCTGCGCGCCGAAGCCATCGATGATTAAATGCGTTTCGACACCCCGTTGTGCTGCGCGCATCAGCGCGGCGGCGATACGCCGCCCAGTCGCATCGTCAGCGTAAATGTACGATTCAAGATAGACGTGGCTGGATGCGCGATCGATCGCGGCTTCGAGCGCAGGAAAGAATTCAGCGCCGTTTTGAAGGAGGGTGAGTTGATTGCCGTCGATAAAAGGGATCATGCCTGTGAGACGGTCGCGGACAAGGCGGCGTGGTCCGAGATGCGCGACCAAGGGCGGCCGTGATACACGCGCGCCGATTTTACTTTTAGCCCGCGGAAGTAAATGCGGTCGAGTCGTAGCAAGGGCATCGCGGCGGGATAGCTTTTAGCTGACTTGCCATGCAGATGCTCGAATACTTCATGCACCTGTAGCGAACGCGCCAAAAATTCGCCGGCCTTGATGCGCCAATCGTTGAAATCGCCCGCGATCAAGAGCGGCGCATGCGCGGGCACCATCGCTTGAATGCGGTCGCGGATCGCTTGCAGTTGTTTCATGCGGCCACGGCCGCCCAAGCCAAGATGCACATTCACGCAATGCAATTTTTCATGCCAATTCGGCACGTCGATCACGCAGTGCAGCAGGCCGCGGCTTTCCATGGCATGGGTGGAGATATCAATGTTTTCCCATTCCAGAATGGGGTAGCGCGACAAAATCACATTGCCGTGGTGGCCGTCCGGATAGACGGCGTTCTTGCCGTAGGCGAAATCCTTCCACAATTGATCGGCGAGGAATTCGTACTGCGACAACTCGGGCCAGTTGTGATGGCGGTCGGCGTGGCCGCGATGCTCGCCGAGCACCTCTTGCAGGAACACCACATCCGGGTTCATTGTATGCAGCTGATCCTTCAATTCGTGCATCATCATGCGCTGATTGAACTGCGAGAAGCCTTTATGGATGTTGTAGGTCGCGATATGCAATGTGTCAGACATGTCGAAAAGTATAGCGTTTTTCATTATCTGGATGTTCCCTGAGTAGGACTGCGGCCTCTGGTCTACCTTTGGGGCTATAGGGCGTCAGCTTTATGCTAAGAATCAAACGCTTGATGCAAGCCGTTGCGGCAGCAACAAAATCGCTTCCGCATTGCTGGGCGAGAAGCAGCGCTGCGCCGCTTCTCGGTAGGGATGCCAGGCGAAGCTTAAATGTTCCTGTTCCGCCAGTTTTATTGGCATGGGCGCAGGCAGCTTGAGGCCCCACACATGCTCGGTGTTATGCACGACGCCGGGCGCGTAGCGGTGCCGCCACTCGGGGTAAATCTCATACACGTTCTGCTGGTTCCAGTCAGTCAGTTCAAATTGGCGGGCATCGAGCCCCGTTTCCTCCGCCACTTCCCGGGTCGCCGTATCGAGCAGGGTCTCGCCGGGGTTTTGGCTGCCGGTCACCGATTGCCAATAGCCGGGATGATCGGCGCGCTCCAGCAGGAGCACTTGCAGGTCGGTGGTGTGGATTACGACCAGCACCGAGATAGGAATTTTGTCGGGGGTGGTCATGAGGCTTGGCGCAATCGATCTTTATGAACTTGTTTTCGCCTCAACCTGCCGTAAGCGAATATGTAGTTCTTTCAACTGCGCTTCAGACACGGTATTCGGCGCTTGGGTCATCAAATCGTTGGCGCGTTGCGTCTTGGGGAAGGCGATCACGTCGCGGATCGATTCCGCACCCGCCATCAGCGCCACCAGGCGATCCAGGCCGAAGGCCAAGCCGCCATGCGGTGGTGCGCCATATTGCAAGGCATCGAGCAGGAAGCCGAATTTTTCTTGCGCTTCTTCGGCGCTGATTTTGAGCGCGCGGAATACTTTCGATTGCACCGCTTCTTGGTGGATACGCACCGAGCCGCCGCCCACTTCCCAACCGTTCAGCACCAAGTCGTAGGCGCGCGACAAGGCTTTGCCCGGATTGGATGCAAGCAGGTCTTCGTGGCCGAGCATGGGCGCGGTGAAGGGGTGGTGCAGCGCGACCCAGCGATCGGCTTGGTCGTCGTATTCGAACATGGGGAAATCCACCACCCATAGCGGTTTCCATTCCTTCACCGCGAAACCGCGCTCATGGCCGATTTTGACGCGGAGTGCGCCCAGGGTGTCGTTCACAATTTTGGCGCGGTCGGCGCCGAAGAACACGATGTCGCCGTCTTGGCAGCCAGCACGGCTCAGCGTTTCTTTCACCGCCGCTTCCGGCAAGAATTTCACGATGGGCGATTGCAGACCTTCCATGCCCTTCGCCAATTCGTTCACCTTGATGTAAGCCAGGCCCTTGGCGCCATAGATTTTGGCGAATTCGGTCAGGTCGTCGATGTCTTTGCGCGACAGTTCGCCGCCACGGGGCACGCGCAGACAGGCCACGCGGCCGTCTTTCAAATTCGCTGCTTCGCGGAACACTTTGAATTCCACCTCGCGCATCACATCGGTGAGTTCGGTCAGTTCGAGGTTCACGCGCATATCCGGCTTATCCGAGCCGAAGCGCGCCATGGCTTCAGCGTAGGTCATGCGCGGGAAAGGATCCGGCAGATCGATGCTTTGCACGCGTTTAAACATATCGCGGATCATGGCTTCCACCATGCCGGTGATGTCTGCTTCGCTCATGAACGAAGTCTCGATATCCACCTGGGTGAATTCGGGCTGGCGGTCGGCGCGCAAATCTTCGTCGCGGAAACACTTGGTGATCTGGAAATAGCGGTCGAAACCCGCCACCATCAACAACTGCTTAAACAACTGCGGCGATTGCGGCAGCGCGAAAAACATGCCGGCGTGAATGCGGCTCGGCACTAGATAGTCGCGCGCACCTTCCGGCGTGGAGCGGGTGAGCATCGGCGTTTCGAGTTCCATGAAGCCATGCGTGTCGAGGAAGTCACGCATCGCCTTTGCCACCTGGTAGCGCAGGCGCATATTGGCTTGCATCGGCGGGCGGCGCAGATCGAGATAGCGGTAAGTGAGGCGAATATTCTCGGACAGATTTTCATCGTCGAGCTGGAATGGTGGGGTGAGCGAAGGGTTGAGTATTTCGATTTCATCCGCGATCACTTCAATCGCGCCCGTAGGCAGATTCGTGTTCTCGGTGCCCTCGGGGCGGGCGCGTACGCGGCCGATGATTTTGAGCACGAATTCGCTGCGGATGGTTTCGGCTGTGGCAAAGGTTTCTGCGTGTTGCGGATCGCACACGACTTGCACCAAGCCTTCGCGGTCGCGTAGATCGATAAAAATCACACCGCCATGATCGCGGCGGCGATGCGCCCATCCGCAGAGCGTGACGGTTTGCGATAGATGGTCGCGGTTTACTTGCCCGCAGTAGTGGCTACGCATTGCTGGAATCCTTAACACGCACCCGAACGGGCGCGGAAAAATCGTGAATTATACCCGGAAATGCCTGGAATCTCAGGCTATTGGCCGCGCGGGCGCTTCTCTTTGGTGGCCACGCCCATGGAGACGATGTACTTCAGCGCCTGATCCACGCCGATGTTGAGTTCGATGGTTTCGGACTTCTTCACGAAGAAATAAAACCCGTTCACCGGGCTTGGCGTGGTGGGAATGAATACCGCGACATAATCCGGGCCAAGCTTTTCGGCGACATTGCCCTCGGGGATATTGGTTTGGAACGCAATCGACCACGCATCCCCATGCGGGTAGCGCACCAACAGCACTTTGCGGAAGGCATCGCCTGAACCCGAAAACAGCGTATCGCTCACTTGTTTGATGCTGGTGTAGATCGACTTCACCACGGGGATGCGCGCAAGAACACTCTCCCACAGCGCAAGCAACTGACGGCCGAAGTAATTGGCTGCGAGCATGCCGGTGAAAAGAATGATGAGTAGCGTGGCGATCGCGCCTAGACCAGGAATGCGCATCCCGAACAAAGCCTCGGGACGATAGGCCGCAGGCAGCAGCAGCAAGGATTGATCTAGCGTGCCGACCAAAAGATTGAGGACCCAGATCGTGGCCGCTAGAGGCACCCAAATCAGCAGGCCGGTAATGAAGTATTTTTTCACGGGAGAAGGGATCCGGGTGGGTTATGCCCGTGGGGCTAACCCACCTTACATTTTTATTTGGCTAGGGGTTTATTTAGCTAAGGGGCTTAACTTGTCGTGCACGCCGGACAGGCGCCGGTGCCGCAAGCCGGCGCAGCGGCTTCTTTTTTCTCTTCCTTGGGCTTTGCGCCGCCCTTGAAATCGGTCGCGTACCAGCCGCTGCCTTTCAATTGGAATCCGGCGGCGGACAGCATTTTCGAAAAGGTTTCCTTGCTGCATTGCGGGCAGATGGTGAGCGGTGCGTCGCTCATTTTCATCAAATAATCTTTTTGAAACCCGCATGCATCACAGCGATATTCGTAAATCGGCATGATTACTCCAAATACCAAAATAAATATTAGAAAAAAGCATTATACCTTAAACCCCATGCTGCCCCGGCGGCGCAGGGCCCCAACCCAATATGGCGACGCGGCAATAAATTTCAATGCCCGCTGCTAGCTGTACTCCAGTACGGCTTAAAGCCAAGGATTTTCTTGACCTGGAGCCGGCTCCAGAGTTTACGCTGTGCCTATCCTGAATTCAGCGGGTGAAAAACCGAAGCCATGACCATCAAAGTCGAAGTATTTTCCTCCCCCGGCTGCGGCAAGTGCGGCCACGCCAAAACCGTATTGCACAAACTGGCGCAAGAATTAGGTGGCATCGAATGGTGCGAGGTCAATGTGTTGGAGGAACTCGACTACGCGGTCGCGCTCGGCGTGCTCTCCACGCCGGCCATCGCCATCGACGGTGAGCTGGTCTTTGCCGGTCTGCCGACCGCTGCCAAGTTGCGCGCCGATTTAGCGGCACGCTTGGAGCGCAAAGCATGAGCGAACTGTTGCTGATCGCAGCGGCATTGCTTGGCGCGCTGGCTTATTTCGAGCCTTGCACTATCGCCACTCATACCTTGTTTACCGCGCGCATCCACCAGCAAAACCGAATCGGCTGCTGGCGAAGTGTGCTGGCGATGTGGATCGCGCGCAGTGCGCTGCTATGTGGATTGTTGGCATTGTTGGTGTGGGTAAGCCACGCGCCGGTATGGGGGCCGTATTGGCCGAGCGTGATTCTGGCGGCGATGGCGACGCTGTATCTGGTGTCGCGCTTGGTTTACATTCCCGTGCCTCATCTCGCATTCCATCGATTGCTGCCGGGCGGCAGCCGGCTGCCGCAGGCGCTGCAACTCGGGCTCACCTTGCCCGCCTGCACGATTCCGCTATTCGCCGTGGTGGCGGGTCTCGCTGTGAGTGTGGATGTTATTGGCTTAGCCGTACTTGCCGGTCTGCTGTTCGCCAGTTTTTTTACGCTGCCGATGGCGTGGGCCGCGTTTAAGGGCATTCACGCCGAAGGGCGGGAGTTGCTTAATCGCGCCGCCCAAGGCAGCCCGTATTTGACCGCAGTGCTGCTGTATGGCGCCGCACTGTATTTATTGACACCTGGATTCGAAATCAACATCGGCGATTTGCGTGCCGCGCTGACGCACGCAAGCTGGCTCGGCATTGGCTTGGGTTTTCTTGCGGGATTCGTATTCAGCTTTAATCCGGTGTCCTTCGCCTCGGTGCCGGTGGTGCTGGCGTATGTCACCAAGGCGCATGAGGAGAAGCGCGCGCTCATGCTGGGCGGTGCTTTCATCGCCGGCATGATCGTCACTCACGTGACGCTCGGCGTAGCTGCGGCCCTGAGCGGCGATTGGGTTAAAGCCATTCTCGGACGGCAATGGGGCCTCTTTCTCGGCCCGCTGCTCATTGTGCTGGGCCTGCTATGGCCGGGCTGGTTGAAGCTGCGCCTGCCCTGGATCAGCATGCGCGGACGCAAGGTCGCGGGCATGTGGGGCGCATTTCTATTGGGTATACCATTCTCGGTGGCTGTGTGCCCGTTTTGCACCCCTGCGTTGCTGGTCACGCTCACCGCCGCCGCGGCTATCGGCTCAGCGCCATTCGGTTTCGCGCTGCTGCTCGCCTTCGCCCTCGGACGTGCCATTCCGATCGCCCTCGGCGCGTGGGGCATGGGCTGGCTCGAATCGCTGAAACTATTGTCGCGCCACCAGAAGACATTCGAGGTGGCGGCGGGCATCACGCTGATCGCGACCGGGCTGTATTTGCTCAACGAATATTTTTTCTTCATTCAATACTGAATTAAACATAGCGCAGAAATAATGCCGCACACACAGCGTCAGACCTTACATCGGCGACTACGGAAGCAACTGGTCTCCCCCTTTG
>JADMJT010000075.1:23532-40392 GCA_018781585.1 Burkholderiales bacterium
GGGGAATAAGGGGGATTTGTCGTGATGCAACGCGTAACCATCGCTTTCAAATCCTCCCTGTCCCTCCTTTGCCAAAGGAGGGAACCTTCTTTTCTTGTCGCGCTTGCGCAGCCGCATGCGGCGATATTTAAGAATTCATATAGGTATGGCTATGACAAAAACGACAACTGAAAAGCGCTATCGCATCGGCGACATGGCCCGCTTGTTAGAGATCAGCGCCGATACCCTACGCTACTACGAGAAAATCGGGCTGCTGCCACGCGTGGTCCGCAGCGGCGCGGGGCTGCGTGAATATGGGGAGCGCGATGTATCCCGGCTACGCTTCATCCAGCGCGCGCAAAAGATGGGCTTCAGCTTGGCCGAGATCGCGCACTTACTCGCCATGCGCGAAAACCCACAACAAGCCCGGGACGATGTGCGCACACTCACCGCAGTGAAGCTTGATGAAGTCGAAGCGCGGCTCAAAGAACTGACGCTGCTGCGCGATGAATTACGCTTGCTGCTCAATCTGTGTCGCGGCGCAAAAGACGGTTGCCCAATCATCGAAACGATAGATATGCCCGCTAAGAAAAAACTGCGCGGAAAAATTTAAACCACGCGCACCACCACCCATTCAAGTGGGTCGGGATGACCGGTCGGCGAAGTTTGGTTGCTGTCAGTGGGGATGGCGAGGAATGCCGGGTTCAACGCGAAGGCGTTGAACGAGATTCAGCAGATCGTGCGGAATAATCTACTTTATTGAGGGTAGGAACCGAGTCCCCTATGTCCCAAACGAGCGGAGCCAATCTGGCGCGGATCGGGTTTGCGCGCGGCGTAGAGGTAGAGGTAGAACCGCTCGCCGAAATAACACAGATTATGGCTGTGTGTGGTCCAAAGCGTATTTGAGCATGTTCAGCAAGTTGTCGCGGGAGTCCCAGTCGGCCCGGTCGCGGTAATAGAGAATCACCGTACCCGGGCGGTGCTTGCGATTATGTCGCTCGATGAGGTCGTAACCGAGCACTTTCAATATTCCCTGGCGCTGCAAGAGGCCATAGTCATTCGGCGCCATATCCAAGCGCAATACGTCCGAGACCGCTTGTTCAAGTTCGACCTCGTATTCGTGACTTTCTCGATAGGCAGCCAACGCTTCCGCGATAAGCGCATTGATTTTCTGTTGAAAACGCGCTTCGATTTGTTCAAGCGTGGGCGGCATGCCGAGTTCGATTTCCAACGCTGCCCGTGCCGCTTCGCGCAATACGCTACCTTGATCGTTGAGGATTTGCGTGCGGGTTTGATTGCGAAAGTTTCTCTCCAAAAGAGTGATCTGTTCCTGAATTTCGCGCGGTGTAATGCACATCATGCGGAAAATCTTGTGATCATCCAGATGCACTTTCTTTGGCAGATAGTCCAGTGGCGCAAGAATTTTCTTGAGTGGGATGCGGTCGATAATCTGTTGTGCCGTCAGGCCGAAGAGGATGGGTTCCGCGGCGTTTTGGAGGAAGGGCAGCCGGTCGGTCGCGGAGAAAACGCGTGCTTGATTTAGCCACGCGGTGTGGCTGGCGTGATCTTGCACGCGATAGTCGAGGCGTTCGATTTCGAAAAGCGCGTTCCGTACTTCGGTGCGTATCACGACATGGTCAACCGGTTTGGTTTCCTTTCCCAGCGCCGCGCGCCCGATAAAAGCAATGCCTTTGTCATTCACGATCCATTCGTCGACGCGCGCGACAATTTGATGAATGGTGGTATAGAACGGATCCCAACGCACGAACTCCATTGGCACGCGCACCGGTAAAGACGACAGAAAAGTGGTCAGCTGATCTCGTTGTTCTTGTGTCATCAGCGAGTCATCCACGATTTCAGCGGCGACGCCATAAATGATCAGCCCCGCGAATCCGAGCACGAGGAAGGACAAAAGCGCCGCCAGGTCTGAACTCAGGTCGGTTCGGTGTGACCAGGTCACCACACCGCCCTCGAAATGAGGCACAAGCGTGAGCGTAAATGTGAAATCAGGATCGAAGAAATTTTCAATGAAGTACTCGCCTCGAATCTTGACACTGATCTCGCCGGTAAATTGGCCATTCATATCGATACCGGGGCCAATGGTGACACCGAAGAGCTTGCCGATTTGTTCGCTGGTCGGATCGAACATGTCGCGCCGCATCGGGTAATGGTATTCGCCATCGGCGTTAAGTTCGGCGAAGAGAAATTTTTGGTGTGCAGAGAGATCCTTCATGAAGTCCTTGCGCACCGCAAACGCGATATCACGGCCATCTTCCAGAAAATTCATTGCGAGGAACACGTCGCCGCGCTCGGGCATGAAGCTGGTGGGCTCGTTTGCGTTTCGCAAGCGCAGGTTCATGTAAAAACCAATCGCGATTGGCCCCCCATCCAGAGCAGGAAGCTGGCGCATTTCGATCTTTTCCACGTCTTGCCCAGCGCCCACGAAAGGCAGCGGCACATCCCGGTCGGCCTGCGCCTTCACATTTTGCAGTAGCGTCGCGTTGCTGATGCCGCGATCGTCCAGCACGCTCTGAATACCCGCGCTGACCTCCAAGGCCAGCACTTCGATCCGAATCCGGTGGTTGGTCGGATTGCCTTGTGGATCAGGGTCAGAGACCAGCCCGAAGCGGGCGAAGGCGGTGACAAACTGATTGGGCAACAACACTTCCAAGGTGATGCGTACATTGGCGCCGCTGGGGTGATTGAAGATCAATTCGGCATCGAAAGCGGCCGCCGAAGCCGTCAGGGGCACGGCATCGGGATGAGGCTCATACAGCCGATCAACGTCGCTGGGCTGGAAGATGTCGATCGTAACGCCTTCAACCACCGGCTGCAGCGGGAAGCTACCGGTCTCGGTAAACGACAACAGAATGTATTCGATATAGCGACTGCCGATGAGCAGTTCGATATCAAAGCCGGCGTTGACAAGTGTTTGATCCATAGCACATGAGCATAGACGCTGAGGATGGGAAATTCAACCGAGGCCGACACCTTGCGCTATTACGAAAAAATCGGGCTGCCGCCGTGCGTGGGCCGCAGCGTCGTTGGACTGCGCGAATACGGGGAGCGCGATGTGTCCCGGCTTCGCTTCATCCAGCGCGCGCAGAAAAAGGGCTTCCGCTTGGCTGAGATCGCGCACTTGCTCGCCCTGCGCGAAAACCCGCAGCAGGATCGCGACGAAGTACGCACACTTTCCACGGTTAAGCTCGAAGCAGTCGAAACTCGGCTCAAAGCGCTGACGCTGCTACGCGACGAACTGCGCCTGCTATTCAACCTTTGCCGCGGTGCAAAAGACGGCTGCCTGACCATTGAAACGATAGGCAAAACAGGAAAGAAAAAACCGAATCGGGGCTGTTCATGAAGCCCTTCCGTGACTAGCTTTTTTATCACTCGCTCGGTTCAATTAAAGTATGCCAATCCCATGCCGATAGCAAGGTTTAGTATCGCCATACTCTGTAAGCAAGGCCAGCCCGATATCCGGGTGAAGAGAGGTTGAATAAGTCAATTAAATGAAACTGGGTACACAACACCTTGGGATGGGTGTCCGGATCGGGATTGGCTTTGTCGTCGTGCTCGCCCTGATGGTTGCGCTTAGTGCAATCGGCTTGCGCTATGTGGCCGAGGCCAACCAGCGCCTGAAGGACATCGCCCAAGACAACAACGTCAAGACCGAACTCGCCACAGTGATGCATAGCACGCTGCGCGAGCGCGCGCTCGCCATGCACGCCCTGCCCATTCTGGCCGACCCGTTCGAGAAGGATGAAGAGATTCAGCGCTTCAATTCCCAAGGCGCTCAGTATATCGATGCGCGGAATCGCCTCGAGCGTATGTCGCTCAGCCCGAAAGAAAACGAGATCCTGGCCCTGATCCGCGAATTGACCCGCGAATTGACCCGCGAGGCGCAACCCGTGGTGCAATCGGTGGTGGAGATGTCTATCTTCAACGACAATCAGGCAGAAATTTTCGAACGGATACGTAGCGTAGCCATGCCCAGGCAGCGCGCTATCGCTGATCAAGTCAGCGCCTTGCTTGACTTGCAGCGGCAGCAGACTGCTACTGCGGTGCACAATGCAGAAATTTCCTATGCGCGCGTGCGCAACCTGATGCTGGGGCTGGGTTCGGCGGCGCTGCTGATGGGGATGACAATTGCCGGGTTGGTCAGCCAGCGGGTGGCGCGCCAAGCCAAGCAACTCGCCGCCCAGGCGATGCACGACCCGCTGACAGGTTTGGCCAACCGCTCGCTGTTGCATGACCGGATCGAGCACGAGATCGAGCTGTCCAAGCGGTCAAATACTTCGTTTGGGGTGGTGCTGATGGATCTGGACCGGTTCAAGGAAGTCAATGACACCCTGGGCCATGATGTGGGGGATGAACTGCTGCGGGAAGTCGGGCGCCGTTTGAAGGAGACCGTGCGCGCCGAAGACACCGTGGCGCGGCTAGGCGGCGACGAGTATGTCGTGCTGATCCATAACTTGGACCAAAAAGGCGTCCCGTCCATCGCGAACAAAGTGCTCGCCGCCTTGGACAAGCCCTTTCACTGGCAAAACCAGAGCATTGATATCGGTGCGAGCCTGGGCGTGTCGATGTACCCGTCCCAATGCGCCGACGCCAGCGGGCTGCTTCGATGTGCGGATATCGCGATGTATGTGGCGAAACGTTCAGGCAAGGACTATGCGCAGTATGCCCCGGATCAGGATCGCACTAACCGCGGTGATCTCTCGCTCAAGAGCGAGTTGCGCGAAGCCATCCAGTCGGATCAGTTAAGCTTGCACTATCAGCCGCAGATCGACCATCGCAGCCGGTGTGTGGTGGGCCTTGAGGCGCTGCTGCGCTGGAATCATCCGCAACGCGGTTTTCTCGCGCCCGACACATTCATTCCGTTGGCGGAAGAAGCGGGCCTGATCGGCCCCCTCACCCATTGGGTGCTCAGGACTGCCCTGACACAATTGAAGGCGCTGCATGAGCAAGGTCACCTTTTGACCATGGCAGTCAATCTCTCTGCACGCAACTTGCACGACATGAAGCTGCCCGCCAGCGTCCACGCCCTGCTTACCGAAAGCGGTGTGAGCCCGGTGCACCTCACCCTCGAAATCACCGAGAGCGCGGTCATGGCCAACCCCAGCGACGGCCTGGCCATACTCACCGAACTCGACCGCATGGGCGTGACGCTCGCGATCGATGATTTCGGCACTGGTTATTCCTCGCTTGCCTACCTTAAGCGCCTGCCGGTCGACGAACTGAAAATCGACAAATCCTTTGTGATGGATATGGATGAGGATGAAAACGACGCCGTGATCGTGCGCTCCACCATCGACCTCGCACACAACCTGGGACTGAAAGTGACCGCCGAAGGCGTGGAAACCCAGGATGCCTGGAACATGCTCGAGATACTCGGCTGCGATTGCTCACAGGGTTACTTCATGGGCAGACCGATGCCGGTGGAAAAACTGGAAGCCTGGCTGCAGCAATCGGTGTGGTCTGAGGTTCCGACGGGCACGCTTTAACTCGCTTTGCGTGCGTGTTGAGAATACTGCGCGCGCCCCTCTTGTCTTTCGTGTTTATCCCCTAATTCGTCGCAGCGCATAGATTGCCGGCAGCACGAACAACGACAGTAGCGGCGCGGTGAGCATGCCGCCCACCATCGGCGCGGCGATGCGGCTCATCGCTTCCGAGCCGGTGCCGGTGCCGATCATAATCGGCAGCAGGCCAGCCAAGATCACCGCCACCGTCATCGCCTTTGGCCGCACGCGCAGCGCCGCGCCGTCGATCAGCGCGGCATGCAAATCCGCCTGGGTATTGAGCTGACCTGCCGCGCGATGGCGCGCGAGGGCATCGTCCAGGTAAATCAGCATGATCACGCCGAATTCCGCCGCGAGCCCAGCGAGCGCGATCATGCCGACGCCGCTGGCGATGGAAAAATTGTGGCCCAGCAGATACAGGAACCACACCGCGCCGACCAGGGCAAAGGGTAGGGTGCCCAAGATCATCAGCGCAGGCAGGATGCGTTTGAAGGTGAGAAACAGCAGGATGAAAATAATGCCGAGTGTCATTGGCACCACCCACACTAAGCGTTTCACCGCACGTTCGAAATACTCGAACTGCCCCGACCAGGCAAGCGAGTAGCCGGCGGGCAATTGCAATTCGCGCTCGATCTTGGCCTTCGCTTCTTTGACGAAACCGCCCAGGTCGCGATCACGAATATCCACATAGACCCAGAGGCTGGGGCGCGCGTTCTCGCTCTTGATCATCGGCGGGCCGTCGACGATGGCGATGGCGGCGATGCTGCCGAGCGGCACGGTGGCGCCGCTTGCGGTGACCAGCGGCAGCGCTTTGAGTTTTTCCACCGAGTCGCGCAGCTCGCGCGGAAAGCGCACATTGATCGGAAAGCGCGCCAAGCCGTCGAGTTTCTCGCCGACGTTTTCGCCGCCGATGGCGGTGGCCACCAGGTCTTGCACTTCAAGAATATTGAGACCGTAGCGCGCGGCTTGCAGGCGATCGATCTTCAAGTCGATGTAACGCCCGCCGGTGACGCGCTCGGCGATCACCGAGGTAGCACCCGGCACTTGCTTCACGCTGCGCTCGACCGCCTGACCCAACTTTTCCAGCGTGGCGAGATCGGCGCCGGCGATCTTGATGCCGACCGGGCTCTTAATGCCGGTGGCCAGCATGTCGATGCGGTTGCGGATCGGCTGCACCCAAACATTGGCCATACCCGGAATCTTGAGCCGCGCATCCAATTCCTCAATCAGCTTGTCCATGGTCATGCCGGGCCGCCATTCATTGCGCGGCTTGAATTGAATCGTGGTCTCCAACATTTCCAGCGGCGCGGGGTCGGTCGCGGTCTCTGCCCGCCCCGCTTTGCCGAACACTGATTTCACCTCGGGCACGGTTTTGATCAGACGGTCGGTGAGTTGCAATACTTCCGATGCCTTGGCCGCCGATAGGCCGGGCAGCGCCGTCGGCATATAGAGCAGATCGCCTTCCTCCAAGGGCGGCATGAATTCGCTGCCGAGGCGGGACAAGGGCCACAGCGTGACGAGCAGCACGACGAGTGCGACGGACAATGTCGCCTTCGGATGGCGCAGCACGCGCGCGAGCAACGGCTTGTAGGCGGCGATCAGCCAGCGGTTGAGCGGGTTCTCGGCTTCATTGCGTATGCGGCCGCGAATGAAAAAGATCATCAGCACCGGCACTAGCGTCACCGACAGTCCGGCCGCCGCCGCCATGGCATAGGTCTTGGTATAAGCGAGCGGCGCGAACAGCTTGCCCTCCTGCGCTTCCAGGGTGAATACCGGAATGAACGACAGCGTGATGATGAGCAGCGAAAAAAACAACGCGGGGCCGACCTCAGACGCCGCCTCGATCATCAGCGCCGCGTGCTGCTGCGTATCCGGTTCGCCATGTGCGGTTCGATAGTGCTCCAGCTTCTTGTGCGCGTTCTCGATCATCACAATGGCGGCGTCCACCATCGCGCCGATGGCGATGGCGATGCCGCCCAGCGACATGATGTTTGCGTTGACCCCTTGCTGCTGCATCACGATGAACGAGATCAGCACCCCCAGCGGCAGCGCCACAATGGCGACCAGGGCCGAGCGCAGATGCCACAGAAAAAGCCCGCACACGAGTGCTACCACGATGAATTCCTCGATCAGCTTTTGGCGCAGATTGTCCACTGCGCGCTGGATCAACTGCGAGCGATCGTAGGTGGTGACGATTTCCACGCCGGGTGGCAGGCTCTTCTTGAGCACAGCCAGTTTTGCTTTCACGGCGGCTATCACTTCCAGCGCGTTTTGGCCCGAGCGCATCACGATCACGCCGCCCACCACTTCGCCTTCGCCATTCAGCTCTGCGATGCCGCGCCGCATCTCCGGCCCGAGCTGCACGCGCGCAACATCGGACAGCAGGATGGGCGTGCCGCCCACGTTAACGCCAAGCGGTATGCGCCGAAAATCGTCCAGCGTCTCCAGATAGCCGCGCGCACGCACCATGTAATCGGCCTCGCCCAACTCCACCAGCGCGCCGCCGGTCTCGCGGTTCGCGGCTTGAATCGCCGCTGTCACCGTGGCCAGCGGCAGACGATAGGCGCGCAGCTTATCCGGATCAACCTGCACCTGAAACTGGCGCACCATACCGCCGAGCGTGGCGACCTCAGACACGTTCGGAATCGTTTTCAGCTCGAACTTGAGAAACCAATCTTGCAAGGCGCGCAGTTCGCTGATGTCATTTTTTCCACTACGGTCGACCAGCGCGTATTCGTACACCCAGCCCACCCCGGTCGCATCCGGCCCGAGGCTGGGCGTGGCCCCTTTCGGCAGGCGCCCGCTGACTTGACTGAGATATTCCAGCACGCGCGAACGCGCCCAATACAGATCGACGCCATCGTTGAACAACACATACACGAAGGAATCGCCAAAGAAGGAATAGCCGCGCACCGCCTTCACGCCGGGCACCGAAAGCATGGTGGTGGTGAGCGGATAGGTCACTTGGTTTTCGACGATTTGTGGCGCTTGGCCCGGCCAATTGGTGCGGATAATGACCTGGGTATCGGATAGATCGGGAATCGCGTCGAGCGGCGTTTTCAGCATCGCATACACGCCCCAAGCGGCGACGAGTAAAGTCACCAGCAGCACCAGCAGCCGATTATTCGCCGACCAGCGAATGAGCTTCGCGATCATCGCTTAGCTCCTTGTGGGGCAATACGTTCGATCACGTAGTCGCCGTCTTCCGGTTGCGGGCTTAACTCGAATTCGACCGCATCGTTGGCTTTGAGCGCGCCGATTGTTTTCGGGTCGCGCACTTTGAATTCCATGGTCATCGCCGGCCATTTGAGCGCGGGAATCGCCTCATGCGATAAGGTGATGCGGCCAGCTTTAAGGTCGATTTCATCCACCTTGCCGCGTACCGGCTTTGTTGCTGAAGCGCTGGTCGCAGATGACAAGCGCGCCAGCACGCCCGCCAGCGAGGCTTCCGAATCGATCAGGAATTGCCCGGAAACGACCACGTTCTCGCCAGCGGCTAAGCCCTTAAGAATTTCGGTTTTCCCCTCGCGTTCCAGGCCGGTCTCGACCGCAGCTGGGCGGAATGCATCGCCGTCCTTGACGATCACCACCTTGCGCGTACCGGTGGCGATCACGCTCTCGGTCGGCACCGCCAGCGCTTCGCGCACTCGCCCCGCCAGCGCCACGCTCGCATACATGCCCGGCCGCAGCTGGCCTTGGCGATTGGGCAACTCAATGCGCACGCGCACGCTGCGTGTGGCCGCGTCGAGCGTGGGGTAAATGTGGCTGACGCGACCTGCAACCGTTACTCCCGGCAGGCTTTCCAGCCGCGCTTCCACGGTTTCGCCCGGCTTTAAGCGGCCCGCGTCGCGCTCCGGCACTTCCGCGATCAGCCATACCGTGGACAGATCGGCAAGTTGCATCAGGTTAGCACCCGGCATGATCTGCCCGCCCTGGCGCACACCGAGTTCGGTGACGAAACCGGAAGCGGGCGCATATACCCCGAAGCGTGGGTTGGCCTGTCCACTGCGCGCGATGGCGGCGATTTCACTCTCCGCCATGCCGAGCAGTTTGAGCCGGGTGCGCGCCGCCGCGCGCAGCGTCTCGGCATCCGCAATATCGAGTTTGAGCAGTGCGAGATATTCCTGCTGCATGGCCAGCAGTTCTGGCGCATAGACGTCGGCGAGCTTTTGATTTCGCCCTACCGCATCGCCCACCGCGCGCACATACAGCCGCTCGACGAAGCCGGGTAGGCGCGTCTGCACTGTGTACAGCCGATGCTCGTCGGGCTCGATGCGCCCAACCGCCGTGAGTGCGTCGCCGAAGGAGGCGGAGGCCACCTGGGCCAAGCGGATGCCTAAATTCTGCGCGACTTGCGCTTGAATGGTGACGCCACCAGCACTTGTTTCATCCGCGTATTTCGGCACGAGTTGCATGTCCATGAACGGGGACTTGCCGGGCTTATCGAATTTTTGCCCCGGCGTCATTGGGTCGTACCAATAAAGCACGGTGCGGCCGGATTGAGCTTGGCTCGCGCCAGCGGAATCGGGTTTTTCGGCAGTGCCAATCTGGGGTTTTGCAACATACCAATATCCAACGCCGGCGACGACCAGTGCAGCGATGACAGTTATGAAAAGAAGCGTGCGGCGTTTCATTATTTTTTCTCCTGAGGATCGGTCAGCCGGTGATCAGTCAAATAGGCGAGCCGAATCGCCGCGCGCTGGCGGTCGACCAAAATTATCCAATGTTCGAGTTCTACTTCCAGCACGCTGCGGCGCGCCTCCCATACTGCGCCTAGCGGCGCGCCACCTGCGGAATAGGCGGCCTGGCGGGTGGCATAACGCGCTCGGGCGGCGGGGATGAGGCGATGCTCATGTTCTTGCAAGCGCGCTGACGCGGCATCCCAATCGGCCCAGGTGCTGTCGAGTTCCGCGGTCAGCTCCCGGCGCCGATCTTCGGCGAGTTCGTGTGCGCGTTCCACCAGGGCGAATTTCTCCGCCGTGCGCCGGTCTTGGCGATTGGCGCGATCCCACGGCAGATCGAGCGATACCTGAAACGTCAGCATGTCGGCGCGATCGCCCTGGCGTTTGCCGTACATCATTTCCCAACCCCAATTCTGCAGTCGCTCGGCACGGGCGCGATCGACGTCGGCAAGGGCTACGCCTTGCATGCGGCGCGCGGTTTCCAAGGCGGGATGTTGATCAATTCGCGCGGGGCTTCGGTCAGGGGGCGCCGAAGCTTCAGGCAGCTCGGCGGCGAGTGGTCCGCTCGCGGCTTCGCCGATCCAACGCGCCAGCATCGCGCGCGCCTTGCGTTCGTCACGCTCGGCGGCAAGCCGCTTATCGTTGGCCATGGCCAGTAAGGTATCGAGTTGGAATACCTCGCTCGTTGTGCCGTCCGCTACGAGCCGGGAGAGCGCCACTTGGCGTTCGGCAGTCATTTCGCCGGCCATGCGCCGGTATATCTCGGCTTTGCGTTGCGCCTCATAGGCATCGAGCCAGGCGAGCGCGGCATCGCGCCGGATGCTGCGCGCACTGGCGATCTGCTCCGAGTCGATCTGTTCGGCCTCGGCTTGCATGCGGCGCGATGCGGCTTCGCGCTTTTCCGAACGCACCACGTCTTGCATGACGCCGAGCGTGGTCATGGTCATGTCCTCGCGGTCGAAACGATATGCATTGGCGCCGTTGATCGGCAAATTTTGAAAGCCGAAACGCAGCTTGGGATCGGGCAATTGCGCTTCCGCCACGGCGGCTTCGCGTGCCGCGTTGGCCGCGTGGCCGAGCGAGCGCAGCATGGGTTGCCGCTCGACGGCAAGCCGCATGGCTTGATCGAGCGTGAGGCGTGCGGCGTCCGCATGCACGGTGACGGGCAGCAGGAGTAGCGCGTACAAGAGCACCTGGTGTTTGCTTAACATGATTGAACACCCTTCAAATCGTGTTCGGGTAAGACAAGATCGATAGTGGCTCAGAACCCAACGCAAGGCGTGAGCGCATCGACCGCGATGCGGGAATTAACCCAGGATGAATCGCGGGTCAGGCAGGGGGTTTAAAAGGCGGGGGGGTATCCGCAGAACGCGGAGCAGAGGAAATGGCTAAAACAAAATGCATGTCGTGATGCCCGAGCGCGACTTGCGGCGCGGCAAAAAGCGCGGCGGAAGAAGCAAAGTGGCAAGCGGCCGCCATGCCGCAGTCGTTCGAGCCGACGGGGGGAGAAGGGGTATTTGGGTTCGCATCGTCGTGGCAATGACCAGCGCTTGCCGCCGCATTCGATGCTTGCTCGGCGCTCATGTGTTGCGACCCCATGGCGCAAGCGGTCGCGCACGCCATGGCCCAAGCCGGGGGGGCAATCATCAGAAAAATCAGGAGGGCGGCGATGCGGCGCACGGATTTCATTAGCGAAGTAAAGCACCGTTACCTGTCAAACACAAGGCGGAGTTTCATTGCTGATCAAACGTCAAGATGACAAGCAGGCTTTATTAACCTTTGCTAAAATACTGAAAATTCAGGGGAAATACCCCTATTTGTTTAATGGAATTCGAGCAGGAGGGTTGCAAATGTCTGAATCAATTTTCGAAGCCGTGCAGTCCGGCGATATGGCCCAACTCAATGCCGCCCTGCAGCAAAGCGGCGCGGTCGAAGTGCGCGGTGAAATGAACATGACCCCGCTCATGCTCGCCGCCGGCCTGGGTAATCTGGAAATGGTGCGGGCGCTGCTCAAAGCCGGCGCCGATGTGAAAGCGACCGATGAGCGCGATTACACGCCGCTGTTTTACGCGACGTATAACCCCGAGCTGGATCGCGGCTTTCCGGAAGTGGTCCGAGCCTTGATCGACGCCGGCGCCGAAGTTGAAACCCAAATCTTCTACGGTGTGCGCCCGCTCATGCTGGCCGCCGGCAGCGGCGAAGCGGGGGTGGTGGATGTGCTGCTGAAAGCCGGCGCCGACCCCAAAGCGCGCAACGAAGGCGGCCGCACCGCGCTCATGATGGTCAAGGAAAAAGACTACATCGAAGTCATCAATATGCTGCACGAAGCTGAAACGGCGGTCGAAGCCGCTGAAGACGGAGCCGGTTGTGGTTCGCGCAATGCGCCGGGCTCGAATGTGGTGACCTTCCTCAAGAAGGATAAGCACTGATTAGCGCGGCAGTGCTTGACCGTTATACGGCTAAGCGCGAATCAACATCGAGGGAATACCGAAACGCTGAGCGGCTTTCATGAGTGTTTCGTCGGCGGTAACCAGCTTCGCATTAGCGAGTGATGCGGCAGCCAGGTGTAGCGCATCGAGCGTACGCAACGCGCTTTTACGGGACAGCAACCATTCCCGGGCCAAGTGAAATGCCTCCAGGCTGACGAGGGCGCGTTCAAAGCAGCCGTTTGCGGCGTCTTCCTCCAGCGCGGCCTGAATCGCTAGCGCGCTAGCCTCATCCAACTCCTTCATACGCCGGAGCCGAGACAACACGGAAGCAAACTCCACCTCGACCAGCGGGCTAATGCAGACCCGTGTTTTTGGGTCGCGCAGTAGTTTTTGCACTTTGTTGCTGCAGGCCTCTGGCCGGTAATAAGGAAACAGTGCACTGGTGTCGAAATACAACATTACGAACGCTCTTCATCTCGCATCATGCGCACGATATCGGCAGCCGACGTGCGCGCCATCGGTAAGCTTGCGCGAAAACTACTGCGATCCGGAAAGGGCGCTCGCTCGCCGCTGCCGATCAATTTAGCAATGACCTTGCCGCGACGCGTGATGGCAATGTCCTCGCCCTGCGCCGCCGCATCCAACAATTGACTGATTTTTTCCCGTGCTTCGCGGACGCTGACAGTACGCATGGCTCGCCTCTATCGATATAGGTACACAATAAGTGTACACAATAATAGGGTGATGAGCAATCGCTTACGGCGCCACCTCTTCCCACGCCTTAGCCAGCCGTTTATACGAAACGGGGTAAGGCGTTTTCAATTCTTGCGCGAACAACGACACGCGCAGTTCTTCCAACATCCAGCGAAAAGCCGTGAGCTTTACATCTTGAATCCCCGCTTTACGATGTTTCTCCAGTCGCGCCTCGTATTGCTGCCATAGCTCGCGCACGCTGGCCATATGCTTGCCATCACGCTCGGCGTTGCCAAGACGCTTTTCCAGACGACGCTGAATCGCTTTCAGATAGCGCGGTATCTGCTGTAGATGCTCCCACGGCGTTTGGCTTAAGAAGTGGGGATAGATGAGGTGCGTGAGTTGGGTGTGGAGATCGGTTTGCAGCGGGTGTGACATTTTTTGCGTGAGCTGGCTTTGCAGTGCGTGGTATTCGGTGAAAATGTCTGCCGCGATTCGGGTCGCGGCCTGTGCTACTGCGGGCAGCCGAGCACGGGCGCGGTCGCGTTGCTTGATGAAGGCTTTTTCGTCGCGCGGCAGTTCGTCTTCACCGATGAAGGCGCGATCGGCGATGGCAATGAGCAGATCGGTTTTCAAAACATCCGGCGCCATGATGTTGCGCGCTTGCAGGGCGAGTTGATTGAAGTTGGGGATGTTTTTTTCCAACTGCTTGATCTGTTCCTTCAGCGCCAGCATGAGTAAGCGCCGCACGCCGCCGCGCATCGATTCATTGGCGGCTTGGGCGGTATCGAATAAGTGGATCGACACATTTTCGCCCTCATCCACCAGCGCCGGGTAGCCGGTCAGGGTTTGGCTACCGCGATTGAAGCTCACTTTTTCCGGCAGGTCGCCAAAATCCCACTGCGTGATGCCTTCGCGATCAAACGGCGTGGCGGTGCCTTGGGCGAAAGTCATTTGTGCCGCCTGGCCGAGCTTTTGTTTGAGTTCGGCGAGATTGCGGCCTTGCGCTAATTCCTGGCCGGCATCGTCCACTACGCGGTAGTTCATTTGGAGATGCGCGGGGAGTTCGATTTTTTCCCAGATTTCGGGCGCTACGGTTTCGTTGAGCTTGCGGCGGATGAAGGTGCTAAGTGCGGCGGTGATGCTTTCTTCCTTGGCGGGGGCTGCAATCAAAAACCCCGTCACAAATTCCTGCACCGGCACCGTACGATTCCGTATCCCCTTCGGCAAGCCTTTCAACAGGGCCGTCACTTTGTCGCGCACCATGCCCGGCACCAGCCACGCGCAGCGCGCTTCATTCACCCGGTTGAGCAGATGCAGCGGCAGGGTGAGGGTGACGCCATCCAAGGGGTGACCCGGATCAAAACGGTAAGCCAGTGGGCAGGCGGTGTCTTCCACTTGCAGGGTGTCGGGGAACAGGACTTCCGTTACTTCTTCCGCGCCGTGGCGCATCAAATCGTCGCGCTGCATGCAGAGCAGTTGCGGGTTTTTGCGCTCTGCCTCGCGCCGCCATTTTTCGAAGCCATGACCGTTGACGATATCGGCGGGTATGCGCGCATCGAAAAAAGCGAACATCCTTTCTTCATCCACCAGCACATCGGGGCGGCGCGATTTGTGTTCCAGTTCGCGAATCTCTTCCACCAGCGCCTGGTTGTGCAGAAAGAATTTCGCTTTGCTTTCGAATTGACCGGCCACCAGGGCTGAGCGGATAAAAATCTCGCGCGCCTGCTTCGGGTCGATCGCGCCAAAATGCACGCGGCGGCGCGGCGTGAGCGTCAAGCCATAGAGGGCTGTGCGCTCGAACGCCACGACTTGCGCCGCGCTTTTTTCCCAATGCGGGTCGAAATAGTGGCGCTTGATCAAATGTGCGCCCACTTGTTCTACCCACTCCGGTTCGATTTTCGCCACATTGCGTGCGTAGAGCTTGCCGGTCTCGGTCAGCTCCGCCGCCATCAGCCATTTCGTGCCTTTCTTGAATAGGCTGGAACCGGGGTGGATATGGAATTTGATTTCGCGCGCACCCTGATAGTGTCCCTCGTCGGCTTTGACGCCGATGTTGGCGATCAGCCCTGCGAGCAGCGCACGGTGAATTTGCTCGTAGGTGGCGGGCGAGGGGTTGAGGCGCAGGCCCAGCTCACTGGCTTGCGCCGCTAATTGGCCATTCAGATCGTGCCATTCGCGCAGGCGCAGATAGGAGAGAAAGTGGCTATGGCATTCCTCTACCAATTTGCGGTTGGATTTTTTGTGTTGCAGCGACTCCACATAGAACGCCCAGATTTTTAACAGGCCCATGAAATCCGAATGCTCGGCCACGAAATATTTGTGTTTCACATCCGCAGCACCCTCGGAACCCATAGGCCGTATGCGCGGGTCTTGCACCGAAAGTGCTGCGGCGATCACCAGCATCTCGCTCACGCAATGCTGATCGTGCGCGGCCAGGAGCATGCGCGCGAGCTTGGGGTCGAGCGTGAGCTTGGCCAGCTTTGCGCCGATGGGGGTGAGTTGGCGCGCCTCGTCTACTGCGTTCAATTCTTGCAGCAGACCATAGCCATCGGCGATGGCGCGCGAGGCGGGCGGCTCGATAAAGGGAAATTCGGCGACATCGCCCAAGCCCAAGGCGGCCATGCGCAAGATCGTGCCTGCGAGCGAGGTGCGCAAAATCTCCGGGTCGGCAAAGCGCGGCCGCGCCTGAAAATCCGCTTCGCTATACAGCCGCACGCACACGCCGGAGCTGACGCGCCCGCAGCGACCGGCGCGCTGATTGGCCGAGGCCTGACTGATCGGCTCGATCAATAGTTGATCGACTTTATTGCGATAGCTATAGCGCTTAAAGCGCGCGTAGCCGGGATCGATCACATAGCGTATGCCCGGCACGGTAAGCGAGGTTTCGGCCACATTGGTGGCGAGGATAATGCGCCGCGCATTGGTTGGCTGGAATACGCGCTCTTGCTCTTGCGCCGTTTGCCGCGCATACAGCGGCAGGATCGCGACGCCCGGCGGGTGATGTTTGCGCAGCAATTCCGCCGTGTCGCGAATCTCGCGCTCGCCCGGCAAAAAGATCAGCACATCGCCGTCGCGCGATAGGCGCGAGACCTCATCCACCGCATCGACAATCGCCTGCTCCATGTCGCGCTCTTGATCGTCCTTGTCTTCTTCCTTAACCGGCTCGCGCACGGGGCGATAGCGCATCTCCACAGGATACAAGCGGCCCGAGACTTCGATCACGGGTGCGTTGTTGAAATGTTTGGAGAACATATCGGTGTTGATGGTGGCGGAGGTGATGATGATTTTCAGATCAGGCCGGCGCGGCAACAGTTGCTTCAAATACCCCAGCAAAAAATCGATGTTGAGGCTGCGCTCATGCGCCTCGTCGATAATGATTGTGTCATAGCGCTTGAGCAGCCGGTCGGTTTGCGTCTCCGCCAGCAAGATGCCGTCGGTCATCACCTTGATCAGATTGTCCGAGCTGCCTTTGTCCGTAAAGCGCACTTTATAGCCGACCAGATCGCCGAGCGGCGATTGCAACTCATAAGCGATGCGCCCCGCCACCGTGCGCGC
>JADMJT010000032.1:0-16237 GCA_018781585.1 Burkholderiales bacterium
ACTTCGGCCTGAAAGCCCAGGGTTTCTTTTTCGATTTCAGTGGTCATAAGCTTCTCCATCAAATTTTGGTTGGGTATAAATGGGGGCGGCAGCCATCGTTTTCAAGCGGCGTTCAGCTTAAAAAATACACTCGATTCACGGGGGAGACCTAAAAACGATAGCGGGTGCTGATCAGACTTGGGGCAGCGTTCACTTCACCTTGCCTTGGTCCTCGCGCAATTGGGCAAGCTTTTTTTCGATTTCCGCAATTTTGTCTTGATAGGGCTTGAGGCGATCCAATACTCTTTGATAATTTTGCTCGCTGCCGAGGCGGATACTTTCCTGCTCCGCAAGGGCTTTTTTTGCGTCGGTCAACGCGCGCTCCTGCTCGGCGATTTGCCCACGCATTGCGTCTTTTTTGCCGCTGTCCTCAGAATCCGGTGTTCTGGATTCTTTATCAGGTACTCTCATCGCAGGCACTACGTTAATCGGCGTGGTGACCGAACTGCATTGGGAATTGGCTTCCTTTTTCTCGGAATAGGTGATTTTGCCGGCAGGGTTGACGCATTTGAACACTTCAGCATCGGCCGCAGGCATTACGCATAAACCAATGATGCTGGCTGCATGCCATGCACGCCAATGTTTCATGGCTGGACTCCCGGGTTTTTCATATTGATCTGGCGATAATTTTCAGGAACCACAAACACTTTCGGGCGCACTGCGACGCCGGCTTGATAGTTGAGCAAACGGCGCGAAAATCCGCTGTAGTGTACTTCGTCTAGCGTAAGGCCATATTTGTACCAGCGCCGTGGCTCCAATATTAGGCGCGCCAAATCGCAGGCTTCACGCTGCTCGACCGGTGTCGCCATATAAGCCGCGGCATGGGTTGCGGCCATCACTTCGCCGAATTCACCTAGCGCCTGCGCCACTTCGGGCAGAAAGCGTTCTGACGCAAGAATGCGCGTGCACACCTTGCCATTCACAATCAGATTCAGCCGCTTTTGGGCGTCGCGATCGCTCAGCACATCATCGTCGGTATCCCACGCCTTGGGCTTTTCTATCGTAAGTGGGGTCATTTCAAACACCAGCACTTCATGTCGCTCATGGTTCACGTTATAAGCACGTTTTTCGCGCCGATCCAACAGCACAAAATCTTCGCGGTCGCGGCCGTAGTCCATGCGCAAAAACCGATCCGTCACCAAATAACGCGTGACATAGCCGCCGGCGTCGGCTTCCTGATCCATATAGGTGACTTCGGTCATGCCGCCCGCGCCCCGCGCCGATCCGGCCGCGAGCCCTAGCACCATCACGATGAATAATTTAATTTTCATGCGAGCTGATCGAATCCTTGTTTAAGATCTCGTTTAATATCTTCCACCGATTCCAATCCGACCGCAATGCGGATCAGGCCGTCGCCGATTCCCGCCGCCGCGCGCTGTTCCGGCGTGAGCCGTCCATGCGTGGTGGTTGCAGGATGGGTAATCGTGGTTTTAGTGTCGCCCAAGTTCGCCGTGATCGAAAGCAAACGCGTAGCGTCGATCACGCGCCACGCCGCCGGCTTGCCGCCTCGTACCTCGAATGACACGATGCCGCCGCCGGTTTTTTGCTGCTTCATCGCCAGTGCATGCTGCGGGTGCGAAGGCAAGCCGGGGTACAGCACGCGCGTCACACACGATTGGGCTTCCAACCAGCGTGCAAGTTCCAGCGCGGCGGCGGAATGCGCATCCATGCGAATGCGCAGCGTCTCCAAGCCTTTCAGAAAAATCCATGCATTGAACGCACTTAAGGTCGGTCCGGCGGTACGCAAAAATTGATACACGCCTTCCATCAACGCTTTGCTGCCCAGCACCGCGCCACCCAACACGCGGCCCTGGCCATCGAGATATTTGGTCGCGGAATGGATCACGATATCCGCGCCCAAATCCAGCGGCCGTTGCAAAATCGGCGTGCAGAAGCAATTGTCCACCGCCAGCCAGGCGCCGTGGCGATGTGCGATCTCGGCCAAGGCGGCAATGTCGCACACTTCGGTCAAGGGATTGGAGGGCGTCTCGGCGAAAAATAGCTTGGTATTAGGCCGGCATGCCGCCTCCCACTCGCGCACGTCCGTCGGTGACACAAACGTCGTCTCGACGCCAAAGCGTTTCAGAATATTGCCGAACAACTGCACGGTCGAACCGAAAATCGCGCGCGAGGCCACGATATGATCGCCCGCCGAGAGCAAACCCATCGCGCAAGCCAGGATGGCGGACATGCCGGAGGAAGTCGCCACGCAAAATTCCGCGCCTTCCAGCGCAGCCAAGCGCTCTTGAAATGCGGTCACGGTGGGGTTGGTAAAGCGCGCGTAGATATTGCCCGGCTCCTCGCCGATAAAGCGCTTCGCCGCCTGTTCGGCGGAATCGAATACAAAGCTCGAAGTAAGATACAGCGCTTCCGAATGCTCGTTGAATTGGCTGCGGTGGGTGCCCGCGCGCACCGCCAGGGTGTCGAGATCGTATTTTTCAGTCATAGCCTTATCCTTATCAGTTCAACCGCGCCGGCCAGCTTTTGCGAAAAATCCAAGCAGAAAAAAACCCGGGCAGCGTAAGCTAAACCGGGTTTCCCTCACTTTAGCTGTATTTTTTACGCGCCCGCAAGCTGAATCAAATCGGCGCAATCACGTTTCATAAATTACGCGACAAAATTCCCCGCGTCAAGCGCTTCGCAAATTCAGGTCAAGCTGGCGCGACGTACCGGAATCACCTTCGCTCTCGCTCTCGCGCTGATTTTCCAAGCGATCCAGATACGCCGGGGTCACGTCGCCGGTGACGTATTGCCCGTTGAAGCACGAGGTGTCGAACGCCTGAATCTCTGGGTTACATTCGCGCACCGCATCGATCAAGGCATCGAGGTCTTGGTAGATGAGCGCATCAGCGCCGATTTCGCGGCGGATTTGTTCATCGGTACGTCCGGTGGCGAGCAATTCGGCGCGGGTCGGCATGTCGATGCCGTATACATTGGGGAAGCGCACCGGTGGCGCGGCGGAAGCGAAGAACACCTTGCGCGCACCCGCCTCGCGCGCCATTTGCACGATTTGCTTGCTGGTGGTGCCGCGCACGATGGAGTCGTCCACCAGCAGCACATTCTTGCCCTTGAATTCGACCGCCATGGCATTCAATTTTTGTCGCACGGATTTTCTGCGCACACCCTGCCCCGGCATGATGAAGGTGCGGCCGATGTAGCGGTTTTTGATAAAGCCTTCGCGGTAAGTTAACCCAAGCTTATTTGCCAGTTGCAGCGCGCTCGGACGGCTGGTGTCGGGAATGGGGATCACGACATCAATCTCCAGATGGGCGTACTGCTGCTGGATTTTATCCGCCAAGCGCTCGCCCATGCGCAAGCGGCTGGCGTACACGGAGATGCCGTCGATCACCGAATCCGGCCGCGCAAAATAGACGTACTCGAAAATGCAGGGGGTAAGTTTCGCGTCCTGCGCGCATTGTTGGCTGTAAAAGTTGCTTTGATCGTCAATGAACACCGCTTCGCCCGGCGCGACATCGCGCAGCAGCTTGAAGCCCATCGCATCGATTGACACGCTCTCGGACGCGATCAAGTATTCCACGCCTTTCTCGGTTTCATTGCGCCCTATCACCAAAGGACGAATACCGAAAGGATCACGAAACGCGAGCAAACCGTAACCCGATATCATCGCCACTACCGCATAGGCGCCGCGACAGCGCCGATGCACGCCCGCCACGGCGGCAAAAATGTTGGCAACGTCGAGCTTGTGGTTGACGGTGTTCGCTTGAAGCTCATGCGCCAGGACATTGAGCAGGACTTCGGAATCGGAATGGGTGTTGACGTGACGCAGGTCTTGGCGATACAGATCCTGGGTTAATTCCGCCGCATTGGTGAGATTGCCATTGTGGGCCAACACGATGCCATAGGGTGAATTCACATAAAACGGCTGCGCTTCGGCGGAGGAATCAGCGCACCCCGCAGTGGGATAGCGCACATGCGCGATACCCATCAATCCCTCAAGCTCGCGCATATTGCGGGTGCGGAACACGTCACGCACCATGCCGCTGCCTTTGTGCATATGGAAGGTGCGCCCCTCCGAGGTGACGATGCCCGCCGCGTCCTGGCCGCGGTGCTGCAGCAGCTGTAACCCGTCATACAACAACTGGTTTACGGGGCTCGTCGCAACGACGCCAAGAATGCCGCACATGATGATCCCTAACTATAATTCAAGCGTTTGGCCAATTCGGCCGGAAGCCATGGTTTACAGTACATGACTAGCGTCTCCAACGGTGGGCTGAACATGGCATTCTTCCACATCGGCGTTTTCGGCAGGCTGGTCAGCCCGGCCAATAAAACCAGTACCAGTACCATCACCATACCGCGCGCAAATCCAAATACCGCGCCCAGCGCACGATCCCAAGGTCCAATCCCGATCGCTTTAAGGAAATGACCGACGGTAATGCTGATCAAGGTCATCACCAACAGCGTTGCCAGAAACAGCGCTACAAATGCCGCCAGCAAGCGCAACTCGGGCGTCGGAATACTCTCCGGTAACATGGGGGCGAATAGCGCGGTATACAAGTTCGCCACCCAAAACGCCACCACCCATGACAACAGCGCCATCACTTCGCGCAAAAAGCCGCGCATCACACTCAACAATATCGACACGCCGATTATAATTAAAACCGCATAGTCGAAAACGGTCATGCTTAGCCGTTATTACCTATCACCACCAGCTTGCTGTCGAGCGGTTTGATCTTCTCGCGTATCTTATCCGCCTGTTCGCGTGCGGCATACGGCCCGCTCCGCACGCGGATTTTATCCCCGGAACTGGTCTTCACCACCTCGGTAAACGTATTCACGCCACGCGCTTTCAAATCGGCTTGGCGCTGTTTGGCATTCTTCAATTCGGAAAAAGCGCCGTATTGCACAAAATAGGTTTGTTTGGCGCTATCGGCAGATTTCGCCGGCTTGGCGGGTTCAACCACGGCCTTGATGAGCGGCGCTTGCGGCTCCGGCTTCGCGTCACTTGGCTTCACGTTATTCTCTGCGGGCGTTGGATCGACACTGGATTTGGCAAGCGGCGGGGCCGAAGCAGCATTCAAAGTGGCCGGTGGCGCAGCGGCTACGGGGGGAGCACTCGGCCCACTTTGCTCAGTAACGGGCGCCGGGAGAATTTTGGGTGCGTAGCCGGTGGCATCTTGGGAAGGAATACGAATATCAATCGGCTGGCTATCCTGCTGCGGCTTATTCTCGGGCAGAATCATGGGCACCAGCGCAACCACCACCGCCACCAGGACCACGGCACCCACCAGGCGGCGACGCGCGCGTTTTCTAAACTGGATTTCTTCTTCGGTATAGTTGGGTGTCGCCATGTATCTTCCTAGTCTTTTGCGCCGCGCGCCTTGAGAACTTCCGCCACGGTGTAGAACGATCCGAAAGCGCAAATTCTATCATTTTCACCGGCCTCGCGACAGGCAGCCGCATAGGCTTCTGCGATATCGGGATGGCCAGAAATGGCCGTGACCCCGGCCTCGCGCAACAAGCAGGCCAGCGCCTCGCCACTCGCCCCGCGCGGGCCTTGCAAGTCACCGGCATGCCAGGCATCAATGCTATCTTTTAGCACTGAAATCACGCTGACGATGTCTTTATCGCGCAACATGCCGAACACGGCAATGGTTTTGCCCGGCACATATTGTTCACACAGGTTTTGGGCGAGGATGCGCGCCGCTTGCGGATTGTGCGCCACATCTAGAATCACTGGCGGCTTGCCCGGCAGCACTTGGAACCTGCCCGGCAAACGCGCGCTCAATAGCCCGGCTCGAATATGCGCTTGCGCCACCGGTAAACGCGCGCGCAAGCAATCGAGTGCTGCGACCGCGACGGCCGCATTCGCCAACTGATGCGCGCCGCGCATCACGGGATAGGGCAACGCTGAGCGCACCCCACCTGGCCCGGAATAGGTCCAAGATGCCGCTTCGCGTGCGACCTTAAAATCGTGGTTGATGCGTAATAATGGCGCGCCGATTTGTGCTGCATAGCCTAGTAAGGTCGTGGGGGGATCGGCATCCGCACACAGGGCAGGCTTGCCGGCGCGGTAAATGCCTGCCTTCTCGAACCCGATTTTCTCGCGCGTATCGCCCAAATATTCCATATGATCCAGATCGACCGTCGTGACAATCGCGACATCCGGCTCGAATGCATTCACCGCATCCAGACGTCCACCCAGCCCAACTTCTAGAATGGCCACCTCGATCTTCGCTTGCGTGAACTGCCATAGGGCCGCGAGTGTGCCAAACTCAAAATAAGTCAGCGCAGTTGCATGGCGCGCGGCTTCCACCGCCTCAAAGGCCTCGCACAAGGCCGCATCACTCACCATGCGCCCATCGATGCGTACACGTTCGTTATAACGGATGAGATGCGGCGAGGTATAGAGCCCGACGCGATAGCCCGCCGCCAGCAGCATCGCCTCCAGCATGGCGCAGGTCGAGCCTTTGCCATTGGTGCCGCCGACGACAATAAGGGGAAAGCTAGGAACGAGTTTGAGCCTATCTTTGACCGCCAGTACGCGATCCAGGCCCAATGCGATCGTTTTAGGATGCAGGCGCTCGAGGTGGCTGAGCCAGTCCTCCAGCTGAGTGGGATTCACGAGATATTAAGCTTAGGCAGCAGCGGGTTGTCGCATCAACAGCGAGAGTAGATTTGCGAGTTTTTGCCGCATCTGTCGCCGATCGACGATCATATCTACCGCACCGTGTTCGAGCAGGAACTCGGCGCGCTGGAAACCTTGCGGCAAGGTTTGGCGCACCGTTTGTTCGATCACGCGCGGGCCGGCAAAACCGATCAGCGCGCCCGGCTCGGCAATGATCACATCGCCCAGCATGGCGAAACTGGCGGACACGCCGCCCATCGTCGGGTCGGTCAACACCGAAATGAAAGGCAGACGCGATGCGGAAAGCTGCGTCAGGGCCGCGCTGGTCTTAGCCATTTGCATCAATGACAACAACCCTTCTTGCATGCGTGCGCCGCCGCTGGCGGAAAAGCAAATAAAGGGCATGTTTTGCTCGCAACACACTTGCACCGCCTCGGCAAAACGCTCGCCGACAACCGAGCCCATCGAACCGCCCATGAATCTAAACTCAAATGCCGCCACCACCACCGGTTGATTCATCACGCTGCCTTGCATCACCACCAAGGCGTCGGTTTCGCCGGTCTCGGCTTGGGCGGCCTTAATGCGGTCAGGATACTTTTTGGTGTCTTTGAATTTTAGGCTATCGATCGGTTCGACATCGGCGCCGACTTCGTAGCGGCCTTCTGGATCGAGAAACAAATCGATGCGTTCACGCGCGGTGATACGGTTGTGGTGGCTGCACTTGGGGCAGACCTCAAGATTTTTTTCCAAGTCGGCGTGGTAGAGCACCGCCTCGCACGAGGCGCATTTGTGCCATAACCCTTCGGGCACATTTTTCTTTGCGCCCTCGACTTTGCGTTTAATTTTCGGCGGCAATAATTTTTGAAACCAGCTCATAAGAGGCTCCTTTTAGCTGTCCATTGCAGTACGGATCGACTTAACTAGTGCGCCCACGCGTGCCGTCACTTGATCAGCGGGTGCACTCTCAATTTCTTGCACGATACGGCTGCCGATCACCACTGCATCGGCAAATTCGGCCATGGATTTCGCCATCACCCCATCGCGGATGCCGAAGCCGACACCGAGCGGCAGACTGATCTGCTTGCGCAGTTTAGTCAAGCGCGCTTTAACCTCGGCCAAATCCACATTCGCGGCCCCAGTGACACCCTTCAGGGACACATAGTATACGAAGCCGCGCGCCGCCTTTGCCACCGCCGCGACCCGTGCATCCACCGAAGTGGGCGACAACAGAAAAATGGGATCTAGCGCATGCTGGGCGAGGCAGGCCAAAAATTCACCACATTCCTCCGGTGGATAGTCCACCGTCAGCACACCGTCCACACCGGCGGCTTGGGCCTGGCGCGCAAAACTTTCGTAGCCCATCGCCTCAATCGGGTTAGCGTAGCCCATCAGCACCACCGGTGTCGTGGTGTTCTGTTTACGAAACTCACGGACCATCCCGAGAATATCCTTGAGCCCAACATGATGCAGCAAGGCGCGCTCGCTCGAACGTTGGATAGTAGGACCATCCGCCATCGGGTCGGAAAACGGCACGCCGAGTTCGATGATGTCTGCACCGGCCTCGGCCAGCGTGTGCATCAACGGCACCGTCAACGCAGGCGTGGGATCACCCGCGGTAAAAAAGGGAATCAGCGCTTTTTTGTTCTGCTGTTTTAGTTGCGCAAAGCGCGCTTTAATCCGGGACATTTACATCCAATCGTTAAAAGCTTTTTTTACAGGGTAATCCCAGACAAGGAAGCAACGGTATTGATGTCCTTATCACCGCGTCCGGAAAGGTTCACCAACAACACTTGATCGCGATCCAAGCTCGGCGCGATTTTCGCCGCATACGCCAGCGCATGACTCGATTCCAACGCAGGAATGATTCCTTCGAATTTGCATAAGTTGTGAAAAGCGTCGAGCGCTTCTTGATCGGTCACGGCGACATACTCGGCGCGGCCACTGTCTTTCAGCCAGGAGTGCTCGGGGCCGACGCCGGGGTAATCGAGGCCGGCGGAAATCGAATGGGTTTCGATAATCTGGCCGTTTTCATCCTGCATCAGATAGGTACGGTTGCCGTGCAATACGCCGGGGGTGCCGGCATTGAGCGGCGCGGCATGCTTGCCGGTCGACAGGCCCAAACCCGCCGCTTCGACGCCGATGAGGCGCACGTCTTTATCTTCGAGATAGGGATAGAAAATGCCCATCGCGTTCGAACCGCCGCCGACACAGGCGATGATCGCATCCGGCTGGCGCCCGACCAACCCGGGCATTTGCGCTTTCGCTTCATAGCCGATAACCGCTTGAAAATCGCGCACCATCATTGGATAGGGATGCGGCCCGGCCACGGTGCCAATGATGTAGAAGGTGCTATCGACATTGGTCACCCAGTCGCGCATGGCTTCGTTCAACGCATCTTTTAATGTTTTAGAACCGGACTCCACCGGCACCACGGTCGCGCCCAGCATTTTCATGCGATAGACGTTGGGCGATTGCCGCTTCACGTCTTCCGAGCCCATGTACACCACGCATTCCATGCCGAGGCGCGCCGCCACCGTCGCCGTCGCCACGCCATGCTGGCCGGCGCCGGTTTCGGCGATCACGCGTTTTTTGCCCATGCGCTTGGCGAGCAGCGCTTGACCAATCGTGTTGTTGATCTTGTGCGCGCCGGTGTGATTGAGGTCTTCGCGCTTCAGATAGATGCGCGCGCCGTCCAAATGCTCGGACCAGCGCTTGGCATGATAAATCGGGCTGGCGCGGCCTACATAGTGCTTGAGGTCGTAAGTAAACTCGGCTTGGAATTCGGGATCGAAACGGTATTTTTCGTAGGCCTGCTTGAGTTCTTCCAGCGCCTGCATCAGGGTTTCGGCCACAAACACGCCACCGTACGGCCCAAAATGGCCACGCGCGTCGGGCAGATCATAAGCTCGCATTACGTACTCCTTGCATGAACGCGGCGATCTTGGCCGCGTCCTTGATTCCTTTTGTTGCTTCCACACCGCTGGAGACATCTACCGCGGCAGGTTGCACCCGTTTAATTGCGTCCGTCACATTGGTGGGATTCAGACCGCCGGATAATACGACAGGGAGCGGCAAGCGAGCGGGGATCAAATTCCAATCGAAAGACTGACCGGTGCCTCCGGCGATGCCCTCCACATGCGTATCCAACAGCAAGCCCTTTGCGTGCGCATATTGAGCCGCATATTGTACCAAATCCAAACCCGGCTTTACGCGCACTGCCTTGAGATAAGGACGACCGAAGCCCTGACAATACTCGGGGGTTTCACTGCCATGAAATTGCAGCACATCCAGCGGCAATTGCGCCAACACGGCTTTTACTTCGGCCATTTCGGCATCCACAAACAACCCTACCGTGGTAATAAACGGCGGCAAGGCAGCCATAATGGCGCGCGCCTGCTCCACGCTGACATGGCGCGGGCTGGGCGCATAAAACACCAAGCCGATCGCATCGGCACCTAGCTGCGCGCAGGCGAGGCCGTCTTCGATGCGGGTGATGCCGCAGATTTTTACTCTGATCATTTAACTCAGCAACTCCTCAACCATCACTTCGTTAGCAGTTGGAATGCCCCATCGTGCTTCGTATTCCACGCCGCTCAGATACAGCCCATCCGGCGCGAAAGTCGGTGCCGCGAGCTTGCGATCGCGCCCGGCGAGTATTTCGCCCAGCCATTCCGCCGTATGTTTGCCCTTACCTACATAAACCAGGCCGCCAATAATGTTGCGCACCATATGATGCAGAAAGGCATTGGCGCGTAAATCAAATAGCAATAGGTCGTTTACGCGGCGGATGTTAAGTTCAGTCAACGTACGCACCGGCGTTTTGGCTTGGCATTCGGCGGCACGGAAGGCGCTGAAATCATGTTCGCCCAGCAATTGGTTCGCGGCGCATTGCATCGCCTCCAAATTAAGCGGCGCATGAAACCAGCCCACCCGCCCTGCCGCCAAACCCGGCCGCACCGGCCGATTGAGCAGCACATAGCGATATCGCCGGGCTTGTGCGGCGAAGCGCGCATGGAATTCCGGCGCCACTTCGCGCGCCCAGCGCACTGACACGCTCGATGGTAACAGCGCATTCACACCGCGCACCCAAGCACTCTCCGGGCGCAACGCTAGGGTATCGAAATGCACCACCTGCGCCAGCGCGTGCACGCCGGTATCGGTACGCCCGGCACTGGCCGTGGCAATCGGCTCACAGGCAATCTCGGAAAGTGCGGCTTCAAGCGCATCCTGTACTGCACAAGCATTGGGCTGTGTTTGCCAGCCACAAAAGCGGCTGCCGTCATATTCCAAACCCAGGGCCACTCTCACCATAACAACGCGCCCGTTAACAAAACACCCCATACGGCTGTAAATGCCAGATCGCGCAATTCAAATGCTGGAATCTCCAACGTAATACTCGAAGCTGGCGTGTTAGGCAGCGTCAACGCAGCCTCCCAGCGCTCGCGTAATGAATTGGCATGCGCCCCGATTTCCGCATACTGCATTGTCAACCAGAGTCTGACCGCGATGCGCTCCAGGGGTAAACCCAGCGGCTTAAACAGGGCCAATAAGCCATAGATGCCCGCAAGCAATTGCTCACGGCTTAAACAAGCCAGCAGCACCGCCAAGGCCGTGATCATCAGCAACAAGCGCCAGGCTTGTAACGCGCCAGCCAGCAAACCTTCTTGCGTTGGCGCCGCCCAATCAGCAAGGAGCGGCGTACCTGGTGTCGCAAACGCATATAGGACGATCAGCGCCACGAGCAATACGCGCGTACGGCGCACTAAGCGCCAGCAGGTTTTAACCCCGCCCACCCATGCGCCAAGTGTCAGCAAAACAGTCGCCACCCCTAGCGCGGGTATGCCGAACCAAGGAATCGCCACCGCGAATGCGACCCAAGCAAGCAACATGGCGGTTGGATGTATTGTCACGAATCAAAGCCCTAAAACACACGGGGCCGCTGTAAGCGGCCCCGGTTAGCGTGAAAAAAGTATATCAGGAAAGGGTGGCGAGCAATTTTTTCGCGTCTTCCTGCTGATCCGGTCCGCCTTCAGACACCACCTCTTGCAAAATTTCGCGGGCCCCTTCTTTATCGCCCATCTCCAGATAGGCGCGCGCGAGATCAAGTTTGGTGGAAGCTTCTTCCCAAACGGTGCCGTCACCGGCCAATGTGGTGGCGTCTTCCAAAGAAGACCCACCAAAATCGGCAGCGGACGGTGCGGTGGTATCTCCCAAGTCAAGGCTAATCCCCGACAAATCCAGATCAGGCATCATGGGGGCTTCGGCTGCAACCGGCTTGGTCGTTGCGGGCGCGGCATCTGGCTCTAGATTAAAATCGAAATCCAGCGCAAGCGCCTCTTCGGGCTTGTCAGCCGCAGGTTTTGCCGCCTCTGGCGTTTCCAATTCCATTTCCGGCAAGTCGAAGGTCAGGGTATCTCCGCCCAAATCGACGCGCTCGGCGGGTGTATCGGCTTGCTTCTCAACCGCTTGCGGGATGATGGTATCGAGGTCGAAATCGAGCGTCGCCATCTCTTGCGTTACTTCCAAGGGAGGGGTTTCTATGTCCTTGCCGATGACGGTATCCAAATCGAAGTCGAGGGTATCGCTCATGCTCGCTTCAGCTTCATCCATTGCTTCCGGCAGCGTCTGGTCAGCTTCGTTTGCGGCTGGGGTGCTTGTTACACCGCCTTGTGTATCTAGATCAAGACTGAAATCGAGATCGGGCGCTACGGAAGCAGCTGTGAAGGCGGTTCCTGCTACGGCAGCGGCTGCCAAACCGGCGCCTTCGCCTTTGCCTTCCGGCGCGGCATAGAGCGGATTCGCAGCATCAAGACCACGACCGAATTCGGCGGCTTTCTCCCACACCGGGCCTTGGCCGCTGGTAGCTGCATACAACTCGCCGGCAAGTGTTTCGAACGCAGCGATATTCTTACGGCCGGCATAGATTTCCAATAATTTGAGTTGAATCTCGTGACGATTCGGATCCTTACTCATTGCTTCTTTGAGGATCTCCTCTGCTTGCGCGTCGCGGCCGTAGGCCATATACACTTCGGCCTCGGCGATCGGATCAACATCATTGGTATCGATCGCACCCATTCCTGCTTGGCTGAAGTCGGTCAGGAACGATGTGTCGCCGGTATCGATTTGTCCGCCTGCGGTATTGCCAAAGACAGTATTCGTCTTCAGATCACCGCCGCCGGTCATGATGCTATCTTCGAAACTTGCCAAGCTCTTTTTACGGCGCCGTCCGAGCGCCCAGAGCCCGGCAAACAAGCCACCGACCACTGCGGCTGCGCCACCCCCCATATACAGAGGATTCCCCATCACGGTATCCATGAATGAGGTTTCCGGCTCCGGCTGCGGCACGGGTTTCAGCTTGGGCTGGGGCGCCGGTTTCGGCTCTTCCGGTTTAGCTTGTTCGGGGACTGCTTTCACCAAAGGCTCGACGGGGGTTCCCGGTGCGGCTGGCGCAGCAGCTTCTTTCACTGGTTCCGGTTTCACTTCGGACTTAGGGGGTTCCACTTGCGCGACGACTGGCGGCGCAATCGGTTTTGCCTTGGCTTGCTTTTCCAGTTCCGCCATTTGCTTGTTCTTCAACTCAAGCAAAGCCTGCATTTCCTTGACGTTTTTCTCAAGATCAGTAATGCGCGAGCCGGCTTCTTTGAAGGCTTTCTCTTTTGCGACCGCGTCATCCTGAGCGGCTGTCAGCTTCTCTTGGAGCGCCCGGGTCTCGGCTGCTCCGGCACCTTTGCCGGCCGCACCTGCACCCTTGCTTTGATCGGCGGTCTCACCCTTGGAGAGCTTGAGTACGTCTTTCGCTGGTTCTTGCGGCTTAGCCGCTTTATCCTCAGCCTTGGCGGTGATCTTGCCGGCGGCTTCCGGTTTTGCTTCTGCTTTCGCTGGCTGCTGCTCGGCCACCGCGCCCGCTAGCTTTTGCCGATACGCGTTCCAATCGGCAGTATGGGCCTTGATTTCCTTGGCGGCAGTAGATTGGCCCGTGCTATCTAACTGCACTTTCTCCGGCGCGCGCAAAATTTGACCGGACTTCAGGCGATTCATGTTATTGCCGTCGAAAGCATTCTTATTGTTTTCATACAGCGCGACCATCATCTGCTCAAGGCTATAGCCTTCCGGCTTCATTTCGCGCGCGATCTTCGACAGTGAATCGCCTTTCTTGACGGTGTGCTCTTGCCGTGCGGGCTTAGCCGCAGCGACAAGTGCCGGCGCTATCGGCATTGCTTGCTCACGCGCCGACTCCGCTAAGGCAGGCAATTCCCGATCGCCTTCAAAACGGGGGAAGGTCTGCTCGGCCGGCGTCAACGGCCGGGGCAGCTGCGTAGGCTCTGCCTTGATGATCGGTGCGGGCTTAGCGGATTTTTTGTCTGTTGGCTTCTCGGCGACTTTTTTCTCTGGCGCGACTTTTTCAGGTTTTATGGGTTTTTCCGGCTTTGCTTTCTTTTCAACCTTGGCTGGCTCAGCCAGTGGTGCGGCAGGCATGGGTTTCTCGGCTATTACTGGTGCGGGAGCCGGCTTGACGGCTGGTTCGGCTTTAGCTACCGGCACGTTTATTACTGGAGCGGCGGACTTTTCTTGGAATCCGGGGGGGTCGAGCAGAATGGTGTATTCACGTAAAAGACGGCCAGTCGGCCAATCCAGTTGAATCAGCAGGTCAAGGAACGGCTCATTAAAAGCCTGGATCGAGGAAATAAGTAGATAGGGCTCGCCATTGGAACGTTTGGCCACGGCGAAACGTACATTGGTCAAACCTTCTTGACGCTCTATCTTAGCTTGCTTGTAGGCATCGACCGTGGCGATGCGCGCAGTGAGTAGATCGACCTCGTCCTTAGGCACGGAAATTAGCTCTATTTCAGCGCGCAGCGGCTGTCCCAGCGCGGAAATCACTTTTAATTTCCCGAGCCCGGCTGCGTCGGCAGTAAAAGGCGCTACTAACAGGCCCGCGATAAGCAATGCATTAAATAGATTCTTGCGTTTCATGCCACCCTCATGACTTTATTAAGCATGGATAACCAACTTAACATCATATAGTTAGAGATGCAAGCTGAGATCGTACATTACATTATCGTTCAACCTAGATATTTTTCAACTAAATTTTCGGCTATCTGAATCATATTGAGCGCCCCGCCTTTACGCATGTTGTCCGCTACGGCCCACATATCCAGGCCATGGGCATGGCTTACATCTTCTCGTATACGCCCAACAAAGACGGGGTCATTCGCTGCTGCCTCGACCAAAGGTGTAGGGTAGCCCACCCCTTCGTCATCGGCAAAAAGCACCACGCCTGGCGCAGATTCAAGCAATCGGCTCGCTACTTCGCGGCTGAGTTTGCGTTCAGTTTCGATATGCAGCGCCACCGAATGGCCATAGAACACTGGCACGCGTATGGAGGTTACGTTCACCCCCATGTTGTGATTTTGCAACACTCGCTTCAACTCCCCCATGATTTTGCCTTCTTCACCGCTGATACCCGCTTCGTCCACGCCGCCAATCAGCGGCAATAGGTTAAAGGCAATTTGTTTGGGAAACACTTCAATATCCATCGGTTTTTGATTGAACAGCGCAATCGATTGTTGCGCCAGCTCCTGCACCGCCGCCCGGCCAACCCCGGACACAGCCTGTAACGACACGGCATTGACCCGACTTAAGCCCGCTGCGTCTAAAATCGGCTTCAGCGCCAAGGCCATGATGATGACGCAACTGTTAGGATTGGCGACGATGTGCCGCATCTCGTAATTCGCGAGTTCTTCACCATTCACTTCAGGCACGACCAGCGGCACCTCTGGGTCGTGACGGAATGCGTCGCTGTCGTCGATCACCACCGCACCCACCTCCGCTGCCTGCGGCGCGTATTCTTCAGACAAGGCGCGGTCGCCGCAGAAAAATGCCAGGTCGCATTTGCTGAAATCGAATTTATCCAAATCCTGGATGGTGTGATCCTCACCTCGGAATGAAATCGTCTCCTCATCCGCATCGACCATTCCCGCCACATGCAATTCGCCGATCGGGAAAGCCCGCGCTTCCAATATTTCCAACAGGGTTTCGCCGAGCAGCGTGGTCGGCGCGACCACGCAAACGTTAAAAGTAGCAGCCATTCGTGTGTACCTCGAAATGAAAACGCCAGACGGATGATTCCGCCTGGCGGTAGGGGCGAGGCATGCCTCACCCGGTATCGAAAGCGGGTCGGGCATGCCCAACCCCTACGGTTTTCGGTTATTGCTCTAGCAAAATGCGCAGCATGCGGCGCAAAGGCTCAGCCGCGCCCCACAGTAATTGATCGCCCACCGTAAAGGCAGACAAGAACTGCGGGCCCATATTGAGCTTGCGCATGCGGCCCACCGGCACAGTGAGCGTGCCGGTCACGGCGGCCGGGGTCAGTTCCTTCATGGTGATCTCACGGTCGTTGGGAACCACTTTCACCCAGGCATTATGCGCAGCGATGATGCCGTGAATTTCATCCAGCGGTACGTCTTGGGTCAGCTTGATGGTCAATGCCTGGCTGTGGCAGCGCATGGCGCCAACGCGTACGCATAAGCCATCGATCGGCACCGGATTGCTGGCGCGGCCGAGGATCTTATTGCACTCGACTTGCGCCTTCCATTCTTCCTTGCTTTG
>JADMJT010000032.1:16337-39644 GCA_018781585.1 Burkholderiales bacterium
CGCGGCCGAGGATCTTATTGCACTCGACTTGCGCCTTCCATTCTTCCTTGCTTTGGCCAGATTCGAGTTGCACGTCGATCCACGGAATTAAGGAGCCGGCCAAAGGCACCGGCCAGGCATCCAGTGGATACTTGTCCGAACGGATGAAGTCCGCCACATGTCTGTCGATCTCCAGTATCGCCGAGGCGGGGTCATCGAGCAGCGCTTTCACCTCGCTATTCACCGCACCCATCTGCTGAATCAACTCGCGCATATTGCGCGCACCTGCGCCGGAGGCAGCCTGATAGGTCATGGGGCTGATCCACTCAACCAAGCCCTTATCAAACAAGCCACCGATGGCCATCAGCATCAACGACACGGTGCAGTTGCCGCCGACATAGGTTTTCACGCCCTTTGCGAGGCCGTCCTTGATCACGCTCTTGTTGACCGGGTCGAGGATAATGATCGCCTCATCCTTCATGCGCAAGGTGGAAGCGGCGTCGATCCAATAACCGTTCCAGCCGGCAGCGCGCAGCTTGGGATACACCGACTGGGTGTAGTCGCCGCCCTGGCAGGTGATGATGGCGTCCATCGCCTTTAACTCGTCGATGTTAGACGCGTCTTTCAGCGGGGGCACATCCTTGCCGATAGCTGGCCCCTTGCCGCCGGGATTAGAGGTGGTGAAGAACACCGGATCGATGACATCGAAATCCTTTTCTTCGCGCATGCGCTGCATCAGCACCGAGCCCACCATGCCGCGCCAACCGACTAGTCCTACACGTTTCATTTCCACTTCCTCTTTGATCTATCTTTAGAATTCAGTTTAGAGCGCCGCAACCACTGCGTCACCCATTTCGCTGCACGAAACTTTCTGCGTGCCATCCGTATAAATATCCGCCGTGCGCAGGCCTTGTATCAGCACTTTTTTCACCGCGGTCTCGATGCGTTGCGCCACCGCTTCCTGATTCAAGGTGTAGCGCAACATCATGGCAACCGACAAAATCGTGGCCAGGGGATTCGCCACATTCTTGCCGGCGATGTCCGGGGCGGAACCATGAATTGGCTCGTACAGGCCCTTATTGTTCGCATCCAGCGAGGCCGAGGCGAGCATGCCGATCGAGCCGGTGAGCATGGACGCCTCATCAGAAAGAATGTCGCCGAAAAGGTTGCCGGTGACGATCACGTCGAACTGCTTGGGGTTGCGCACCAATTGCATGGCGGCGTTGTCCACGTACATGTGGGACAGCGCCACCTCGGGATAGTCCTTGGCGACTTCGATCACCACTTCCTTCCATAGTTCGGAGCATTCCAGCACATTGGCCTTTTCCACCGAGCACAACTTTTTGCCGCGCTTCATGGCGATGCCGAACGCGACATGCGCCACGCGCCGCACTTCCGATTCCGCATAGAGCATGGTGTTGAAACCGACGCGCTCGCCGCCTCTCACTTCGATACCGCGCGGCTGACCGAAATACACATCGCCGGTCAATTCGCGCACGATCATGATGTCCAAGCCCGCCACCACTTCCGGGCGTAGCGTGGAAGCGCTCGCCAGTTCCGGGTACAGCAACGCCGGACGCAGATTGGCGAACAGATTCATTTCCTTGCGAATGCGCAAAAGGCCGCGCTCCGGGCGCTTGTCGCGTGGCAGGGTGTCGTACTTAGGGCCACCCACCGCGCCGAGCAAAACGGCATCCGACGCCTTGGCCAAGGCCAGCGTCGCTTCCGGCAGCGGATCGCCCGCCGCGTCGTAACCCGCGCCGCCAATCGGCGCCTGTTCCATTTCCACTTTAAGGCCGTCTTGGGCCAAGCGCTTCAATACGTTCACCGCTTGCGCCACGATCTCCGGGCCGATGCCGTCACCCGGCAATACTGCGATTTTCATTTCAAATCCTCAAATTCAGAACATCCACGGCGCTTCCACTTTGCGCCGTTCTTCGTAGGCTTTAATCTTGTCTACATTGCGCAAAGTCAGACCGATATCGTCCAAGCCATTCAGCAGACAGTATTTACGAAATGCTTCCACCTTGAAATCGAAGGACTGACCGCTCGGTGTGGTCACCGTTTGCGCCGGCAGATCAACCTTCAGTTGATAAGCTTCAGTTGCAGCGGTTTCCTGGAATAACTGCTCGACGATCGTTGCATCCAGCACGATGGGCAGCAAGCCGTTCTTGAAACAATTGTTGTAGAAAATATCGGCATAGCTGGGCGCGATGATGGCGCGAAAGCCGTAATCTTCCAGCGCCCACGGCGCATGCTCGCGGCTCGAACCGCAACCGAAGTTTTCACGCGCCAGCAACACCCGCGCGCCTTGATAGCGCGGCTGGTTCAGCACGAAATCCGGATTGAGCGGCCGCTGGCTGTTATCCATGCCCGGCTCGCCGTGATCGAGATAACGCCACTCGTCGAACAAGTTGGGGCCGAAGCCGGTGCGTTTGATCGACTTCAAAAATTGCTTGGGAATGATCGCGTCGGTATCGACGTTGGCGCGATCCAAAGGCGCGGCCAAGCCCTGAAGCTGTGTGAATTTTTCCATTGCCTATTTGTGTTTTTCGGCCGACTTTTCGATCTTGTCGCCTACCTTACTCACATCCTTGCCGAAACCTTCCATGGTATTGCAGGCAGACAGCCCCAACATGCCCAGCATCACGACGAGAAAAATAAGCCCCTTGTTCATAAACACCTCACTGATTAGAAAACTATGCCGCCTTGAGCGGCGATAAAGCGACATCCCGCACATCTACAAAATGGCCTGCTATGGCCGCAGCCGCTGCCATCGCCGGACTCACTAAATGGGTGCGCCCGCCCGGACCTTGGCGGCCTTCAAAATTGCGATTCGACGTGGAGGCGCAACGCTCGCCTGGTTCCAGGCGATCGGCGTTCATCGCCAGACACATCGAGCAGCCCGGCTCACGCCACTCAAAACCCGCCGCGATAAAAATTTTATCCAGCCCTTCCTGCTCCGCTTGATGTTTCACCAAACCCGAGCCGGGCACCACCATCGCCAATTTGACATTGCTTGCCACGTGCTTGCCCCGTGCCACTTGCGCCGCCGCGCGCAAATCCTCGATGCGCGAGTTGGTGCATGAGCCGATAAACACCTTGTCGATACTTATCTGCTGAATGGGTGTGTTGGCTTGTAAGGCCATGTATTGCAAGGCGCGCTGCATCCCCTCGCGCTTGACCGGGTCCTGTTCTTTTGCCGGATCAGGCACACAGCCATCCACCGTCACCACCATCTCGGGCGAGGTGCCCCAGGTGACATGCGGCTTGAGCGTGCTCGCATCGATTTCCACTACACGATCAAATGCTGCATCCGCATCGCTCACCAGCGTGCGCCAGTAGGTGACCGCTTGATCCCAAGCTGCGCCCTGCGGCGCGTAGGGACGGCCCTTAACGTAGTCGATGGTGTGCTCGTCCACCGCCACCATGCCGGCGCGCGCGCCGGCTTCGATCGCCATATTGCAGATCGTCATGCGGCCTTCCATCGACAAACTGCGAATCGTGCTGCCGCCGAATTCGATCGCAAAGCCGGTGCCCCCCGCCGTGCCGATTTTGCCGATGATGGCGAGGATGATGTCCTTCGCGGTGACGCCGGGGGGCAGCACACCCTCGACTTTCACCAGCATGGATTTGGTTTTCTTGGTGAGCAAACATTGAGTCGCCAATACATGCTCGACTTCGGAGGTGCCGATGCCGAAAGCCAATGCGGCAAACGCACCGTGGGTGCTGGTATGCGAATCGCCGCACACCAGCGTCATGCCCGGCAGGGTCGCGCCCTGTTCCGGCCCGATCACATGCACGATGCCCTGGCGAATGTCGCCCATTTTGAATTCGGTAATGCCGAAGTAATCGCAATTTTTATCCAGCGTTTCAACTTGCAGATGCGATACCGGATCACTGATGCCTTCACTGCGATTGGTGGTGGGCACATTGTGATCGGCGACCGCGAGATTGGCGGAAATGCGCCAAGGCTGCCTCCCGGCGATGCGTAAGCCCTCGAACGCTTGCGGGCTGGTGACTTCATGCACCAGATGGCGATCGATATAAAGCAGCGTGGTGCCGTCGTCCTCGACATTCACCACATGCGCATTCCATAATTTGTCGTACAGCGTTTGCCCGCTCATAGCCAAAACCGGGAGGAAAAACATCAATTGTACCCGATCACCCCCCCGCCCGGCCAGCCGCGCCCGCGTCTAAGCGATTGTTAACCATGACAGAAAAGCAAGAATTACTACACCCTCCCAATCTGGAACCAGCGCCGAAATGGGCGCACTGGATCGCCCAAGACGCAGATGGCGCATGGTGGGCATATGAAACTGAGCCGAATCAACAAGACACTGGTTGGTATGAAAACGAAGTGGGCAGAATTGCGCCCCTTGGCAAAACAGCGCCACCCGCTGATTGGCGTGCAACGCTCAAACCGCTTTAACGGTCATGCGCTACGCGCGGCAGTTTCCACAGCAGCAGCATTAGCCCCAGCAGTGCGCACCCCGCCGCGATGGTGAACGTGCCGCTGGCGCCCAAGCTATCCCAGGCCTGCCCGGCGTAGAGGCTGCCCAAGGCGCCGCCCGCGCCGAACGAAATGCCGTTATAAAACGCTTGGCCTTTGGCCTGGTGGCGGCCTTGGAAGGTGCGATGAATCAACGCCACGGCGGCGGCGTGATAAGCGCCGAAGGTAGCGGCATGCAACACCTGCGCCAATACAATCAGCGCTGGATATTTGATGCCCCAGGCGATCAACAGAAAGCGCAACACCGCGATCGCGAAGCTCGCCATCAGCACCGACTCCAAGGCATAGCGCTTGAACAAGCGTGGGATATACAGAAATACGCCGATCTCGCAGATTACCCCTAGCGCCCAGAGCCAGCCGATATGACTGTTGCTGTAGCCATGATCGCCGAGATAAATCGAGTAAAAACTGTAGTACGGGCCATGCGCGGCAGACATCAAAAAACAAGCGGTGATCAAGGCCAGCACAGGCGGCTTGCGAATAACATCCCAGATCGGGACATGATCATTTTTATGCGGCAACACTTCGGCCTCGGGAATATAGCGCGCAAACACCGCCACTCCCGCCAGCATGGCCAGCACCATCCACGGCAGCCAACTGATCGGCGCATAGTCGAGTACATAGCCGATACCCACCACCGAAACGATAAAACCCACCGAACCCCACAGCCGAATACGCCCGTATTTATCCGTGCGCTCGCCGAGATGGCTAAAGGTCGTCGCCTCCACCAGCGGCAAGGAGGCGCTCCAAAAAAAACTCATCCCCGCCATCACCAAAAATAGCCACCAAAAGCTGTGCCCGAAGAACACACCCGCATAGGCAATCAGACTGGCGATCGCGGCGAACTGAATAATCGCCACGCGTTTGCCGGAGCGATCCGCCATCCAACCCCAAATATTGGGCGCGAAGATGCGCATCACGGCCAGCAACGACATCAACACGCCAATCTCTAAGGCGGAGAAACCGAGCGACTTGAGGTAAGGGCCCCAATAAGGCGACATCGCGCCGACAAAGGCGAAATAGAAGTAGTAGTAGCCAGAGAGCTGCCAGTACGGGATTGACTTGGTCATGCCCGATCTCCTGGCAGGCACACCGGTACAAAATTATTGATTGGGTTTGCCCGGAATGGGCTTCACGACGGGAACCACATCCGCATTCTGCGCACGCTGGCGTAGCGCGTGATCCATTAACACGATGGCGAGCAACGCCTCGGCAATGGGTGTGGCGCGAATGCCCACGCAGGGATCGTGGCGACCGGTGGTGGCGACTTCCACCGCCGCACCGGTGTCGTCGATGGAATGGCGTGGAATGGCAATACTGGAAGTCGGCTTGATCGCTATCGACACATCAATGTCTTGCCCCGACGAAATGCCGCCTAGAATGCCCCCGGCGTTATTACCAATAAAACCTTGTGGCGTCAGCTCGTCGCCATGCTGGCTGCCACGTTGCGCGACGCTGGCAAATCCGGCGCCGATTTCCACGCCCTTGGCCGCGTTGATGCCCATCATGGCGTAAGCAATGTCGGCGTCGAGCCGGTCGTACAAAGGCTCGCCCAGCCCCACCGGCACGTTTTCCGCCACCACGCGAATCTTGGCGCCGATGGAATCTTTCTGTTTGCGGATCGCATCGAGATAGGCTTCCAACTCGGGCACGATGGCGTTATTGGGGGCGAAAAAGGGATTTTGTTCGGCCTCTTCCCAACTCACGAAAGGAATCTGCTTGTCGCCCATCTGGCTCATATAGCCGCGAATCAGCACGCCGTATTTTTCCAAAAGCCATTTCTTCGCGACGGCGCCGGCCGCCACGGTCGGCGCGGTGAGCCGCGCCGAGGAACGCCCGCCGCCGCGAAAATCACGGATGCCAAATTTTTGCAAATAAGTGTAATCGGCATGACCCGGACGGAAAGTGTGCGCAATGTTGCCGTAATCCTTGGAGCGCTGATCCTCGTTGCGGATCAACAGCGCGATCGGCGTGCCGGTGGTCTTGCCTTCGAATACGCCGGAAAGAATTTCCACCGTGTCCGACTCGCGGCGTTGGGTGACATGGCGCGACGTGCCAGGCTTGCGTCGATCCAGATCGAACTGAATATCCTCGGCCGACAGGCTCATTCCCGGCGGGCAGCCATCCACCACGCAACCGATGGCGGGGCCGTGGGATTCGCCGAAATTGGTGACGGTAAAGAGTTTGCCTAGGGTGCTGCCGGACATGGGAGGTCTCGTCGGATTCTTTATTTTATAGGACTGCTAATTTTAACATGGGGAGTCCCTTCCCCACCCGCCATAAATAATAATCCCACGGAGAAATATCCTGGTCGGCACGAAGCCGCTTGCCTCGGTGATGACGCTAACTGAAGCGGTACGAAAACGGCTTGGAGCGCCACCGTAGGCAAAAAACCTCAAGTTTCTCGGAAAATTGCCGAAATATCCGAAACCTAGTTGTATAAGCTATTTTGCATGACTCACCCCTCAAGCCCGTTCGGATCCCGATTCACCGCCCGTCAGTTGACGCTAGTTCTGTTAGCGACCATCGCGCTGGCGGAAACCGCCATCATGATCCTGCTGCATCGCCTGCTGCCGGAAGAGACGACCCCGCTTTGGGTACACATCGCGCTGGACACGAGCGCCTTGACCCTCGTCTGCCTGCCGGTTCTCTGGTGGCTGTTTCTCCGTCCCCTCAATCTCGCGGCTGAGCGTGCGCGACTGGCAGCGCAGGCCATCATGGATACGGCTGGTGAGGGCATCATCACGACGGATGAGCGAGGCATCGTGCAGACGTTCAATCGCGCGGCGGAAAACATCTTCGGCCACCGGGCGGCGGAGATCGTCGGCCAGAACGTCAGTCAACTCATGCCCTCGCCCTACCGCGAGGCGCACGACGGGCACATGCGCGCCTATCTCAATGGGCACGGCGCCAAGGTCATCGGCCGCAAGCGTCTCATGATTGGTCAGCGCCAGGACGGCACAAACTTTCCGTTGGAAATTGCCGTCAGCGAAACCCGCGTCGGCAACCGGCGCATGTATACCAGCGTGGTCCATGACGTCAGCGAATACAAGGCCACCGAAGCGGCGCTCGCGCAGAGTAAGGAGTTGATGGAACGCATCTTCTGCAACATCCACTCGCTGATCGCCTACCTGGACCGCGACTTCAATTTCATCCGGGTAAATCAGGCCTACGCCGAGGCCGACGGGCGTACACCGGATTTTTTCACGGGCAAGAACCACTTCGCGCTCTATCCCGATGCCGAGAACGAAGCCATCTTCCGCCATGTGGTAGAAACCGGCGAACCCTATCGCGCCTACGCCAAGCGTGTCGAATATCCCGCGCGGGGCATCACTTACTGGGATTGGACACTGTCCCCAATCAAGGGCGCTGATGGCCGCGTGGAGAGCGTCTTGGCGACCCTGCTCGACGTCACCCAGCGCGAACTCGCCGAACGGGAACGGCTGAGCGCCATCGCGCGCTTCCGCACCTTATTCGAAAACGCCGGCGATGCTATTTTTATCCACGACCTGCAAGGCCGATTCCTGGAAGTTAACCAGGTCGCCTGCGAAAACCTCGGCTATTCGCGCGAGGAGCTGCTCATGCTCACGCCGCGCCAGATCGATACACCGGAATTCGCCATCCGGGTCGACGAGCGAATCACCGAAATTCAGCAGCACGGGGCGGCGGTGTTCGAATCCGTCCATGTGCGGTGCGACGGCACCGTATTTCCGGTGGAAATCAGCAGCCGCCTCATCGAATACGCCGGCCAACAGGCGATCCTCAGCACCGCACGCGACCTGACGGTGCGCAGGCGCATGGATGCAGCCCTGCGGGAGAACCAGGAAAACACGCGCGCGCTGCTGGATGCCATCAATGAATCGGCGCTACTGCTCGCCGCCGACGCGACCGTGCTTGCCATCAACCGCACCGGGGCCCAGCGTTTCCAACAAACACCGGAGAGTATGACTGGAAATAATCTCCTGGATTTTCTTCCGCCCGAACTCGCCGAATCCCGCCGCCAGCGCCTGGAGACTGTCCTGTTCAGCGGCCTGCCGGTGCATTTCGAAGATACCTGCGCTGGCCATCTGTTCGACATTTCGCTGCATCCCGTGCGTGACCCCCAAGGCCGTATCCACCGTATTGCCGTCTATGGTCAAGACATCACCGAAACCCGCCGCCTGCACGGCATCGAGGAACTGCTGCGCGCGGTCGATGAACACATCCTGCAGGGAACGCCGCTGGACGAACTCATCACCTTCATTTGCGATCAGGTGGTGCGCTTGTTCGATTTGCGGCTCGCCTGGATCGGCGAGAAAAAGCCGGACGGCACGGTTGCTCTGCTCGCGGGCGCCGGGCCTGCCACCGAGTACCAGGACGAATTGATCCGGACCGGCGTGCGCTGGGATGACTCACCCACCGGCCGCGGATCCACAGGCTCTGCCATCCGCCTGGGCAAAACCCAGGTCATCGATCCCTGCAGCAGCGCCTGCGCGCCTTGGTGCGAAGCCGCCCGGCGGCACAGCATAGCCGGCGTGTGCAGCATACCGCTGGTAATCCGCGGCGAGATTTTCGGCGCCATCACCCTTTATTCGGCGCGGGCGGAGGATTTCCGCGATGCGCAACTGCTCCACATGCTCGGCAACATCGCCGCGCGCGTGAGCGTCGCCCTGGAAGCCAGCTTCGATCATGAGCAACTGCGCTTGCTCGGCACCGCACTCGCCACCGCCAGCAACGCAGTATTCATCGCCGACCGCGAGGGCGCCATCGAGTGGGCCAACGACGCCTTCCTTCGGCTCTCCGGCTATACGGCGCACGAGGTCATCGGCAACAATCCCCGCCTGCTCAAGTCCGGCGTCCACGACAAGGCTTACTACCAGGCGCTATGGACCACCATTTTGTCCGGCCAGTCCTTTAGCAACAAAACCACCGAGCGGCGCAAGGACGGCACCCGCTACACGGTGCAGCAGACCATCACCCCCGTGCGCGATCGCAAGGGAAAAATCAGCCATTTCATTTCCATGAACGAGGACATTTCCGAACAGCTTGCAACCCAGGCGCGCATCGAGCACATGGCCCACTTCGACGCGCTCACCGGCCTGCCCAACCGCAGCCTGTTTTTCGACCGCCTGAGCCAGGCCATCGCCCTGTCGAAACGCGCTTCCGAACATATCGCCCTGCTCTTCCTCGACCTCGACCGATTCAAACCGGTGAACGACACCTATGGCCACGCGGTGGGCGACCTGCTGCTGAAAGCGGTGGCGGAACGCTTGCTGGCCTGCGTGCGCGAGAGCGACACGGTCGCGCGCATCGCCGGCGATGAATTTACCGTCATTCTGCATCAAATCGCCGATCGCGCCAGCGCCGCACATGCCGCCGAGAAAATCGTCAAGTCTCTCTCCGAGCCTTTCATGCTGGGTCAGCATCGGATACAAATCGGCGTCAGTATCGGCATTGCGCTTTATCCGGGCGACAGCCAAAACGAGCAGGAACTGGTCAAGCTCGCGGACACCGCGATGTACGACGCCAAAAATCAAAGCCGCAACACCTATCGCTTTTATTCCTCGGTTTAGGCGGGCCGGGAGTCCGTCGCTAGGTTTTATAGGCTGGAATCACAGTTCACAGGCGGCGGCGAGACGGATAAACTCTCCGGATATTCCTTTGGAGCGTCCATGAAAGCTATCTTGATGACCGCCGCCGGCGGTGTCGATGTACTCAAACTTGCAGACATCCCCCTGCCTGAATTGCCAAGCCCAGAACATATCCGGGTGAAGCTGCACGCCGCCGGCATCAACCCCATCGATACCAAGCTGCGTAAAAACCCCGCTTACTACCCGGATAATCTGCCTTGCGTATTGGGCTGCGATGGCGCGGGCGTGGTGGAATCCGTCGGCGCAAATGCGCATCGCTTCTCCCCCGGCGACGAGGTGTATTTCTTTAACGGCGGCCTCGGCAACGAGCAGGGTAATTACGCCGAATACACCACGGTGCATCAGGATTTCGCCGCGTTCAAACCGCGCCATGTCACGATGGAAGAAGCCGCCGCACTGCCGCTGGTGTTGATTACCGCCTGGGAAGCGCTGCTCGACCGCTGCTGTTTGCAGGAAGGCAACAGCGTGCTGATTCATGCCGGCGGCGGCGGCGTCGGCCATATCGCGGTGCAATTGGCCAAGCAGGCCGGCGCCACCGTACTCGCCACGGTCGGCTCGCGCGAAAAGGCGGCATGGGTCACCTCGCTCGGCGCCGATCGCGTCTTCGTCTATCGTGATGTGGATTTCGCCACTGCGGTACTGGACTGGACGCATGGACGCGGCGTCGATATGGTATTCGACACCGTCGGCGGCGACACTTTCTGCCGCTCCCTTGCCTGCACCCGCGTCTATGGCCGCATCGTGTCCTTGTTGCAATGGAATTGCGACACCGAGCAAATGAAATTGGCGCGCACGCGCAATTTAGCCTTGTCATTCGAGCTCATCCTAACCCCCACCGTGCTCGGCCTACACGAAGAACGCGTACACCAGCGGCGCATCCTGGAAGAAGGCGCACGCTTGATCGAAGCGGACAAGCTCAAGATAAAAATATCGCATGTCTTGCCCTTGGCAGATGCCGCCAAAGCGCATGCCATGATCGAAGAAGGCCATACCACCGGGAAAATCGTGTTGAAAGTTATTTAGGCAGGGGATATTGGTATGGTCGCATGCCTTCAGCTTGCGAACGGCTATATCTTAATGATCAGCAATTCTGTGCATTCGCCCGGTGTTTTACCGTGCAGCCCTAAATCGGAAAGGAGAAGTGAAGTAATGTTGAAAAGCAACATCAAGCACTTGATAGCAGCGGCATCGTTACTCGCGCTTGCCGGGTGTGCCGCTCCTGGCCCGAAATTTTCAGGCCTACAAACTATCCCGCAAGGAGATGCCGAACTAATCGTGTATCGTAAGTCGGCGCTTTTTGCCTCCGGACAGCCCATGCCCTTACTAATTGATGGCAATCAGGTTGGCGAGCTATATAACGCCTCGTTCCTGCAACACCCGCTTGCGCCAGGCAAGCATCTCATTAAAGTTTCTCCTGGGTTTCTCTCCCAGACGGCCGAGACAACCGTCACGCTTGCTGCCGGCGAACGCAAATTCCTGCATCTCGATTTCCCAACAGGTCCATTAGCCAATGTCTTCTTTGTTGGTATCGCACTTAACGAGCGCGATGAGAAGACAGCGTTGGAAGATCTAAAGGAACTCAGTAGCGCAAAAGCGGCAGTGATCGCCAAGTAGCAAGAGAAAAATTGGAATACCCAACGAGGCAGCCCATGGACGGAATTGTGAAATCACTAACTCGGAAGAAGTTCAATAGGCTCTTCAACCGTCTGATGACGGACATGCGTTTTGGCATGGCCGTGTCGGATTTTTCATTGGCCTTGGCGTTGCAAGGCAAGAATTACTTTACCCAGCAGGCCATTTCAGAGGTCGTCGCCGGATGAAAATCGCGTGCACTGTGTATAGCGCTCTACGTACCCTTTTCATTTGTCTGATACTCGCTAGCACCACCAGCCAAGTTCGGGCATTTGAATTCGAGGGGCCGTTTCCATCCGGCAATTATCCCTTTACCGTCAAAGGTAGCGGCGTGGAGGTGCAAATCGACACCGATACGAAGCTGGAATGGCTGGACGACGAACGCGTCATTTTCACCGCACTCAGTCCGGGGCAGCCACGCCTGCAGGGCAAGCCAACTCCAGGTCAGATGCCCTATGCAGGCCGTGTTATGGTCTGGAATACTCGCACCGGCGAGGTTAAGGAATACAGCCCTGGACGGCTATGGTGTTCATATAAGGGTTACGTGAGTATTTTCTATACTGCCGGCGTCTCGGCAGACGGTAAGTACATAATTCGTGTCCGCAGTGGACAGTTCGGCCACGAGCAAGACAAACCCGCTTGGAAAACCGGGGATCCTAAACTTCATGCGGACGTTCATACTTGCGCGATTAACGATGGACCCACTTTCAACCCAGACCCAAGCCACGTACTCCTGCATTTGCGCGAGCAGGACGGTGTCTTGGACTTTGGGCCAAAAGGCAAATCGTATAGCGCCACGCAGCCTGTTTCCGTTATCCGGCCCGACGGAACGCGCATTGAGTTGCCGATCAAAGCGCGAGAAGCACAAGGCGTGTGGTGGAACGACTGGGCTGGCGTGTACCTTCTGGCGCAACTACGCTATGGCGGATTTATCAGTCCACGCGAGCCAGATACGCTGCCGATCCTTTATCCGGATGGACGTTTAGAACGTTATCCGTTACCTGCAAGCTACTGGCAACGCAACGAAACCAGCCGTGTTGTGCTGACGAAGCGAGGCTTGTTCGTTGCCAATGATGGTGTCGGCATTCCAGCAGGAAATAAGGGGGAAAGTGGCGCCTATCTCATTCGGGGCAATTCAGTTGCCCGCTTAGTCGACTGGTACGTAGGTAATGAACACGTCGACTCGCGTGGCACGCATCGAGGCATTGCCGTGTCGCCTAACGGATGCAAGGTGGCGTTCAAGCATGGCGAAGGCTTGCGTTATACCACATCACATACCATCAAAATGATCAACGTTTGCGAGGGGGAATAAAAAAATGACAATGACCGCGGCAGAAATCAATCGCTATGCTCAAGTGATCCTAACCGCATCGGATCAAACCTATGGGCCGTTGGCAAAAAGAGGCAGGAGGCAGGGTCAAGGCAAGAGGCAGGGTCACGTCTTGTAATATAACATTTCACTTTGGCCGCTAAAAAAAATCCCGCTTCGACACCTTGAATGCTGCGTGGCGCTTGGGCGATTTCAATACTCGGAAGCGGTAACTTTTGTAGCGCCGGCATCTTGCCGGCTTGCCTGCGGATACCTGGCGCTACAACTTCTTCAACATCTCCACCCCCCACGCGACACCAAACCCGGTAACGTTCGACGCCACCGCGCCCAAGCCGCCCTCGCACGTGCTGGCGGATAAATCCATATGTACCCACGGTATGTCTTTTTCTAAAAAGCGCATGAGAAAACGTGCGGCGAGGATGTGATCGGCTTCGCCATCTAAGGTGCATTGTTTGATGTCGGCAATTTTGCTGTCTAGTGCGGGTTCGTAATCGGCATCAAGCGGAAACGCATTCACCCGCTCGCTACTGGTGCGCCCCGCTGCGATGGCGGCGGCGGCCCATTCTTCGCGGTTGCTAAAGATGCCGCTGTAGCGTGCGCCGAGCGCGACCGCCATGCTGCCGGTGAGCGTGGCGAAATCGATGATGGCGGCGGGTTTGGCGCGTGAGGCCAAGGTAAGGGTGTCGGCCAGCACCATGCGGCCTTCGGCATCGGTGTGCATGATTTCAATCGTGGTGCCGTTTAAGGCCGTGATCACATCGTTCTGTTTGTAGGCTTTGGCGCTGATGTGGTTTTGCGCGATGGCGAGCCAAGCATCGATTCCCACATTGAGTTTCAGGCGCGTGGCGGCGAGCAGAATGCCGAGCGCGACCGCCGAGCCATTCATATCCTCGTGCATACCGTGCATGTATTTTGCGGGTTTCAGATTATGGCCGCCGGTGTCGAAGCAAATCCCCTTGCCCACCAGCGCGATACGGTGCTTCGCGCCTTTCGGCGAGTAAGATAAATGCACAATGGCGGCGTCTTGTTCATGACTGCCTTGCGCGACGGCCGTGAACGCACCGGCGCCGATTTTTTTCAGGCGCTTGAAGTCGTACTCCTGCACTTGCCAGCCATGGGCGCGTGCCAGCTTCTTCACTCGTGCGCGATAATGCGTCGGCGTCAGCTCGTTCGGTGGCAGCATCGTGAGCTCGCGTGTGAGGACGTTGCCTTCGGCCACCGCGCGCGCGCGGGCATGCCGGTCACGGGATTGCGCGCCATATACGTTGATTTTTTTTACGGGTGTGGGCGCGGGGTTTTTCTTGCGCGAGGGAAGCGCGGCACTATTCAACAGCGCTACATACACCGCCAACTCGGCGAATAATTCACGCTGCTTTGCATTGCCATACAGCGCCAACGCGATTTCCTTCGGCTGCTCGCCGGTTAACGCCACGACCGCTTTACGCAAAATCGTATATTGCTCGAAGCGCGAGGCGGTCTCATCCAGCATGACCCATGCGCACAGGCCACCGTGAGGTAAATCGAGGGTCAGCGGCGCTTTAGCTAACTCATTTGTTTGTAGATGCTTACGCTTGAGCGCAGCGCGCAACAGATCGAGATAGGGTACATTCTCCAGCGTATCGAGCGTCTTGGTCAGCGGCAGCACGATCATTACATGACTCGCAATCGCCATCTGTTTGGCAGTCATGATCGACTTGTTTTCAACGACTTCCGGCAGCATTGCAACTCCTTGTAAATACACTAATGACTTGACTGGAACGGACATTTTCGCGATCATAACAGACTTTGTTCGAGCCAATTTCAGATCAAGGGGACATCCGAATTGCACATTTTGATCTTTGGCTTCGCGTCCAAATTTAAACAAAAATGGCGCTGAATACTGTCCCGCCTCCGAATCATCCCATTCAGCGTTAAACAACGATCAGTGTCGCACCGTCGAATAACGGCCAGAAGGAACCGCGTATGAAACCTGAAGACAAGAAACGCGTACTGCGTGAAATGGTGCTTGCGCGCCGTTTTGAAGAACGCTGCTACCAAGCTTACATCGAACGCAAGATCGGCGGCTTTTTGCATCTGTATCCCGGACAAGAAGCGTGCTGCCAAGGCGTGATGGAAGCGGCGCGCCCCGGCCACGATTATGTGATTACGGGTTACCGCGATCACGTCCACGCGATCAAATGCGGTTCCGATCCTAAAGAAGTCATGGCCGAGCTCTACGGCAAAGAAACCGGCGTCTCTAAAGGACGTGGTGGTTCCATGCATATTTTCGACGTAAAACACCACTTCATGGGCGGCTATGCGCTGGTCGGCGGCCCTTTCCCGCTCGCGGCGGGGATCGCGAAAGCGATTCAATTAAAAGGCGGCGACGAAATTTCAATTTGCTTCTTAGGCGATGCCGCGAATAACCAAGGGACCTTCCACGAAACCTTGAACATGGCCGCGCTCTACAAACTGCCTGTGTTGTTCGTGTGCGAAAACAATCAATACGGCATCGGCACCGCGATTGATCGCTCCACCGCCGTGCTGGATCAGTTCAAACGCGTATGCGGCTATGACATCGCCGCCAGCCAGTGTGACGGCCAGGATTTCGATGTGGTGCACGAGCATGCGAAAAAAGCCGTGGCGCATGTGCGCAACGGCAACGGCCCGTATTTTCTGGAACTCATGACCTATCGTTATCGCGGCCACTCCATGTCTGATTCGCGCGGCTATCGCACGCGGGAAGAAGAAGAATTATGGAAACAGCGCGACCCGATCTTCATTCTGCGCGATCGGCTGATCGATGCGGGCGCCATGACCATGGACGCATTTCACGCGCTGGAAAAAGAAATCGACCACTACATCGAAAACGAAGTGATCAAGTTCGCGGAAGAATCGCCCGAGCCAAACGTGGCCGAGCTTGAAAAATACGTATTGGCTTAAGGACAGGAACCATGGCTGAAATAATGTACTGGGAAGCGCTGCAGCGCGCACATGACGAAGAGATGGCGCGCGATCCGCTCGTGATTTGCATGGGCGAGGATATCGGCGTGGCCGGTGGCACCTACAAAGCCACCAAAGGCTTGTATGAAAAATACGGCCCGTTGCGTGTCATTGATACGCCGATTTCGGAAAACAGCTACACCGGCTTAGGCATTGGCGCCTCTTTCTTGGGCGTGCGCCCGATTATCGAAATCATGTCGGTCAACTTCGCTTGGCTTGCCATGGATCAAATGTTCAACTCTGCCGCCAAAGTGCGCTACATGTCGGGTGGCCAACTGACCGCCCCCGTGGTGTTTCGCTCGCCCGGCGGCAGCGCGCACCAACTGGGCGCACAACACTCGGCACGCATGGAAAAAGTGTTCATGGGCATTGCCGGGTTACGCGTCGTGACGCCATCGAATCCGAAGCAAGCGTATGGCCTGCTCAAATCCGCGGTGCGCTCGGATGACCCGGTGTTCATCAACGAACACGAACTCATGTACAACTGGAAGGGCGAAGTACCGGAGGGTGAATATTTTCACCCGCTGGAAGGCTCCGAAATCGCGCGCTCCGGCACCGACGTCACCTTATTCGGCTACAACATATCAGTACACTGGTGTTTAAAAGCGGCTGAGATTCTCGCTTCGCAATACAACATCAGCGCGGAAGTGGTGGATTTATACGCGCTCTCCCCACTGGATCGTGCCGGGATTAAACAATCGGTTTGCAAAACTCACCGCGCAGTCATCGCTGAAGAAGATGAAGCACCTTGCGGCGTCGGCGCCGAAGTCATGGCGATTATTAACGAGGAATGTTTCTTCGACTTGGATGCCGCCCCGGTGCGCGTGCATTCAGCGCTGGTGCCGCAACCCTACAATCACAAGCTGGAAATGGCCGCGATTCCCGACCACGAGGATGTGGTCAACGCGGTGTTGAAGCTGTTCGGAAAAGCTTAACCCCTTCCCCGCGCCCCATGGTTGAACAAAAAGGTTTTAAACGATGAGTTCTCATTTCGTCATCACCATGCCGCAACTCTCCGACACCATGACCGAAGGGGTTTTGGTCACCTGGGAGAAACAAGCTGGCGACCGTGTTGAGCGCGGCGACATCGTGGCCACCGTCGAGACCGACAAAGCCATTATGGATGTCGAAGTATTCAAAGCGGGTTATCTGGCTGGTCCCTTGGTCGACGTCGGCGCCACCGTGCCGGTCGGTTCCGCACTCGGCTATATCACCGACACGCAGGGCGATCTCGCGATTGCGCAAGATGAAGTCGTGACCGAACAAGCTCCTTCCGAAATGATTCCGCATCATGCAGGTATCTCGGTGGTGATGCCGCAACTTTCAGACACCATGACCGAGGGTATCGTCGTTACTTGGGAAAAAAGCATCGGTGACACCATCAAGCGCGGCGATATCGTTGCCACGGTTGAAACCGACAAAGCCATCATGGATGTGGAGGTGTTCCACGAAGGCTTCCTCTCCGGCCCGCTGGCCGATGTCGGCAGCGTGGTCGAAGTGGGTCATCCAATGGCGTTCATCGTCAACGACGCCGCCAAAGTGGTTGATACCGCCGTGATCATTACCGCTGAACACAAAGTCACGGATGTACACCATAAGACAAGCGGCGCAGCGAAATCTGCCGCACCCGCTCCGAAACCGATAGCCGCATCTGCACCCGCGATCTCTGCTGCCGTCAAACCCGTTGCCCGCCCCGCTGGCCGCAAGGCCTCGCCCTATGCGCGCAAAGTAGCAGGCGCACTGGGTGTCGATATCAGCAGCGTGGCCGGTAGCGGCCCGGAAGGCGTCATCACCGCAGCCGACGTACAGCGCGCGCGCCCTTCCATGCGCGAAGTGGCACACAGCCTGCCGCAAGTGGACGTGCCGGGCGAAGGCCGCAATATGACGTCGATGGAAAAGGCCGTGTCGCACGCCATGGCGGCCTCGCTCACGCTGCCCACCTTCACCGCCACCATGAACATCGACACCGCCAAACTCACCGTCGCCGCCAAGGCACGCAAGGTATCGGTGACGGTCGCTATCGCCAAAGCCTGCTCGGTGGCAATGCAAAAATATCCGCGCATGAATTGGACTTACCAGCCGGTAGATAAATTAGTCGAGCGCCCGAATCACGATTTTGGTGTCGCGGTAAAAAGTGACGATGGCGGCTTAGTGGTGCCGATCCTCAAAGGCATCCAAGACCGCGGCCTCGAAGCACTGCAAACCGATTGGACTAACCTGGTGCCGCGCGCACGCGTGCGCAAGCTCACACCGGCCGAATTCGCCAATCCGACCTTCACCATTTCCAATATGGGTATGTTCGGCATTACCCATTTCACCGCCATCCCCACGCCGGGCATCGCTGCGATTTTGGCGATTGCCGCGAATGGCCCGCAAGGCACGCCCTTCACCATCACCGCCGATCATCGCGTATTGAATGGCGCGGATGTCGCGTCGTATTTGGTGGATCTGAAGCAAGCCATCGAAAACCCAGATGCTTGGATGGGTAGCTCAGACACCGCACCTATCTCGCCGATTCCCGAAGGCAATTGGGATACGCAAGTGCTAGTCATCGGCGGTGGCCCCGGCGGCGAAGATTGCGCGCGCGATCTGGCCGATCACGGCATCAAAGTCGCGATGATCAACAACGCGCCCTTGCCCGGCGGCGAATGCCTGTGGCGCGGCTGCATTCCCTCCAAAGCGTGGCGTCACGCAGCCGACATCATGCGCGATCGCGCGCATGATGCGGCCAAGGGTGTGACCGGCACCGACAAACCGAAGCTGGTGTGGGATGCGCTGGAAACTCATCGCAAAAACATCCTGCAAACACGCGGCGAGTTGGCGCTCAAAACCGACAAGGGCGTGAAGATCGATGTACGTGAAGGCTTCGCCTCTTTCATCGACGCGCACACCGCGGAAATCAAACCGGCCAAAGGCGACGCTTACCGCATCACCTTCGGGGCGGCGGTCATCGCGACCGGCGCGCCACCCTTCGTACCGCCGATTCCCGGCGCGAAAGAAGGACTAGCGAGCGGCGGCGTGCTCACCTCCGACACCGTGTGGGATCTCGACAAACCGATCAAAAAACTAGGCATCATCGGCGGCGGCGTCATCGGCGTGGAGATGGCGCAGATCTGGCGTGACTTCGGCGCGGATATTCTCATGCTCGAAGCGAAAGATCGCATCCTGGCCGAGATCGAAGAAGAAATCGCCAAGCAGCTCACGACGGTATTAACAGCCGAATTCCCCGTGGTGGCGTCGGCCAAGATCACCGGGATTTCCGGCAAGCCGGGCAAGATGGCGATTCAGTACACCGACGCCGAGGGCAAGGCACACGAATACGCCTGCGACTACGTGCTCATGGCCACCGGCAAACGCCCCGAGACAGCAGGCTTGAATCTAGACAAAGCAGGTGTGGCGCTAGACGGCGCAGCGATCAAAGTCACTCTAAGTGGCGCGACCACCACCCCGCACATCTACGCCGTGGGCGACGTGATCGGCGGCTATATGCTGGCGCACACCGCCGCCACCCAGGGCCGTGTCGCAGCCGACAATCTGCTGGGCCATGCGCGCCAATACAATCAGGATATCGATTGCGGCGTCACCTTCAGCCGCCCGCAAGCCGGTTTCGTCGGCCTCTCCGTCGCACAAGCCAAAGCCCGGGGGATAGATGCCGCAGAAGCCAAAATGCCTATGAGCATCGACGCCAAAGCCATGATCGCGTTAGAGACGACCGGCATGATTAAACTCGTGTCAGACAAAGCCACGCAAAGAATCATCGGCGTGCATTTCCTGGCCGACCATACCGATACGCTAATCGGCGCAGCGGTGATGATGGTGTCCGGCGGCATGACGCTGACGCAAGTGGCGGAGGCCATCTTCCCGCATCCAACGCAAACGGAATTATTCGGTGAGTTGGCGCGGCGGCTGCAGGCGCGGTTGAGACGCACGGCGAAGACCAAAGCCTGACGCAAGTCACGCACAATAAAAAACGGCAGGCGATCCCTGCCGTTTTTTTTGCCTGTCGAAGGTGGAGACATTAGACGGCCATGATCGGTTGACCAGAAAATTTCTCTTACCGGTGTAGCCCTGCTCAAGTCCACCCGGTTAACAAAAAAAGCGGCGGGATAAATCCGCCGCAAAGAAGACAAGCCAGAGCAAACTTGCCTCATCCAAACCATTACCCCTTACATAGCGGCAGCCGCAACGCCTGCAAAATCTCGCCGCTAGACTGATCCTGGACGAAGGCCACGACCCCCATGTTGGCCGCGACCCAACCCGGTTTGAACGCAATCGCCTGCTTCCAGGGAGCCCCCATGCCAATCGGCCCATACCACTCGCACACCACATAGTCATGGTGCAGCCGGACGCCGCGGTTTTCTCCAGCACGCACTTCGCTGGACAAATTATTCTGGTAGAGCGCGATATATAAAACTGTAGGGCTTGCGGTCTTGGCGCTGGCATTTACGGTGAGCTCGAAACGATCCGGCACCAACGAGTTGAGCGCCAGCGTAATGTCGGCGGCCACCGCGCGGCGATTGATGTCGCCTACCGCGCGCCCCAGACCGTCGCCGCGCCAGCCACCGAAATCGCGACCGTTGAGCATCACCTGCGGCGTATAAACCACGCGGCCGCCGGCGGCCTTTACCTGCTCGCGCTGTCGCGCGGAAAAAGCCGGGCGCGCAAACCGATCGGGCCAGCCGATGTAGTCCCAGTAATCGACATGCAACGCCAGCGGTATCACGCGCTCTGCGCCGAAGCCTTGGCTGGCGATGCTGCTCAGCCAGTGATCGGCGGGGGGGCAACTGCTGCATCCTTCCGAGGTGTAGAGCTCCAACAAGGCAACGCGCTGCGGCCCGCTGCTGGTGTGGCACTGCGCAGCGCTCGCCAAGGGTGAAAACATCAGCAGCACCAATGCGAGCCACGCCCGAAATCCGTGCGAAAATTTCATTATCCCCCTCCGAGCAATAGATATTTAGTCGGATGACTTTGGAACAACTTACATTTTTCGACCATCATCGTATTTGTTGGCCAGGTCGAGGCTGCACGCTTGGCGGGCGAATCCGCGGAGCAAAAAATCCGCGCCGCACTCGCCGCAGCGCTGTAAGAATCACACTCGATGAGCGTTAGCATCGCCCAAATGGGACTGAGTTTCGCAGCAGGCAGCCTGACAACGCTCTCGCCCTGCGTCTTCCCATTTTGCCGCTGGTCGTGGGCGACGCCATGCAGGCCTCTCACACTGTGACCACTCGCGCTTTCTCGATATTGCATGTCGGTATCCACTCGGATACAATGTAACGCATGAACACCTTTGAGCGCTCCGAGGAATTCAACGCATGGCTTGCCGGTTTGAAAGACAAAATGGGGCGCGCCCGGATCATCCATCGTATCCGGTCCGCCGAGCACGGCAATTTCGGCGACTGTGAATCCGTGGGCGAAGGCGTCTCCGAAATGCGCATACACGTTGGCCCTGGCTATCGCGCTTATTTCACGAGGCGTTGAGGGGTCGTCTATTTGCTTCTCGTAGGCGGCGACAAGTCCTCGCAGAAGCGTGACATCAAACGCGCCATCGAAATGGCGCGTGCTTTGAATAAGGAGTGAAGCATGACTAAATTTGCCCCCTTCGACGCAGCCGACTACCTCGATGACGAGGAAACCATCGCGGAATACATAACGGCCGCGCTGGAAGATCCCAACCCCGATGTATTTCTAAGCGCTGTGCGTGACGTGGCCCGCGCTCGCGGCATGGCGCAACTCGCCAAAGATGCGGGTCTCGGGCGCGAGAGCCTTTACAAGGCACTCACGCCCGGCGCCAAGCCACGTTACGACACGATGCTCAAGCTGCTCCATGCGCTTGGGGTGAAACTTTCCGTTTCTCCCAACCATTCATGAGGTGCAAGCTACTCCTCAGCATAATCAAATAAATGCAAATAAATGGAGAGTGAACACCCCTTACTATGCACCGTGCTTGTACCCGTATTTGCTTTGCACTTTATTATCAATAATACTGGTCGGTGGAACCGTTGATTAACTGTTAGGCTTCACTGTGTCACGCCACTTCACTCATCCGCAGTTCGATCGCTTCGAATTCGAAGCGATCCCCCTCAATCGAGATGTGTTCCTCATGGATGAGCAATGGCTGCCCGAGTGGGAGGCCACCTACCTTGACCTCTTCAAGGGTAAGCAGTTCCGGAACGTCGGATACATCAGCTATGCCGCAGTCCGAAATGTAACCGCCGACGCATTGGAGATATCTTGGTACCCCAACGTCTTTGATCGCTTTCACGAAGTCACGGTGGTCTTACCTCGCAACGCGTTCGTGGCTTGCATAGACGTCCACGACTACGACGAGAAGCCCCACATCTTTGTTAAGGGCGAGTGGCTCACCGCTCTACATTTGAGGCCGTACTCAGCTTTCGCTCTCATCGACGCAATTGGAGTCAAGCAGGCGCTCAACCAAGGTCAGCTATCGGGAAGCAAGCTAATCGCTCTACGCGACCGTATCGACCGGATCGCAGATGCAACTCCTGGGGTAGCCTTTGTCAGCTTCGCTGATAATTTGCTGCTGAAGGCGAATTGGTTCGTTGGCCAGTATGACTCTGAGGTCAGTTACTCATACGAGCCCGAGGCACTGATACGTCTCTTCCCTCAGTTGGCCTCAACATATCGTGAAGTACTCGGCATGTCCGTATACGCGACCATTACGCAAGGCGTCAACGAGTATGCCGATCTTTCACTCATTCATCGCTCCTCCTCCGGCGCTCATGTCTCGCTAAACAGTCTGGGCTTGCCTTTTGCTCAGTTACTTTCCATTGATAAAGCCGCCCGTAGCGCCATCCGCTCGGGGCGTCATGGCTGCTACGATCTCTACATTGATGAACTGTTCTTCCATTCATTGCGCTTCAAGTACGGCTTTGACAAGCACGCACAGCCAAATGCGTCCTACGTGGCACCGATGTCATCGGTGCCTGGGAAGTACTACTGCACAACGGCTGACACTATCCTGAACAACCTTGATCTAACCCCAACCCTAATCCGGCGGAAGCGCAAGTGAAGCCAAATCCAACTTCCGACTGGAATCAGCGCGCATTTCAAATACACCCCCAATTTGCTACATGAGCGCTTGGATACCCCCACTTCGTCTCTACAACCAAGCCCGCCATTTACGTGATAGCAATAGCCCCGATCAGGTAAAATAACCCTTTTTATTCGCAGCGAAATCAAATGGCTCAATACGTTTTCACCATGAACCGCGTGGGCAA
>JADMJT010000088.1 GCA_018781585.1 Burkholderiales bacterium
CCAAAGGGGGAGACCGGCTGCATCCATGTGCGCCGATAAGTCGTCTGGCCCTGTGCATGCGGCGTTATTTTTGTCGTTACGTATAAAGCTTCAACGTGAGCAGCCACACCATGATTAGTTGGATCGAGGCAGACATGATGCGCTCTGCCCTTTGGCGCTCGGAGCGCGGGGCCCTGCCGCCCAAGCGCGTGGTGATCGCCGATGATCAGATGAAGGCCGACGCCGCATATCACTTGGCCTGCGAGGGCACAGCCATGCTGTGGCGCGGCGATTTTCAGAATGCGCGCCAGTTGCTGCAGGCGATGGCGCGGCGGGCTGACCGCAAGCCGCACAAACCAGCCCCGTCGCCGGCCGAGGTTTTCAATTTTCATCGTCAAGCCCAGTCCCAGCGCGCGCGCACTTTGTCCATGCTGCTGATTCCGCTGGAGAGCGATTTCGGCATCCTCCTGCGGCGGGCGCCCGATTTTCGCCAAGCATGCCGCGAGGCCTACGGCGCGGGCGGCGAAGTTTCCGTGACCTCCCTGCGCGAGTTGCTGGGCATTGTCGGCGCCCACGAGTGGCGCAAAAAAGGGGTTGAGATTCCGGCGCTGGGCGCGCGCATCCACCCGCACTATGGCGTGTATTCGCCGGTGCGGGGCGAGTATGTGGGGCTGGTGGCCAAGGCCCCGCTGCCATCCACGACGCTCGCCTTTGATATCGGCACCGGCACGGGCGTGCTTGCCGCCGTGCTGGCACGTCGTGGTGTTGAGCGCATTGTCGCCACCGATCAAGACCCGCGCGCGCTGGCATGCGCCCGAGAAAATCTTGAACGACTGGGGCTGGCCGAGCGGGTGGAGGTGGTGCAGGCCGATCTCTTTCCCGAAGGGCGTGCGCCGCTGGTGGTCTGCAACCCGCCGTGGATTCCGGCGCGTCCAAGCTCGCCGATTGAACACGCGGTTTACGATCCGGAGAGCCGCATGCTGCACGGATTCCTCAGCGGCCTGGCTGCGCACCTGACGCCGGAGGGTGAAGGCTGGCTGATCCTCTCCGATCTCGCAGAGCACTTGGGGCTGCGGTCGCGGGATGAGCTGCTGGCAGCCATTGATGCGGCGGGGTTGAAGGTAGTGGGCCGCATGGATGTGCGGCCGCATCACCCGCGCGCCGCCGATGAGTCCGACCCGCTGCATGCAGCACGCGCGGCCGAAGTCACATCGCTGTGGCGCTTAGCCCTGACTGATAAACATTAAGACAAGCGAGACAATGATGGCAAAAGACCCTGGCAAGCTGGATAAAGTGATTCTTGAAGCGCGGCTCAAGGCAGATAAGCGTGCGCTGGGCTATCGCGAGCAAGCGCTGAAACTCTACCCCTGGGTATGCGGCCGCTGTGCGCGCACCTTCGACCACAAGACGCTGCAACTGCTAGAGGTCCATCATAAGAATAACAACCACGACGACAATCCCGCTGATGGCAGCAATTGGGAATTGCTCTGCACTTATTGTCATGAGAATGAGCACGCCAAACTGAAGGATTCAGCGGGGCGTACCGATGGCGGCAATGCCGCAACCTTCGCCACGTTTAATCCTTTTGCCGATCTCAAAGATAGGCTGAAGAACAAAACGTGACTGCCCCTGATTAAGTGGCGCGCTGATTAGGCTATAGTATTTAAATTGGTGTTTTAATAAGTGAGGAGCAAGACGTGGCTGGCCAAATCGAAATCACCAACATGGCGCTGTTTTGCGATTTTGAAAATATCGCTTTAGGCGTACGCGACGCCAAATATGCGCAATTCGACATCAAGAAAGTGCTGGAACGGCTCCTGCTCAAGGGCAGCATCGTCGTGAAAAAAGCTTATTGCGACTGGGATCGCTACAAAGAATTCAAGGCAATCATGCACGAAGCGGCTTTTGAGCTGATCGAGATTCCGCATGTTCGGCAATCCGGGAAAAACTCAGCGGATATTCGCATGGTGGTGGATGCGCTGGACCTGTGCTACACCAAATCGCACGTGGACACCTTCGTCATTATCAGCGGCGACTCGGATTTCTCGCCGCTCGTGTCCAAGCTGCGCGAAAACAATAAACACGTCATCGGCATCGGCGTTAAAGATTCCACCTCGGACTTGCTCAGCGCCAATTGCGACGAGTTTATTTTTTACGACGACTTGGTGCGCGAGCAGGAGGCGCAACAAAAGCGCAAGGCAAAGAAGGCGCCCGCGAAGGATAAAAAATCCACTGCCCCGAAAGGTGAACCCGAAAAACGGCAAGAGGCGCTTGATTTTATCGTCGAGACCGTAGAAGCGCTGATTGCAGAGCGCGGCTCGGATGAAAATATCTGGGGCTCACTGGTCAAGACAACCATGCAACGGCGCAAACCAGGTTTTACTGAATCATCCTATGACTATCGATCTTTCAAAGAGTTAGTCGAAGACGCACAAAAGAAACATTTGCTGACCGTGATGCGCCACGAGAAATCGGGGCAATACACGATTCGCCTGCCGGTAACAGATGAATAATTTTTTGAAGAGGCCACTATGAATTTAGACGAACTAGCCATTAACTCCGTTAAAGAATATTTCGAAGCCATCGCGCAAAATGCTTTGGATGACGCCTATGAAACCATCGATAACGACATCACCTTTGCGCAGTTCATGGAAACCCTTTTCCAAAAATTAAACCAATTTTCATCTGAACACGTTGCCAGTGAGATTCTGCAACTGTCCTCTAAAACGATTGAAAATTTCAACAACGGCGGCGGCATGAATGTGGACGACGTTCAAGAACTCATCGACACCCATGATGATCTAGAGATGGATGAGGATGAAGACGTATAAGGTGTGCCATACCCCAATTCCTAATAAAAACATGGAGCACTGAATGGCACGTCAACACCTCTTCACTTCCGAGTCGGTTTCGGAAGGGCATCCCGATAAGATTGCCGATCAAATCTCGGACGCCATCCTCGATGCGTTTCTCGCCGAGGAACCCACCGCCAAAGTAGCGTGCGAAACGCTGGTCGCCGACAACCTGGTGGTGATCGCCGGTGAGTTCAAGACCATCGACAAGGCGCTCTACGAAAAAATCCAGCAGCGCGCCGAGGGCATTGCGCGTCAGGTGCTGCGCGACATCGGCTATCGCGATGCCGAGACCGGCATCGATCCGGATCACTGCGATGTGCAGGTGCGCTTCAACCACCAATCGTTTCAGATTCACAAAGGCGTAGAGCTCGCGGGCGGCATCATCGGTGCCGGCGATCAAGGCCTGATGTTCGGCTATGCGTGTGACGAGACGCCGGACTTGATGCCCTACCCGATTTGGCTGGCGCATCGTCTGGTGAAGCGTCTGGCCGAGCTGCGACATTCCGGCGCCTTACCCTGGTTGCGCCCCGATGCGAAAAGCCAAGTCACCGTGGTGTATGAAGACAACCGCGTAGTCGGCATCGATAACGTCGTCATCTCCACCCAGATCGAACGCGGCCTCGACCCAGTGTGGGTCACGCAGGAAATCACGCGCGAGGTCATCGACCCGCTGGTGCCGAAAGAATTACGCACTCCCGGATTCCGCATCTGGGTCAATCCGGCCGGCCCATTCGAAATCGGCGGCCCCAACGGCGACACCGGCCTCACCGG
>JADMJT010000099.1 GCA_018781585.1 Burkholderiales bacterium
GCGTCATCGAAACCGCGCGCAAGCACAAAGATAAGATCGGTAAAGTGTACGCCGGGCGCAATGGCATCATCGGCGCGCTGACCGAAGACCTGATCGACACCTCCAAAGAATCGGCGAAGGCGATTGCCGCGCTGCGTCATACGCCCTCCGGCGCCTTCGGCTCCTGCCGCTACAAACTCAAAAGCCTGGAACAAAACAAACGCGAATACGAGCGCCTGATCGAAGTATTCAAGGCGCACAACATCGGCTACTTCTTCTACAACGGCGGCGGCGATTCTGCCGATACCTGCTGGAAAGTGTCGCAGTTGTCCGAAGCCATGGACTATCCGCTGCAAGCGATCCACGTGCCCAAAACCGTGGACAATGATTTGCCGATTACCGATTGCTGCCCGGGCTTTGGCTCGGTGGCGAAATATATCGCAATTTCCACGCGTGAGGCGAGCTTCGACGTGGCCTCCATGTGCAAGACCTCGACCAAGGTATTCGTGGTGGAAGTGATGGGGCGTCACGCGGGCTGGATCGCGGCGGCGGGCGGCATGGCAGCCGACAACGAAAACAATATTCCGATCGTGATTCTCTTTCCGGAAGTGGAATTCAATCAGGACAAATTCCTCGCCAACGTGAAGCAGAAAGTCGAAAAATTCGGCTATTGCACCGTGGTGGTGTCGGAAGGCACGCATTATCCCGACGGCCGATTCCTGGCCGAGGCTGGCACGCGCGATTCCTTTGGCCATGCGCAACTGGGCGGCGCGGCACCGGTGGTAGCCGCAATGATCAAAGACAAGCTGGGCTACAAATATCACTGGGCGGTGGCGGATTATCTGCAACGCGCCGCGCGCCATATCGCCTCCAAGACGGACGTGGAACAAGCGTACGCCTTGGGCAAGGCCGCCGTTGAATTGGCGCTTAAGGGTAAAAATTCGGTGATGCCGACCATCGTGCGCGTGTCCGACAAGCCCTACAAATGGAAACTCGGCGTGGCGGAACTGAAAGATGTGGCGAACAAAGAAAAAATGATGCCGCGTAATTTCATCACCGCTGACGGTTTTGGCATTACCACCAAGTGCCGCGCGTATCTTTCCGGTTTGATTAAAGGCGAAGATTACCCGCCGTATAAAGACGGCATGCCGAGCTATGTGCGCTTAAAAAACACGGCCGTGGCGAAAAAACTAAAAGGCGTGTTTAAACTTTAAGGACGTAGCGAGAGCGTCGCCATGACATTAGAGCGCGCCCGAGAGTTACTGCTGATCCAAGCCGGGTTCGGCAGCTTTTATAATGGCAATTCGGCCAAATTGATTTTGTCCGAGGTGCAAAAAGAGCATGGCCAGGCCGCGGTCGATCAATTGATTCGCGAGTGTGGCTTGCAAGAAGTGTTCGACTTCAAGCCGGGCACCCGTTTTGAGAAGGGTATTGCAATCACCCAGTACGACTAGCAAGACAACACGGCCAGCCCCACCGGCCAAAGCATTAAGTTGCATATAACATTAATGGAGGAGTTATGTCTGAAGGTCTGATGTTGGCGCTGGGATGCGCCGTGGTGGCAATTTTGTATGGCATCGTATCCACACGCTGGATTCTTGCTAAACCGACCGGTAACGCGCGTATGCAAGAGATCGCAGCGGCGGTGCAGGAAGGGGCTTCGGCCTATCTCAACCGGCAATACACCACCATCGGTGTGGTCGGCGTCGTGCTGTTCGTTTTAATCGGTTTTTTCTTGGCGTGGAATACCGCGATCGGGTTCGCCATCGGCGCGATCCTCTCCGGTGCGGCCGGCTACATCGGTATGAACGTCTCGGTACGCGCCAACGTGCGTACCGCAGAAGCCGCCAAAGATGGCCTCAATGCTGCGCTGAATGTCGCGTTTAAAGGCGGCGCCATTACCGGCATGCTGGTCGTGGGCTTGGGTCTGCTGGGGGTGGCGGGTTATTACGCCTTCCTCACCGGCAATGGCGCAACGTCAGCCGAAGCCACCCACGCGCTGGTGGGCTTAGGTTTCGGCGGCTCGCTGATTTCTATTTTCGCGCGGCTGGGCGGCGGCATTTTCACCAAAGGCGCTGACGTCGGCGCAGATCTGGTGGGCAAGGTCGAAGCGGGCATCCCCGAAGACGACCCGCGCAACCCGGCGGTGATCGCCGACAACGTGGGCGACAACGTGGGTGATTGCGCCGGTATGGCCGCCGACTTGTTCGAGACCTATGCGGTGACCATTATCGCCACCATGCTGTTAGGCGGTTTGTTGATGGCGAATGCAGGCCCGAATGCGGTGATCTATCCGCTGGTGTTGGGCGGCGTCTCCATCATCGCTTCGATTATCGGCACCTTCTTCGTCAAAGCGCGTGAGGGCGGCAAGATCATGAATGCGCTGTATCGCGGTCTGGCGGTTTCCGGCGTGCTGGCGGTGGCGGCTTTCTATCCCGTCACCACTTGGCTCTTGGGCGAAGGCGTGATGATTGATGGGAAGATGATTTCTTCCATGAATATTTACCTCACTTCGCTCATCGGCCTAGCGCTGACCGCTGCGCTGGTGGTGATTACCGAGTATTACACTGCGACAGAGTACGCCCCGGTGCGCCACATTGCGCAAGCCTCCACTACCGGCCACGGCACCAACGTGATCGCCGGTCTCGGCGTGTCGATGCGTTCTACCGCCGCCCCGGTGCTGGCCGTGTGTCTGGCGATCTGGGCCGCTTATGCGTTGGCTGGTTTGTACGGTATCGCCATCGCCGCCACCGCCATGTTGTCCATGACCGGGATTATCGTGGCGCTCGACGCCTACGGCCCGATCACCGATAACGCCGGGGGTATCGCCGAAATGGCAGGCTTGCCGGATAGCATCCGCAACATTACCGATCCGCTCGACGCCGTGGGTAACACCACCAAAGCGGTAACCAAAGGCTATGCCATTGGTTCCGCTGGTTTGGCCGCCTTGGTGCTGTTCGCCGACTACACCCATGCCTTGTCGGGTGGGGGCAAGGTGTTGACCTTCGACCTCTCCAATCACATGGTCATCATTGGCCTGTTCATCGGCGGCATGGTGCCTTATCTGTTTGCCGCCATGGGCATGGAAGCGGTCGGCCGCGCTGCCGGCTCGGTGGTGGTAGAGGTTCGCCGCCAGTTCAAGGAGATCCCCGGCATCATGGAAGGCACGGCCAAACCCCAGTACGGCGTTTGCGTGGATATGCTCACCAAGGCTGCGATCAAAGAGATGATCGTTCCTTCGCTGCTGCCCGTCGCCGTGCCTGTGATTGTGGGCCTGACCCTCGGCCCGGTGGCATTGGGTGGGGTGCTGATCGGCACCATCGTCACTGGCCTGTTCGTTGCCATTTCCATGACTACTGGCGGCGGCGCTTGGGATAACGCCAAGAAATACATCGAAGAAGGTAACTACGGCGGTAAAGGCTCCGACGCGCACAAAGCAGCGGTGACCGGCGATACCGTGGGCGACCCTTACAAAGACACTGCCGGCCCGGCGGTTAACCCCTTGATCAAGATTATTAACATTGTGGCGCTGATGATTGTTCCCCTGCTGTAAATCTTGGTATTTGGATAAATTAAAGCCACCGCGTGAGCAATCACGCGGTGGCTTTTTTCTGGTGGGTTGTCCTGCGCGTCCCTTGGCGGAAATAGACTAAAAGGAATCTGTCGTCCTCGCGCTTTTGCTTATCAAGCCGCAGCTTTTTACGCCGCTAATCCTAGTAGCGGTGAGCATGGCCATGGTGTGTTTTCCGTAGTTCGATGAGATTGAGCAGCAAGGCGGTGAACGAAAGCGAAAAACCACTTTCTAATCAAGTCTAGCTAAAAGTTTCCTCCCCTGACTGCGCGTGAATGTAGCGGATTTCAAGGTATTATCAAGGGTGGGGTTGAAACAGTACCGGACTGGTACCACAATAGGATCGTAACGAGTAAAGACATGGCGCAGAAGGATCAACTTGGCACAATTCTTGAGCCGCAGAAAAGTAAACTCAAGGCACCGCCGTTATACAAGGTGCTTGTGTTGAACGATGATTTCACGCCCATGGATTTTGTGGTGCAGGTATTGCAGAAGTTCTTTGGTTTGAACCGGGAGCGGGCGACACAGGTAATGCTCAAGGTACATCGAGAAGGCATGGGGGTTTGTGGGGTTTTCCCAAAAGATATTGCAGCGACGAAGGTTGATCTGGTAGTCTCTTTTGCAAGACAGCATCAACATCCGTTGCAGTGCGTAATGGAAGAAACTTAAGATGATCTCGCAGGAACTGGAAGTCTCTCTCCACATGGCGTTTGTCGAGGCGCGGCAGAAGCGTCACGAATTCATTACGGTGGAGCATTTATTGCTGGCGATGTTGGATAATCCCTCCGCCGCGCAAGTGCTGCGCGCCTGCGCCGCCAATATCGAAGATTTGCGCAAAGTGCTGGGCGATTTCGTGCAGCAGCACACCCCGATTGTCGGTGGCACCAATGAAGTCGATACCCAGCCCACGCTCGGCTTTCAACGCGTGATTCAGCGCGCTATTCTGCATGTCCAATCCTCCGGCAAAAAAGAAGTCACCGGCGCCAATGTGTTAGTCGCTATCTTCGGCGAAAAGGATTCGCATGCGGTGTACTTCTTGCACCAGCAAGGGGTGACCCGGCTCGATGTGGTGAACTACATCGCCCACGGCATCAGCAAGGTACAAGACAGCGCCGGCTCTGCCAAAGGCGGCGGTAACGATGCCGAGCCAGAAGCCGAGCAAGAGCAGCAGCCCGCGACCGCGCTCGAAAACTTTACCCAAAACCTCAATGTGCAAGCCTTGGCTGGCAAAATTGACCCGCTGATCGGGCGCGATTTGGAATTGGAAAGGGTCATTCAAACCCTGTGCCGTCGGCGCAAAAACAATCCGCTGCTGGTGGGCGAAGCTGGCGTCGGCAAGACCGCGATCGCCGAGGGTTTGGCGCGCCGCATCGTCGAAGGCAATGTGCCGGAGGTATTGGCGCAGAGCACGGTGTACTCGCTCGACATGGGTGCATTGCTGGCGGGCACCAAATATCGTGGCGATTTCGAGCAACGCTTGAAAGCGGTGTTGAAGCACCTACTCGATAACAATAAAGCGATTTTGTTCATCGATGAGATTCATACTTTGATCGGTGCTGGCGCGGCCTCGGGCGGCACCTTGGATGCGTCCAACTTGCTCAAGCCCGCCTTGAGTTCCGGTGCGCTCAAGTGCATCGGCGCGACAACGTATAACGAATACCGTGGCATTTTCGAAAAAGACCATGCCCTGTCGCGTCGCTTCCAAAAAATCGATGTGCCCGAGCCTTCCATCGCGGAAACCGTCGAAATTTTGCGCGGCCTCAAGTCGCGCTTCGAGGCGCATCACGGCATCAAATACACCGCTGCTGCACTCTCTACGGCCGCGGAGCTTTCGGCTAAATATATCAACGACCGCCATTTGCCGGACAAGGCGATTGATGTGATCGACGAAGCAGGTGCTGCGCAGCGCATTTTGCCTAAATCGAAACAGAAGAAAATCATCACCCCGAAAGAAATTGAAGATATCGTGGCGAAGATCGCGCGTATCCCGCCCAAGAGCGTATCGTCCGACGACCGTTCCGCGCTCAAGAATCTGGATCGTGATTTGAAAGCCGTGGTGTTTGGCCAAGACAAGCCGATCGAAGCGCTGGCCACTGCCATCAAAATGGCGCGCTCAGGGCTGGGCAACCCCAGCAAACCGATCGGTTCGTTCCTTTTCTCTGGCCCCACAGGCGTGGGCAAGACCGAAGTCGCGCGGCAACTTGCCTACACCATGGGTATCGAGTTGATTCGCTTTGATATGTCTGAATACATGGAACGCCATGCCGTGTCACGCTTGATCGGCGCGCCGCCGGGCTATGTCGGATTCGATCAAGGCGGCTTGCTGACCGAAGCCATCACCAAGCATCCGTATTCGGTGCTGTTGTTGGATGAAATCGAAAAAGCGCATCCGGATATTTTTAATATCCTGTTGCAAGTCATGGATCATGGCGCGCTCACGGATAATAACGGGCGCAAGGCCGATTTTCGCAACGTGATCATCATCATGACCACCAATGCCGGCGCGGAAGCACTGAACAAAACCACGATTGGCTTTACGCCAGGGGAAAAGGGCGGGGACGAAATGGGGGATATCAAGCGCCTATTTTCGCCCGAGTTCCGCAATCGCCTGGATGCGATGATTTCGTTCAAATCCTTGGATAAAGAAGTCATCATGCGCGTGGTGGATAAGTTCTTGATGCAGCTTGAAGAGCAGTTGCATGAGAAGAAAGTCGAAGCGAATTTTACCGATGCGTTGAAAGATCATTTGGCGAAAAAAGGCTTTGACCCGCTGATGGGGGCGCGTCCGATGGCGCGGCTGATCCAAGATACGATACGCAAGGCGCTGGCCGACGAATTATTGTTCGGGCGTCTAGCCAGTGGCGGCAAGGTCACCGTTGATCTGGACGAAGCTGGGGAAGTGAAGCTTGTTTTTGAGGAAGAACCGGAATCGGTTGTTTAGCTAGCTTTTTGCAAGCGTTCAAAAAAATGGCCGACTAAGTCGGCCATTTGCATTTGCAAGGAATAAATTTAATGGCTAAGCCGATCCATCGTGTCCGGCATCGGCAGCCGCGATGAGGATGCAAAGTTGAGGTAGGATACATGCTGTGCTGCCGGATGGCTGCTCCCTCTTTTACGAACGAATAATTATGCCAGTGCAAACCCCCATTTTTACTCAGGCCCGCAAACGCGACGGTCGCATTGTTCCATTTGATCAAAGTCGCATTACCAGCGCCTTGCAGCATGCCATGCAGGCGTGCAATGAGGGCGCGCTCAAGGTCGACCCCCAGCGTGTTTCGGATGCGGTGATGGAGGCATTGGGGAAACGCTTTGTTAGCGGCCATATTCCTCAAGTGGAAGAGATTCAGGATCAGGTCGAGGAATCGCTGATCCTGCTCGATTTTCCCAAGACCGCGAAGGCTTACATTCTGTATCGCCACGAACGGGCGAAGATTCGGGACAAGGTGAAAGATGTCCCTGAACATGTAAAAAAGCTGGCGGCCGAATCCAAACAATATTTCCGCAATCCGCTGGCCGAATTTGTGTATTACCGCACCTATTCGCGTTGGATCGACGATGAGAGTCGGCGTGAAACCTGGATCGAGACGGTAGATCGCTACCTGTCTTTCATGCGCGAGAAACTGGGTGAGAAACTGACCGAATCCGAATACGCCGAGTTGCGCACGGCGATTTTGTCGCAGCACATCATGCCCTCGATGCGTCTCATGTGGTCGGCGGGCAAAGCGGCGCGCAACAACAACGTCGCGGCTTACAACTGCTCCTTCATCGCGCCGACGCGGCTCGATGATTTCGCCGAGATCATGTTTTTGCTTATGTGCGGCGTGGGCGTGGGCTTTTCGGTCGAGAGCCAGAACGTGCAATTGCTGCCCATCATCCAGCGCCAGAGTGGCCATATGATGCCGGCGCTTGTCGTGGTGGATAGCAAGGAAGGCTGGGGCGATGCGCTCAAGATCGGCCTCAGCGCCTGGTACGAAGGCCGCGATGTGCGCTTCGATTTTTCCCAAGTGCGCCTCGCCGGCGCGCGGCTTTACACCATGGGCGGGCGTAGCTCCGGGCCGGGGCCGCTGCGCTCGCTGCTCGATTTCGCGCGCAGCAAAATTCTCGCGAATCAAGGCAAGCGCTTGGCCAACCTCGACGTGCACGACATCATTTGCAAAATCGGCGAAGTGGTGGAGATGGGCGGTGTGCGCCGTTCGGCATTAATTTCGCTCTCGGATTTCGATGATGACGATCTGCGCAGCGCCAAGAGCGGGCATTTCTACATCAACAACCCGCAGCGCTCCATGGCCAACAATTCGGCGGTGTATGAGACGCGGCCGCGTGCGGTGGATTTTCTTGACGAGTGGTTGGCCTTGGCCAAGAGTGGGAGCGGCGAGCGCGGGATTTTTAATCGCGGCGGCCTGCCTGACCAGTTGCCGCCACGGCGTTGGGATAAGTTTGCACCGTATTGGCCGCGCTGCGGTGTCAATCCTTGCGGCGAAATCATTCTGCGCTCCAAGCAATTTTGCAATCTGACCGAAGTCATCGCGCGTGCCGAGGATACGCTGGAGACGCTGGGCAAAAAAATGCGTCTTGCCACGATACTGGGCACCTATCAATCGTCGCTTACCGACTTCCCTTACATCTCGCGCGAGTGGCAGGACAATTGCGAGGAAGAGCGGCTCTTGGGCGTGTCCATCACGGGGCAGTGGGATTGCGCATTGGTGCGTGAAGCCGAAGTGTTGCGCACGCTGCGCGATCAGGCAATCGAAGTGAATCGCGAATATGCGGCGCGCTTCGGCGTCAACGCCTCTACCGCCATCACCTGCGTTAAACCTTCCGGCACCGTATCGCAGTTGGTGGATTCGGCTTCCGGCATGCATCCGCGCTATGCGAATTTTTATTTGCGCCGTATTCGCATCTCCGCCACCGATCCCTTGTTCGCGATGCTGAAGGAACAGAAATTTCCCTACCAACCGGAAGTCGGGCAGTTGGAGACAACCGCCACCAGCTTCGTATTCGAGTTTCCCGTGGCGGCGCCCAAAGGCTGCACCACCCGCACCGATCTCAACGCCATTGAGCAACTGGAATTCTGGAAGCGCGTGAAGCTCAATTTCACCGAGCATAACCCTTCAGTCACCATCACGGTGGCGAGCGATGAATGGATCGCTACCGCGCATTGGCTTTATGATAATTGGCCCATCTTGGGCGGTTTATCTTTCTTGCCCCAATCCGACAGCGTGTACGAGCTCGCGCCCTACGAAGAGATCAGCGAAGCGGAATACCATCGCCGTGTGGCCAGCCTGCCGAAAATCGATTTCTCCTCCATCGTGGTATACGAGAAAGAAGACACCACCAAGGGCGCAAAAGAATTCGCCTGCGTGGCTGGGCAGTGCGAATTGGATCCAGAAGAAGGCTCAGTGGCGATGGCGCCGGGTCGTTAGTGCTGTGCGTATCGGCATCGATTTAGGCGGTTCTAAAATCGAAATCATCGCCCTCGACCCATCAGGGCAGGAATTGGTACGCCGTCGCGTTGCCACGCCGCAGGGCGATTACTCCGCTACGCTGCATGCGATCGCGGGGCTGGTCTATGGGGTCGAAACCGAATTGGGGCGCGAAGGCACCATCGGCATCGGCACACCCGGGGCCATTTCGCATGCTACGGGCCGGCTTAAAAATTCCAACTCCGTGTGCATGAACGGCCAACCGGTGCTGGATGATCTGCAACAATTGCTGGGACGAACCATTCGCATCCAGAACGACGCGAATTGCTTTGCGCTGTCCGAAGCGGTGGACGGTGCGGGAGCCGGCGCAGGCGTGGTTTTCGGGGTCATCATCGGCACAGGCGTCGGCGGGGGTATCGTAGTGAATGGCAAGGTGCTCACCGGCCCCAATGCGATTGCCGGTGAATGGGGGCACAATTCGCTACCTTGGCCGTTGCCCGAGGAGCTACCAGGTCATCCCTGTTATTGCGGTAAATCGGGATGTGTCGAGACTTGGCTCTCCGGCCCCGGCATGGCGCGGCACCATGCGCAGCGCTTAGGGGCGACCTGGGATGCGCCGCGCATCATCACCCGCGCGGCGCAAGGTGATGTCGCTTGCGAACAAACCTTGGTGGAATACGAAGACCGGCTCGCGCGCGCTTTGGCGCAGGTCATTAATATTCTCGACCCTGATGTGATTGTGCTGGGCGGCGGTATGTCGAATATCGCCCGCTTGTATGAAAATGTTCCGCAGCAATGGGGTCGGTATGTGTTCTCTGACCAGGTCGATACACGGCTGGTGCAACACCAGCATGGGGACTCGAGCGGGGTGCGCGGCGCGGCGTGGTTGTGGGATTAGCTGAGCGCAGCAACACCTGCCAGCGCGATCTCGCCGTCCTGCTCGGAGGTGACGCCGGACACGCCAATCGCGCCGAGAAATTCTCCCTTTACCACCAGCGGCAGGCCGCCTTCTATCGGGGTGGCGCCAGGTAAGCCCAAAATCTGCATCCTGCCGCCACTCAGGGCTTCGCTCCAGATTTTCGTGGGGCGCTTGAAGGCGAGGGCGGTGTACGCTTTGGCTTGGGCGACCTCGACGCTGCCGATCTGCGTGCCATCCATGCGCGCCAGGTAAATCAAGTGCCCGCCATCGTCCACGATGGCGATCACCACATTCCAGCCCTTCTTGCGTGCAAATTTTTCCGCTGTCGTGGCAATCTGCTTGGCCGCTTCGAGCGTAAGGGTGTGTTTGGTGAGCAAGGTTGGCTGAGCGGATTTTTTCATAAGGCTGCTTTCTGCGCATAGCGATGTGCCAGCGCTTGTCGTTTGAGATAAGTTTCGCGTGCGAGGGTTACGTCTTCCAAGAAGTGCGGCAATTCAGCCAAGGTCATCGCTTGCGGGCCGTCTACCAGGGCTTTGGACGGGGCAGGGTGAAAATCGATCAGGATCATGTTGGCCCCGGCGATCACCCCTTGCGCTACCACCTGCATGATATCCAGAATACCGTCCGGCCCGACAGCGCGCGTGCCGACCGAGTGTGACGGGTCGATGCATACCGGCATGCGCGTCAGGCGTTTCACCACCGGCACATGCGCGAAATCGACAAAATTGCGATGCGGGTCGCCCATATTGGTTTTCATGCCGCGCAAGCCGAATACGACTTTGCGGTTGCCCTCCGAGGCTAAGTATTCGGCGGCGTTGATCGATTCGTCCAAGGTAATGCCGAAGCCGCGCTTGATCAGCACCGGGAATTCTTGCTGGCGGCCGACGAGTTTGAGCAACTCGAAATTCTGCGTGTTGCGCGTGCCGATTTGCAGCATGACACCGGTCGGGTTGCCGGTTGCGCTAAGCGCGGCGCGGATTTCCGCCACATGCGATTCGTGGGTGATTTCCATGGCGATCACTTTGATGCCGTATTTTCCCGCCAACTCGAACACATAGGGCAGGCAAGTCTTGCCGTGGCCTTGGAACGAGTAAGGGCTGGTGCGCGGCTTATAAGCACCCATCCGCGTACACACCTGCCCCTGTTCCTTCAGCGCTTGCATCATGCGCTCAACATGCTCCGGTGTATCCACCGCGCAGAGGCCGGCGAAGATGTTTAAATTGTCTTGCGAGAAGGTGACGCCGTTGTATTCGAAATCGCTCGGGCGCGTATCGTCCTTATGTCGACCCAACACACGATACTCTTCCGATACCCGCACCACGCGTTCCACGCACGGCAGGCTTTTCATATAGTCGAGCCCCAGCGCGGCGGTATCGCCGATCAAATACACCTCGGTCAGCCGTTGCTGTACACCCTGCTCGTGGTGCATGCGATATTGGATATTGGGTAGCTGATCGAGAAAGCCAATGAGCTGTCCGTACTCGGCGCCTTGTTGGTCAATATTGGGAGAGAGGATGAGAATCATGGCTTATCCTGAAGATTGAGTGGGGCGCGAACTAGCCTGGATGAATCAGGCTTCTGGTGTTAACCCAACGGCCTCGCAACTTGCCGGCCCGCAACGTAGATAGCCCCCGGTTTCATACCAATCAGGCAACACCCAGCGCTCGCAAAGCATACCATCAACCCTATGCGAATGGCGCGCTGCGCCTAACTAGCTATTCGAGTTCTTTTTCCACACGCGACTGCGCCACGCATGCACAACGGTGTATACCGTGACAGCAAAAAAAATTAACGCAAGCACTAGTTCGCCCTGAACATAGAGCCCCCACGAGACCGCGCCAAAAATAAACGAGTAAACAATATATCCAACTCTTTTGCGCCACGTCTCGGCTTTGCCCGGCATGTGCCCGCGATTCATGAGCGCCACCATCTCGGTGTTAAGGTATCCGCTTCGCAAGAAAAGGCGATCCCACATATACCAGGCCCACACCATTGCAAGTACACCAATTGACAATGAAATATATAAAATTTCCTCGTGGCTTTTTGCTACTTCTGGATCATTCCATGCTGAAATAAACAAATCCCAGCCGCCAATGAATACCGATGTTGCAATTGCGCCAACAAGAAGAGCTATGCCAAATGTTCCTGGCAAAAACACAAGGAACGTAATCAGTGCAAGGGCATAACGCCTATGTTGTCTTTTCTTATCACCAACATCTTCGTTCATTCAGGCCTCGTATTGAGTTGTTCGCAAATGGTGCTTGCATTTTGTTTTTGTGCGCTACGCGCTTTTGGTTTAGCGTCGGTCATGCCCCGACGGGGCAGTTACCTTCTTTTGCTTGTCCAAAAGAAAGTAACCCAAGAAAAAGACACCCCCTTTACCGCCCTTCGGGTTCCCTGCGTTGCTCGCCATGCCGGGCGGCTGCGCAACTCGCACGTTCCGCTTCGCGGAGCCTTGCTCGAACAAGTGCTCGCCGACTTCCCCCGGCATGGCTGCGCTACTCGGCGGTGCAGAGGGGCCCCGAAAACAAAGTCAACACCAGCGGTTCACCAACACTTCGTATATTCGTCATGATGAGTGCAAGGATTAATAATGTTTTGGCTTCGGTGTTTTTTCCATGGCGTGCGCTACGCATCCTGTTGTATCACAGCGCAGATAGCTGCCTGTCGCATACCAATCTGCCAGCACCCAGCGCACGCAGTCTTTGCCATCCACTGTATGCACATGCCTGGCCGGGCGGTGGGTATGGCCGTGGATCAGGCGCGGGTAACCCTGTGCACGCAGGATGCTTGCGACGGCATCCGCATTGACATCCATGATCTCGGCAGACTTGTTGGATTTTTCTTGCGCGCTCCTTTTTCGCAGCTCATCGATCTGCGCCTTGCGCTGGTTTAAGGGCTGTGTGAGGAAATTGCGTTGCCACTCGGCACTGCGCACCATGATACGGAATTGTTGATACGCCACATCGTCGGTGCACAGCGTATCGCCGTGCATCAGTAGGGTAGGGGTACCGTAGAGATCGAGAAGGAAAGGGTCGGGCAACAGCGTCGCTTGCGCCGCACGCATGAAGGCATCGCTCAGCAGAAAATCCCGGTTGCCGTGCATGATGTAGACACGTGTTCCCTGCTTTGCCAAGCCCGCCAGCGCGTTAGTGATGGTCAGATGAAACGGATCGGCCAGGTCATCATCGCCGGCCCAGTATTCAAAAAAATCACCCAGGATATACAGCGCTTCCGCTTGCGGTGCGATGTCTTGCACGAAACGCATGAACAGCGCATTGATCGCGGGACGGGTGGGGCAGAGGTGGAGATCGGAGATGAAGAGGGAGTGGGGCATGCAGGATCCGGGATTTAGGATTCAGGATTCGGGGAAAGTTAAAAACTCACGGCGTGCCGCCCTGAATCCCGAATCCTGATCCCTGTCCTTAAACGACTTCCGCGCTTTCGATTACGACGTCATCTACCGGGACATCTTGATGACCGCCTTTGTTGCCGGTGCGGACTTTTCTGATCTTGTCCACGACATCCTGTCCTTCGACGACTTTGCCGAATACGCAGTAGCCCCAACCTTGTGGGGTAGGCGAGGTGTAGTTCAGAAAATCGTTGTTCGATGCATTGATAAAGAATTGTGCGGTGGCGGAATTCGGATCAGATGTGCGCGCCATGGCAATCGTGTAGATATCGTTTTTCAGGCCGTTGTCGGCTTCATTCTTGATTGCCGCACCAGTGGGTTTTTGATTCATGCCCGGCTCGAAGCCACCACCCTGAATCATAAAGCCATCAATCACGCGATGAAAGACCGTGTTGTTGAAGAAACCGTTTTGCACATACTCCAGAAAATTCGCAACCGTAATGGGCGCTTTCTCGGCATCAAGTTCCAGCGAGATGTCGCCGTGGTTGGTTTTTAGTTTTACCATTGGTCTTTCCTTTCGATTTCACTTGGGTCGGGGGCGATTCAATTTCTTCTGGCAGGATCGCGACTTTTTCGATCACGATCGGTTCCACCGGCACATCGGACGCGAAAGGCCCGCCTGCACTGGTTTGAATGTCGGCGATTTTTTGCACCACATCCATGCCTTTCACGATTCTACCGAACACGGCATGGCCATAGTAGTCAGGGTGATCGCGGTGGTGGTTGAGATGCTTATTGCTTTCCAAATTAAAGAAAAACTGCGAGGTGGCGGAGTTCGGATCGCGGGCGCGCGCCATGGCGATGGTGCCTACCTCGTTGGTGAGACCATTTTTTGCTTCGCACTGAATGGGATCTTCCCCTTTACGCCAATTCATCGCTTTGTCGAAGGCGCCGCCTTGCACCATGAAATTTTTCACCACGCGATGAAAAACAGTGCCCTCATAAAAACCATTTTTGACGTAATGTAAAAAATTTTCCACCGTCTTAGGCGCTTTATCAGGATACAACTCGACCACAATGTTGCCTTGATTGGTTTGCATTTCGACCATGGGGTGGCCGGCGTGGGCAAGGCTGGCGACGACGGAGAGGAACAGTGCAGTAAGCAGCAATTTCATTTTGGCCTCCTAAGTAACGTGTTTAGATGGTCTTAGGTTAAACAAATCGGGCGAATTAACGCATTACGGTTAGGTTAACCCGCAGCGCCTTCATAAACAATTTTCCATGTTTCGCCCTCTTGTCTCCAGTATTGGCGCTTGCGCATTTGGTTGTTCAGATTGTTGCTGCGGTAATCTTGGTCGAAAGTCACCACAATCAAGTTGTCTTTGCCCGGATAGCGGAACATGCTGAGGTTGGTCAGTTGTACTTTGACCGAGGTCTTGCCGGCATTCACCGCGCGCTTTTGTGCGGCCCATGCGTCAAAATCCTGGCGCTCACTCGTGAAATTTTGCGCATAGTGAGCAAGATAGCGCTCGGCATTGCGGCTTTCCCAATCGCGGCGCCACGATTCGACGTCGCGCATAATTGCCTCGCGCTGGCCCTTCCACGCTTTACGGTCGATCCAGGCCACGTCGTTGCTGATGATCACCGGTGTCTGGCCCACTTGCAGGAATTTCTCGACTGATTTCAGGTCTTCGTTGGTCAGCACCACGCAACCGTTGCTGGCGCGCGGCGGGCGACTATAGGTATCGCTCGGCACGCCATGCAGCCAAATGCCATGGCCATTCTTTCCCAGACGTTTGTCCCATTCATTCGGGTAACTGATGGGATAAGCGCCCGCGCCATAAAAGTCCGTCAGCTTGGCCTTGGGCAGGTTATCCACCACGACGTACACACCAATCGGCGTGCGCTGGTCGCCTTCCTTCAATTTCTCTGAACCTTTGAGGCCGCTGGAGATGTAGTAATCCGCCACGTAGCGTGGTTCGCCATTATCGTTTTTGTAGAGATAGAGCCGCGATTTGTTGGTGTCCACCACTACCGCGTGGTGTTGGTTCGGTTCGAATTGCAGCAAGTATTCCGGCACGAGGTCGAGTGGCGCCGGGTCGAGGTAATGTTGCAGCCGCACCCGCGCTTCATCGCGTAAATCGGACAAGCGATTAGGCGGGACACCGGGCGCATTGCCGATGGTGGCGATCGGCCGCGCGCGCGCCATGAGCAAATCGCCCTTGATCAAGTGCGCCAAACGGAAATTCGGATTGAGGGTGAGGAGCTTGTCGATCTGCTTGAGCGCGGCATCCAGACGATTGCCTTGGATGTCGATCAGACTTTGAACCAGCAGCGCTTCGGGACTGCTTGGCAGTTTATCGCCGCTGCCTTGGGCCGGATGGGGGCGATTGCCCATCGCCGTGGCGGGCGGCTCAATCAGCGGCAGCAGGATCAGCCAAGCGCCCAACACCAGGAGCTTGCCCCGGTGGCGCGAAAGCAAAGCAAAGGCGCGTCCCGTACGCGAACTGGCGATGAGGGGAGAGGCGCTTAGGCGCCGACGCGCTCTTGCTGAATAAGCCATTTGTCTCCGGATTTAACCAACGCCAATGTCTTGGTGGTGGCGGAATTTAATGTGTCTGCCTTATAGGTTTGGCGGAAAGTGACGGACGCATGCGTCTCATCTTTCAGCGTGATCTTGACGCTGGATAAGCTGACCTGGATGTTCTTCGGCGCCTGGATACGTTCCTTGCGAACCTTTTCCCATGCTGCACGCGGCTCGCCCTTGGGCGTTTTGAAGTCCGGCGCATAGTAGCCAAGGTATTCGCCAACATTTTTATTCGACCAGGCGTGGGCCCAGTTGTTGACCATGCCCAGGATGGCTTGCGTCGGGTCTTGTTTAGGCTTATCGGCTTTTTCCACCGGTTTTTCAGTAGCTTTCTCGACTATTTTTTCAACTGGTTTGGCGATGGGGGCGGGCGCAGTGACGGGGCTAGGGGTGATCGGCTTGGCCGCCTGCACGGCAGGCGCGCTAACGCTCGCTTTGGCTGAGGGGCGCTGATGCCGGCTATTGACCGGGAAAATCTCTTTGATTAACGAGAGCTTGGTCTGTGCCGCGGCGTTGGATTTATCCAATTGCAAGGCGCGGTCATAGGCTTGGCTGGCCATTTTGGCGTAGATATCGCCCAGATTTTCATGCGCGGTGGCATAGGAAGGATGGGTTTGAATCGCCAACTCCAGCGCTTGGCGCGATTTGTCGTATTGCTGCTGCGAGGCGTAGAGCACTGCGAGGTTGTTATAGGGCTCGGGCAACTCGGGGTAGTCCTCGGTCAGGGCGGTGAACATCTTGATCGCTTCGCCGGTTTTGTTCTGCTCGGTCAGAATCACGCCCTTGAGGAAACGTCCCTGTGCATCTTTGGGGCGGCTGGCCAGGTAGCTATTGACGCGGTCGAGCGCTTGATTGTGGTTGCCCTGCTTGACTAAGGCTTGGATGTCCTGCAGCTCGTCCGCGCGGGCGGGTGTGCTTGCCGCAGCGAATAAGAAGGCGGCGAGGGCGAGGGCAGAGGCAATGTGGCGTGAGGTCATTATGTTATACTTTCGTCCAGTTAAGCCCTTGTTCTAACCATCGATTTTACCAACAACCGCGCCCCGGCGACAATTTGTTTTTCCCCATTTCATGCCTGCCTTGAAAACTCGCTTCGCCCCCAGCCCCACGGGCCTGATCCATTTCGGTAATGTGCGCACCGCGCTGTTCAATGTATTGCTCGCACGAAAGGAAGGTGGCGCATTCCTATTACGCATCGAAGACACGGATTTCGAACGTAGCCGCGAGGAGTATATCCAGGCGCTGATGGAAGATTTGCATTGGCTCGGTCTGGATTGGCAGGAGGGCGAGCAGGCGGGGGGGGCTGCCGCGCCTTACCGCCAATCGCAGCGTACCGCAGCGTATGAAAAGTATATGGCCGAGCTGGCGTCGATTGATCGCGTCTACCCCTGCTTTTGTTCTGCGGTGGAGCTGGAAGTGTCGCGCAAAGTGCAAGCCGCCTCCGGCAAGCCCCCGCGCTATTCGGGCAAATGCGCGCATTTGAAGCCGGATGAAATCGTCAAGAAAAAAGCCGAGGGTTTGCCTTACACCTTGCGTTTTCGCATGCCAAAAAGCGAGGCGCTCACTTTCGACGACGTGGTGCGGGGTGCGCAAAAGTTTCCGTCCGAGGATATCGGCGATTTCATCATTCGCCGTTCCGACGGCAGCTTCGCCTTCTTTTTCGTCAATGCCATCGACGATGCGCTGATGGGCGTGACCCATGTGCTGCGCGGCGAGGATCATCTCACCAACACCCCGCGCCAAATCGCGCTGCTGCAAGCTTTGAGTATGGCTGCGCCGATTTACGGTCACATCTCGCTCATCGTCGATGCTCACGGCGCGCCGCTCTCCAAACGCAGCGGCAGCCTCTCGGTGCAGGAGTTGCGCGAAATGGGTTACTTTCCGATCGCCGTGAACAATTACCTCGCGCGCTTAGGCCATCATTTCGTCGAAACCGGCTTGATGGATCTGGATGCGATGTCATCAGCTTTTGATCAATCCCACTTGGGCCGCGCCCCGGCGCGCTACGACCGCAGCCAATTGGATTACTGGCAAGCACAGGCGGTACAGCAGGCCGACGCGACTACCTTGCTGGATTGGCTCACCCCGACGCTGAAGGGCTGGGTGCCAGAAGCGTCGCTGGCTGAATTTGCACAAGCCGTGCGCGCGAATATCGTGTTCCCGCACGATGCCCGGCTCTGGGCGGAGGCGGTGTATGCCGATGCTTTGCCGATTTCCGACGATGCCCGTCAAGTACTAGATAACGCTGCGCCGAATTTTTTCCGTGCGGCGGTGGATGCGCTGGGGGATGACATGGATTTCAAAGCCTTCGCCAATCGCGTCAAGTCGGCCAGCGGCACGAGCGGCAAGAATTTGTTTTTACCGCTGAGAGCTGCGCTCACCGGTCAGACCTATGGCCCGGAAATGCCGGCGCTATTCAAGCTCATGGGGCATGCGCGGGCGCGGCATCGTCTGACGCAACACGTACTCGCCAGCGAAATCGATTAATGTAACTCGCAAAGTGAGTCTATGTCCCTCTCTCCCGCGTGCGGGAGAGAGCTAGGAGAGAGGGCTTCCTTAGCGAATTTCATATTCCGAGGTAGCTATTGTTAAGGCCGTTAGGAGTCAAGCCCATCCATGTTGATCTACAATTCGCTCGCCCGCGATAAGCAAGTATTTCAGCCGATCAATCCCGGCGTCGTGCGTATGTACGTCTGCGGCATGACCGTGTACGACTATTGCCATCTGGGGCATGCGCGGGTGATGGTGGTGTTCGACCTGGTGTATCGCTGGCTCAAGGCGAGCGGCTTTGAGGTGAACTATGTGCGCAACATCACCGACATCGACGACAAAATCATCAAGCGCGCGGCGGAAAATAATGAGCCGATCGATGCCTTGACCGAACGCTTCATCCAGTTCATGCATGAGGATGAAGCCCGGCTTGGCATTCTGCCGCCGACGCATGAACCGCGCGCCACCCAATTCGTGCCGGGCATGGTTGCGATGATTCAAACCCTAGTGAATAAAGGTCTCGCCTATCCGGCGCCGAATGGCGATGTGTATTACGCCGTGCATCTTTTCCACGGCTACGGCAAGCTCTCCGGCAAATCGCTGGACGATTTACGTGCTGGTGAACGGGTCGAAGTGGATGTGAATAAGCGCGACCCGCTCGATTTTGTGCTGTGGAAAGCGGCCAAGCCGAATGAGCCGGCGTGGGATTCGCCCTGGGGCAAAGGCCGCCCCGGCTGGCATATCGAATGCTCGGTGATGAGCGAGCATTACCTGGGCGAGCAATTCGACATCCACGGCGGCGGCCAGGATTTGCAATTTCCACATCACGAAAATGAAATCGCGCAAAGCGAAGGCGCGCACGACCACCCGTTCGTGAATTACTGGATGCACAACGGCTTCGTGCGCGTGGACAACGAAAAAATGTCGAAATCGCTCGGCAACTTCTTCAGTATTCGCGAAGTGTTAGGACAATTCGATCCTGAAACGGTGCGTTTCTTTATTCTGCGCGCGCATTACCGCAGCCCCTTGAACTACTCGGATCAGCATTTACAGGATGCCAAGCAGTCGCTCGATGGGCTCTACATAACGCTGCGTGATGTGGTGCCTGAAGCAGTGGAGATAGATTGGAGCGATGCCTATGCCACACGCTTTAAAGCGGCAATGGATGACGATTTTGACAGCCACGGCGCGATTACCGTCCTATTCGAATTGTCGCGCGAGGCGAACAAGGCTAAATCCGGCAAGTTATCTGGGCTGTTGAAAGCTTTGGGTGGGGTGCTGGGGCTGTTGCAGCAAGATCCTCCGCGATATTTGCAGGGAACGGTCTTGAATGCGAAAGCAGGGGAATGGGCTTGGGAGGTTACTCGTGGCCAGATCGTCGGAGGCTACTCGCAGGAACATATTGACCAACTCATCACCGAACGCCTCGCTGCCCGAAAAGCCAAAGACTTCACCCGCTCCGATGCGATCCGTAAGGAGTTGTCAGACGCGGGTGTAATCTTGGAAGACGGCCCGCAAGGCACGACCTGGCGCCGCGTTTAGATCTCTTATAGATCCCAACGATAGCCGATAAAGAAGAAGCTGCGCTGCGTTGTGTCCTGTTGGGTGGTGCCGTTGGTCGTGCTATGTTCGAGCCCGGCTTCGCCTTCCAAGGTGAAATTTTCTTTCATCTTGTATCCGATGCGCACGGTCGGCGAGATGCGGGTCAGCTTTGTGCCTAGGTTGTCCTTTTGCGTATACAAACGTAGCGCACCATCCACCGTCCACTTTTCTTGAAACGTCGATAAGTTGTTGATCGAGAGCGATTGGCCATCATATTGCCGCCCCGTGATCAAGCTCCCGTTAACCACAGTAATATCTTTATCGAACACCAGTCCGGTAGCGATTGCTTGCAGGGTGTAAGTGGTCACGATGCCGGTACCCTCAGTAGCGGGCAGTGTGCCGCTGGCGCTGGTGCCAGAGACTTGCGATAGTTTGATATCGCCACCCAGTTGCCAGCGCGGGGTGAAGGGACGCGTCACGCCGAACAATAGGAAATCGGAGGTGGCGGTCAGTGCTTTGGCGCGCCGGCGCAATTCGTCTTCTGAAATGGTTTGCAGCAAGGTACGGATAGAAGTGCTGGTCTCTCCGGAAAGCGCATTGGTGGTCTGCATGGTCGGCGTTTTGCGGTGGTCGAGCAGTAGCGTGTAAGACGTGCCATCCTCGCTAATTAAATTGCCTTGGAAGAGCGCGACGTTGAGCACCTCATAGGATGCATCGTAGTCAATCAAGCTGTAGGCGGAACGGTTCGCATCGAAGTAACGCAGCTCGGCGCCGACGGCGAGCCGATCAGTAATATCGTCGACGCGTTGGTGGATGGTGTAGACGTTGCCGCTCCAGTGCTCGGCGAAGGTGCCGCCATCCACGCTGGCGCCGTAGAAATAACGTTGAGATTCCAGATTGCTGCTTTCCGCCGGGGTGCCGATGACGCCATTCACGCGCCACTTAGGCGCAACGCCATAGCCGCCCAAGACGCCGTCGAAGCGGCCGAGCACGCCGCCGGCGTTACCGGACTGCCGCCCCATACGCGCCGAATAGTCGTGTTCCTTGTTCTTGAGATCGAAGAATGCTGAGGTGAGGCGGTTGTCGTCCTTGCCGGTCTTGAGGAAATTCAAAGTGTGCGTGTCGCGCAGCACGAGCCGGTTGTCGTATTCGCTGCTGCGGAAACGGGCATTCAAGTCAAGGTTGGTGATGATGGAAGATTGATCAGTGCTGGAGAGGGTTGCCTTGTCGATGGTGGAGGTAGTGTTGGTGGTGATTTCGGCGTGTGTATTGCCGTAATAGTAGTTCTGCGACAAGCTGCCGAAGATCAGTGTTTCAGAAACTTCTTCGCGCTTTTTCGCTACGCGCAGCTTCGGGGTTTGGGCCGGGGCCAAATTAGCCAAGCGCTGGCGCACTCGCTCCGCGCCTTCTCCCGTTGGGTACTCTTTCAGATACAGCTCGTATTCAATTTTGGCTCTACTGATCTGCCCGTTTCGCTCGCGCGCTAAGCCGATGAGTTCTTGACCCTCTTGCTTGAATGGCGTTGGGGGAAGCCTGAGTAAACGGTTTAGTGTTCCAATCGCAAGCTCGATATCGCCTGCGCTGAGCGCTTCGCGGCCCTTGATCAAAAGCGCTTCAGCTTGGGCCTCAATGGGGCCGGCGGCGGTGCTGCTTGCGTTTGCGGTGGCTGGAGAGGGAGGAAGGGCGGTGGCGGTAGGTTCCGCCCATGAGAGGCTTGGCAGTAGGCTGGCGCAGATCAGAAGAATGGGTACCCTCATGGGATGGTGTCCTCACTGTTCCTGGTCATGTTTATTTTTCGCTCTTTGGTTGGGTAGTTTCAGGGCTGCTTAGTGCGGTGACTTGCAGTGTCACACTGTAGGCATCTTTGCCCGGCTTAATCTTGTATTGGACTGGCCGCGAAAATTGGATAACAACACAATGGTTAGAGCTGGCAGCATCGCACGATCCGCGTGGGCTATAGCTCACTGTGAACGAGGGCAGTAAATCCGAGGGCGGCGATTTCCGTTGTTCCTGTGCCTGCAGCGGTTCTGGCGTATCTAGTGCCAACAGCCGGAAATAAACCTGGATCTTGTCCCCCTTATCCTTGGGATAGTGCCGCAGGTATTGGATCTGCGAGGCGAAGCGGATATTGACCTCGGCGCCACCCGCCACCGGATTGATTTCGATCTCATCCAAGAGCTGTGCGTTCGCGAACTGCGCCAGTCCCAGTATCAGGCAAGTGAAAATCAGTTTTACAAGTGCGTTGATCATACTGTTTTCTCCCCACTCAATTTAGAATCCCCCATCGGTGGAGCGATGTTTGCTGTCGCGCCTCTGCTTGATAGTGGTGAAGGAGCTGCTCGTATATTCGTGGCAACTCCCGGCGCAATTCTTGAGTTCGGCCACCGTGTACACGATCTTCGGGCTATCCACTTTTTTGTGCGAATCGGGCTTGAACTTGCCCGCATGGCAACCGGCGCAATCGGGTTTGTAGCCGCCGTATTGCCAAGCGATCACTTCATTATTGGTTTTGTGGCAAGTGGCACAGGTCACGCCCGCGTTATGCGGCTTATAGTATGGCGTTGTATGCGTATAGCTAGTCGCCGGCGTCCAGCCGGTGGTGCGATGGCAGGATTCGCAAGCGCGCGTGGTGATGAAGTGCCCCCCGCCCTTACCTGTGGCAGTCGCTCCATTATGGCAAGTGGCACATCCGGTCGTGATCCCTGTGTGACTCATCTTGGCACCAGCGAAACTGGTAGTGGACTTATGGCAAGTCTCGCACGCGGCAGTAGTCAGAATATGGGAACCGGTCTTACCGATCGCTGTGGAACCGTTATGGCAAGTGGCACAGCCGGTGGTGATGCCGGTGTGATTCATCCTGGTGCCGGCGAAACTGGTAGTGGACTTATGGCAAGTCTCGCACGCGGCAGTAGTCAGAATATGGGAACCGGTCTTACCGATCGCTGTGGAACCGTTATGGCAAGTGGCACAGCCGGTGGTGATGCCGGTGTGATTCATCCTGGTGCCGGCGAAACTGGTTGTCGACTTATGGCAAGTCTCGCAGGTGGCAGTAGTCAGAATATGTGAACCGGTCTTACCGATTGCGGTGGAACCGTTATGACAGGTGGCACAACCGGTGGTGATCCCGGTGTGATTCATCCGGGTGCCGGCGAAACTGGTAGTGGACTTATGGCAAGTCTCGCACGCGGCAGTAGTCAGAATATGGGAACCGGTCTTACCGATCGCTGTGGAACCGTTATGGCAAGTGGCACAGCCGGTGGTGATGCCGGTGTGATTCATCCTGGTGCCGGCGAAACTGGTTGTCGACTTATGGCAAGTCTCGCAGGTGGCAGTAGTCAGAATATGTGAACCGGTCTTACCGATTGCGGTGGAACCGTTATGACAGGTAGCACAACCAGTCGTGATGCCGGTGTGATTCATCCGAGTGCCAGTGAAACTGGTGGTGGACTTGTGACACGTCTCGCATGCGGCGGTGGTGAGGATGTGCGAGCCAGACTTGCCGATGGCTGTGCTGCCGTTGTGGCAGGTGGCGCAACCAGTCGTGATGCCGGTGTGATTCATCCGGGTGCCGGCGAAACTGGTGGTGGACTTGTGACACGTCTCGCAGGCGGCGGTGGTCAGGATGTGCGAACCGGACTTACCGATGGCTGTGCTGCCGTTGTGGCAGGTAGCACAACCAGTCGTGATGCCGGTGTGATTCATCCGGGTGCCGGTGAAACTGGTAGTGGATTTATGGCAGGTCTCGCATGCGGCGGTGGTGAGGATGTGCGAACCGGACTTGCCGATGGCGGTGCTGCCGTTATGGCAGGTAGCACAACCAGTCGTGATGCCGGTGTGATTCATCCGAGTGCCAGTGAAACTGGTGGTGGACTTGTGACACGTCTCGCATGCGGCGGTGGTGAGGATGTGCGAACCGGACTTGCCGATGGCGGTGCTGCCGTTATGGCAGGTAGCACAACCGGTAGTGATGCCAGCGTGATTCATCTTTGCGCCGAGGAACGAGGTAGTCGACTTATGGCAGGTCTCGCACGTCGCAGAAGTGGTGATGTGCGTGCCAGACTTGCCTTTAGCCGTCTTGCCGTCATGGCACGAGGCGCAGCCGGTGGTGACACCAGTGTGATTCATCTTGGTACCCAAGAAGCTGGTGGTGGACTTATGGCAGGTCTCGCACGCGGCAGAAGTCGTGATGTGCGTGCCGGACTTGCCCTTGGCGGTCGTGCCATTGTGGCAAGAGGCGCAACCGGCGGTGACACCGGTGTGATTCATCTTGGCGCCGAGGAACGAGGTGGTCGACTTGTGACAGGTTTCGCAAGTCGCAACAGTCGTGATGTGGGTAGTCGACTTGCCTTTAGCCGTCTTCCCGTCATGGCAGGTGGCGCAACCGGTAGTGACACCTGTGTGATTCATCTTGGCGCCGAGGAATGACGTGGTCGAAGCGTGGCAAGTCTCGCATGTCGCAGAAGTCGTGATGTGCGTGCCGGACTTGCCTTTAGCGGTCGTGCCATTGTGGCAAGACGCGCAACCGGTGGTGATGCCGGCGTGATTCATCTTGGTGCCGAGGAATGAAGTGGTCGACTTGTGACAAGTTTCGCACGCGGCATTGGTCACGATGTGCGTGCCCGACTTGCCCTTGGCCGTCTTGCCATCGTGGCAAGTAGCGCAACCGGTCGTGACACCGGTGTGATTCATCTTGGCGCCCAAGAAACTGGTGGTGGACTTATGGCAGGTCTCGCACGCAGCAGACGTCGTGATGTGTGAGCCGGACTTGCCTTTAGCGGTCGTGCCATTGTGGCAAGAGGCGCAACCGGTCGTGACACCGGTGTGATTCATCTTGGTGCCGAGGAATGAAGTGGTGGACTTGTGACAAGTTTCGCACGCGGCATTGGTCACGATGTGCGTGCCGGACTTGCCCTTGGCGGTCTTGCCATCGTGGCAAGTAGCGCAGCCGGTGGTTACACCGGTGTGATTCATGGTGGCGCCCAAGAAACTGGTGGTGGACTTATGGCAGGTCTCGCACGCAGCAGACGTCGTGATGTGTGAGCCGGACTTGCCTTTAGCGGTCGTGCCATTGTGGCAAGAGGCGCAACCGGTCGTGACACCGGTGTGATTCATCTTGGTGCCGAGGAATGAAGTGGTCGACTTGTGACAAGTTTCGCACGCGGCATTGGTCACGATGTGTGTGCCCGACTTGCCCTTGGCCGTCTTGCCATCGTGGCAAGTAGCGCAACCGGTGGTGACACCAGTGTGATTCATCTTGGTACCGAGGAATGAAGTGGTCGACTTGTGACAAGTTTCGCACGCGGCGGCAGTCGTGATATGGGTAGTCGATTTACCTTTAGCGGTCGTGCCATTGTGGCAGGAGGCGCAGCCGGTGGTGACACTGGTGTGATTCATCTTCGCGCCGAGGAATGACGTGGTCGACGTGTGACAAGTCTCGCAAGTGGCAGACGTTACGATGTGCGAACCGGACTTGCCCTTGGCCATCTTGCCGTCATGGCAAGTCGCACAACCGGTGGTGATGCCAGCGTGATTCATCTTTGCGCCGAGGAACGAGGTAATCGACTTATGGCAAGTCTCGCACGCGGCAGCAGTCGTGATGTGGGTAGTCGATTTACCTTTAGCGGTCTTCCCGTCATGGCAGGTGGCGCAACCGATGGTGACACCGGTGTGGTTCATCTTGGTACCCAAGAAGCTGGTCGTGGACTTGTGACAAGTTTCGCAAGTCGCATTCGTCACGATGTGCGTGCCGGACTTGCCCTTGGCCGTCTTGCCATCGTGGCAAGTAGCACAACCGGTGGTGACCCCGGTGTGATTCATCTTAGCGCCGAGGAACGATGCAGTTGAGGCGTGACACGTCTCGCACGCAGCGGTCGTCGCGATATGGGTAGTCGATTTGCCCTTGGCTGTCTTGCCGTTATGACAAGTCACGCAAGTGGCGATGGCCACGGAATGGTTAAAGCTTACCCCGGCTTTATAGGTGCTGGTGGTGCGGTGGCAGATCTCGCAGTTGTCACCATTTCTGATATTGGCCGGGCTGTGCAGCGTGTCCTTGGGTTTGCCCCGCGTGCGGATATCGTTGTGGCACCCGATACAGCCGGTTGAAATGTCGAGATGGTTGAAAGCGGTGACTGGAACCCAAGCCGAAGTGCGGTGGCAGGCCGCGCAGGAGGCGATAGTCGCGATGTGTTTCGAGGATTTACCGGTCGCGATGACACCATTGTGGCAGGTGGCACAGGCGGCAGGATCAGCGCTTTTATGGTTGAATTTTGCCGGCGTCCAAGCGACAGTTATATGGCAGGAATCGCATGAGGCAGTCGTTCGAATATGGCTGGCCGATTTACCGGGGGCGCTTTTGCCGTTATGGCAGGTGGCGCAAGTGCCGGGCGCGATGCCGGAGTGCGAGAAGATTGCGGGCGACCAAGCGCTGGTGTGGTGGCATGTATCGCAGGGTTCCGCAGTGGGGATGTGCGTAGAGGGCTTGGCGGCACCCCCCATTTTATTGCCGGCGATATGGCAATTCTGGCATTGGGTCGGGGTGCCTTTGAAAACGCCTTGCACATGGCAAGATTCGCATTTAGCGCGCGCGTGCGCCCCAGAGAGCGCGAAGCCGGTTTTAAGATGGCTGAAATTGGCGCGGGGTTTGGCTTCTGCTCCCCAACCCGGGGTCATCCAGAGCGTGGCGCAGAGCGCGGCCAGAAGGGCAAATGCCCATGCAAGCTGGCGTGCAAACGCTACATAGCTCCTCTGCCCCTGGAACATAAAACCCCCTGACATATATTGTTATTTTGGAATTTATCCAGTGGTAGGGTGTATGTCAAGTTAAGTTCCCTTCATAAGTTAATATATTTTAATGAATTTTTACTTACCAAACCCCATTTCACCCTTGATGGTTTTGAATGACGACGTCACATGGCAGCGTTCGCATTGGCGACCGAAGCTGCCATCGTGCACATCTTCTCGCTCATGGCAGCTGACGCAGGTGCCGGAGAGGCTGAGTTTGCCTGGCATCGGGCGGGTATGGCAGGCCACGCATTCCAGCCCCTTGTGCCCGCCGTCGAGCTTGAATTTGGTGCGCTGGTCGTGATCGAAATCCCATAGTTTCCAATCCCTTGCGTTGTGGCATTGGCCGCATTCGGTGCCCAGGCGCTTTTTGTGGACATCTTCTTTCGCATGGCAGGCGTTGCATTCCATGGAGGCGTCCTTGAAGGCGGGCGTCAGGTGGCATTTTTTGCATTCCACCTTGATATGCTTGCCCAGCAGGGGGAAGCGCGCCAAACCGTGATCGAAACTGGTGTCTTTCCAGTCTTTCTCGTTGTGACAGGATTCGCATTTTTTGCCTTCCTGGCCCTTGTGTTTATCGTCTTGCTGGTGGCAGGCGTAGCAGGTCGATTGCACCTTGTCCTTGTAGAGATGCCCTTTGTGGCAAGCCATGCATTTCACCTTGATATGCTTGCCGCGCAAAGGGTATTTGGTATCGCGGTCATGCTGGAAAGTGCTGATTTTCCAGTCTTTTTCCTTATGACAGGTTTCGCATTTCTCCCCGTATTTGCCTTTATGCTCGTCTTCTTTCAGGTGGCAGGCGATACAGGCGGTTTTTAGCTTGTCGCGGTAGTTGGCGTTGGTGTGGCAAGCGGTGCACTTAGCCGCTTTGTGCTTGTCGCGTAAGGGAAATTTGGTGTCCTGGTCGTGGTTGAACGAGGTCGTACGCCACTCGCGCTCGTTGTGGCAGGATTCGCATTTCTCACCCAAGCCGCCCTTATGCACATCGTCCGCGCGGTGGCAGGCGACGCAAGTCGTTTTAAGTTTTTCTTTATATAACCCGCTCTTGTGGCAGCTCTCGCATTTCGTCGTGCGGTGTTTGCCGCGTAGGGGGTAGCGGGTTTTGTCATGATTGAAGGTCATTTCCTTCCAGTCGCGCTCGGTGTGGCACGACTCGCACTTGGCGCCGAAGCTGCCTTTATGCTTGTCGTCCTTGCGATGGCAGGATAGGCAGTCCCGCGGCACGCCCTTGAAGCGCTGGTTTTGATGGCAATCCTCGCACTTCACGTCGGCATGCTTGCCGGCAAGGGGGAAGCGCGTTTTTTCGTGGTCGAATTTCGCGGCTTTCCAGTCGCGCTCGTTGTGGCAGGTTTCGCACGCCGCGCCCAGATTGCCTTTGTGCTTGTCGTCTTTTTTATGGCAGGCATTGCACTTGGTGGCGGTATCGCGGTACTTGACGCCGGGACGATGGCAATCGCGGCAGGCGATTTTTGCGTCGGCGTGCCCGCCTTTTAAAATAAAATCCGTCTTGGTGTGATTGAAGGATTTCTCATCCAAGGGTGCGATATGGGCGGCGCGGCCCTTGTGCTCGGTGTGGCAGGCGCGGCATTCCTGCTCGGTCAAGCGGCCATGGTAGCCCTGTTTCTGGCGCACATCGCTTGCCACGTCTTTGTGGCAATCCAGGCACAAGCCGGTTTGCGCCGCTTTGTTGAAGCGCATATGGCATTTGACGCATTCGCTTTCGTACTTGGCGTGCCCCTCGATCACTTTGCCCGGCATCAGCACCGATTCGATGCTGTCGGCGCGCGCCCCGGCAGCGCAAAAAAACATGAGAAGTATGGCGGTGAGCCAGGCCAAGCACGGCCTAATACATGTGCACTGCGATGACATGAAACACCGCGCTGAAGGCGAGCATATAAACGAAGGGGACATGCAGCACATGCCAAAGTGAAAACATGCGCTCGTAAGCAGCAAACTGATGCACGCGCTGCACTTCCGCCACGTAGTCCGCCAGCGCCGGGGTAATTTCGGCCAGGAATTTGCGCAGGGCTTGCCGATCCAGGCCGTGTTGCGCCGCATCGGTTTTAAGGGTTTTTTTCAGCGCTTGCAGGCAGTGCCGATAGGTGCGCCGCTTATACCAACCCAGGGTCATGAAGCGCCAAGCGCGGGTGATAAAGGAGCCGGAGGTGTCTTTGGCGCGCGCTTCGAAGGCTTGGAGCAGGGCTTCCGCCTGCGGCGCGAAGCGCAAGCGGGATTCCACATCCCCCGCATGCAGGCCGAGTTCCGCTTGCATTTCCTTCAGATTCGCATGGCTGCCATAGAGGCCGTGGTGAATGCGCGTGTAGATGAAACGGCCGATCACGCCGCTGCCGGCCACCAGCAGCATGGACACCAACGCTACCCCGGCATTGAGCGAGCCGATGCTGAAGGTCGAGTGAAACAAGATCAACATCGGGCCGGCGATCCCGAGAAACATGTGGGTGCGGAACCAGGGTTTGATCGGTCCCCAGCCATGCATGAAACGCAAATGTTTGCGTAGCGGGTAAGTGAGCAGCATCAGCATCATCACGCCGCCGATCAATCCCATGTAATAGCCTAAGTCGGATCCCGCAGTGTAGTAATCGCCTTGCGCGACCAACCAGGCGGCAGCCATGGCGAGGATCAACGCGAGACTGATTCCAGCGCGCTTGATGATGGCAGCGTTAACGGCCGGCTGCCGGGCTTCGGTCTGGGGAAGGGCTGCTGCGGGATTAGTCATGCGTCAGGGATACCTTGTGCTGAGGTTCATTCGAACCGAGTTTACTGGTCGCGCCGGGGCTTGTGCAATGCCTGTGCTGCGGAAAAGATATTGAATGATGTGGCTGCATGCTAGTATTTTCGGCTTTAGTGGAAATTTCTCCATTAAAGATCGTTAATCCCGTCATCGGCGCATCCTCAGTACGATGGGCTCGCAGGTGGCTAAATAGCGTGGCGAAGAATGGTGTTATCGACGGAACTGATTAGCGTATTGCTCTATCTTTCTCCGCTTGCGGTCGTGATGTATTTGTATCTGCGGCGGCATGCGAAACGCGCCGCGCAGCATGCGGGTGTGTTGCGCGAGTCGGTGGAAGCGGGGCTCAATGAGCCGCCCTCGCTGCATCCGGTGATCAACCCGAATCGTTGTATCGGCTCCGGCGCCTGCGTCAAAGCGTGTCCGGAAAAGGCGCTGGGCATCATCAACGGCAAGGGTCAGTTGATCAATGCCTCCTCCTGTATCGGCCACGGTGCGTGCCGGCTGGCCTGCCCGGTGGATGCGATTCAACTGGTATTCGGCACCGAAAAGCGCGGCGTGGACATTCCGCAAGTGCAGCCAAATTTCGAAACCAATGTGCCGGGAATTTTTATTGCCGGCGAGTTGGGCGGCATGGGGCTGATCCGCAATGCGGTGGAGCAGGGCCGGCAGGCACTGGAATCCGTTGCGCAAACAAAAGATCGCGAGGGCGAACTGGATGTGGTGATCGTCGGCACTGGCCCCTCTGGCTTATCCTCTGCTTTGGCCGCGATGGAGAAGAAGCTGCGTTTTGTCGCGGTGGAGCAAGAGGATTCTTTGGGCGGCACGGTCTATCACTATCCGCGCAACAAGGTCGTGATGACCAGACCCATGCGCCTGCCCATGGTCGGCACGGTGAAAATGGGTGAGGTGAGCAAGGAATCTCTGCTCGAATTCTGGAATGGCATCATTCAGAAAACCGGACTCAAAATCAACTTCAACGAACGCATGGAAAAGATAGAGCAAACCGCTAGCGGCTTCGAGGTCCAGACCAATCGCCAGGTGTACCGCACGCGCAATGTGTTGCTCACCATTGGCCGCCGCGGCACCCCGCGTAAGCTGGGGGTGGCGGGCGAGGAACAGCCCAAAGTAGTGTATCGCTTGATCGACCCCGAGCAGTATCGCGGCCAGCATGTGCTGGTGGTGGGCGGCGGCGACAGCGCCTTGGAAGCGGCGCTGGCCATTGCCGATCAGCCTGGCAGCACGGTTGCCTTGTCTTACCGCAGCGAGGCATTCGGCCGGGTCAAACCCAAAAATCGGCAGCGACTGGATGCGGCGCAAGCGGCGGGCCGCGTGCAGGTCTTGCTCAAATCGAGCGTGAAGGAAATTGTGTCTGATGCGGTGTCGATTGAGCATGATGGCCAAACCCTGTCGCTTAAGAATGACGCAGTGATCGTGTGCGCCGGCGGTATTTTGCCGACGCCCTTTTTGAAAGAGATTGGCATCATGGTGGAGACAAAACATGGCACAGCCTGAAATCTGGTTCTGGATAAGCGCAATTGTGTTGACCCTGTTCGCGCTCGGGGTGGTGTTGCGCCCCTTGCTTTCCAAGCGCGAGATCGCCACACCCGATCAGATCGAATCGAATGCCGCGATTTATCGCGGCCAACTCGACGAGTTGGAGCGGGATTTGGCCGCCGGCACGCTGGATGCCGAGCACTATGCCGAGAGCCGGCGCGAGCTCGAACGCCGTTTGTTGGAAGAAGCTTCGTCGTCCGCCTTGCCGCGCCCGCCTGTCGCGCGCCGTTGGTGTTTTGCGCTGTTGGTGGCCGCGCTTTTGCCGCTGACGGCCCTCGGTTTGTATTACCAATTGGGGCGCCCCGATGCGATTACCTACGCGCCCTTGGATAATTTGATGGCGCAGGAAAAGCCTGAGGGGCACGCGAAGGATGCAGATTTGGATCCCTTGGTGGCGCGCTTGGCGGCGCGGCTGCGCGACAAGTCGCCGGAAGACGGCGAAGGTTGGGCTTTGTTGGCGCGTTCCTATGTGGAGCTTAAGCGCCATGCCGAGGCGTCGGCGGCGTTCGCAAAAGCTGCCGCGCTGTTGCCGCGCGATCCTGTCTTACTGGTGGATTACGCTGATGCGCTGGCCATGGCGCAGGGCAGGCGCATGGAAGGCAAGCCCGCGCAACTGGTCGAGCAAGCGCTGGCGCTCGACCCGCGCAACGAAAAAGCCTTGATGCTGGCCGCGACACACGAATTCGATCGTCACCGCTACCCTGAGGCCATTAAATATTGGGAACGCTTGAGCCATGTGGCGTCCCCAGGATCAGAATCGGCGAAAGAAGCACTAGCCAGTATTGAGGAGTCGAAAGCGATCCTATCCGGCAAGGCCGTAGCCGCAGCACCCGCCGCGCCGATCGAGGCGCCTGCCCAAGTCGTAACCGCGCCGCGTGCTGCTCCCGCTTCCATAGAGATACGCGGTGAAGTGACACTCGCACCCGCCTTGGCACGCCGCGTCAAGCCCACCGATACCTTATTCATTTTTGCGCGCGCTGCGACTGGTCCGCGCATGCCGGTTGCGATCATCACGGCAAAGGCGAATGCGCTACCATATCTGTTCACTCTGTCGGATAGCATGAACCTGATGCCGGGCCGCAATTTGTCCGAGATGGAAAGCGTGGTGGTGGTGGCGCGCATCACCTCCTCCGGCCAGGCCACGGTGCAAAGCGGCGATCTCGAAGGCGCCACGCCGCCGCTGCGCCCCGGCGGCCAGCCAGTGAAACTGGTGATCGACCGTGTCACGCCTTAACTCGGTGCTCTAAGTCCGAATCCCATTGCCCGCCCGCCGGGCGCGGCTTATGATGGCGCGGTTACCGCCAAAGGGGCCGCGCCATCGCAACGTTCAAGACTGTTTTCCCGCCACTGCTGATTGAGCTGCAGCACCACTTATTGTTCGTGAAAAGCGTGGTGGATCGCGTATTCGCGGATGACGTCGCCACCGCCGCCGGTTTGCCCGAGCCAGAGTATTGGCATTGGTATGACAACGCTGATAATCGCTTGGTAAAACAACTGGCAAACGACGATTTGCGTGCTGCGTGGGTGCATACCGGGCGCGTGCATAAACAGTTTCTCAAGGCAGCCGAAGCCGCGGTCAACCTTGCCGCCAAGGGCGAGCCGGCCCGAGCACGTATTCAACTCAATGAAGTATTTTCCCTTTCTAATGAGCTCACCGGTTTGCTGGTGGGCGGCAGCATTGCCGAGTTGGTGAGTGCGATTCAAGCGCACGAGCAACTATTGGCCACGCGCTACGAGCGCGATTTTCTCGAAGCGACCCACATGGGGCGTTTTACGCTGCGCTTGAGCGATAACGTGATCATGGAAGCGGATGATAGTTTCCTCGATTTTTGTGGCTATACGCGTGAAGATTTGATCGGCAGTACGGTCAATGCGCTGCTCGGAAAACCGGCGCTGTCGCGCATGACGACCGCCGCGCGCAATATGGAGAAGACCGAACGCGTTGCGATCAAGGCCAAGCATGGGGCCGGTCATCCGATCACGCTGGATGTTATCGCCTACATCGACCACGACAACCATGCCGAGCTGCTGCACGCTTTCGCGGTAAACGTGACGCAGACCGAGACCGAAGCGCAGCAGCGGCGCTTGCTCTCGACCGCAGTTGAGGCCTCCGGCCAATCGGTGATGATCACCAATGGCAAGCAGGAAATTGTCTACGTAAACCCTGCTTTCACGCTCATCACGGGCTACGAGTCAGAGGAGGTGCTAGGGAAAACGCCGCGCTTCCTACAGGGCGCGGAGACCAGCCAAGCGACGCGGGTGGCGATTCGCGAGGCGCTCGCGGCGCACAAGCCGGTGCGGGTGGAGATTCTGAATTACCACAAAAGTGGGCGGCCTTATTGGCAGGATTTATCTATCGTGCCGGTGCTCGACGATGAGGGTGAGGTCACGCACTTTGTGGCAATCGAAGTTGATATCACCGAGCGCAAAAAAGCGGAGCAGGAAATTGCCCGCATTGCGATGGAGGATCATCTCACCGGTTTGGCCAATCGGCGCGCGGCGGAAGATCGCTTGGAATTGGAGTGGGGGCGGGCACGACGCGATCATGGTGATTTTGCCATAGCGATCGCCGATATTGACCGCTTTAAATTAGTGAACGATCAGTATGGGCATCACATCGGCGACCAAGTGCTAAAGCACGTCGCGGGGGTGATGGCGTCTAACCTGCGTGGCGGCGACTGGATCGCGCGCTGGGGCGGGGAAGAGTTCATCGTCTGCTTCCACGACTTGGACCGGCGCGGCGCGCTGACCGCCGCGGAGCGGCTACGCAAGCAGGTGAAGGCAAAACCCATTACGCTGCCGCAGGGCGAGCTGCCGGTGACGGTGAGCATGGGTGTATCGCTGTATGGAACGGAACACAAAAGCATCGAGGAAATGCTCGCCCAAGCGGATGCCTTGCTGTACGAGGCCAAGCATGCGGGGCGGGACAAGGTGATGTGCGCGGGCAAAGACGCGACCCGCAAGGGCGGCGTGATCTGGGAAGGCTCGCAAGTGCAAAGCGCGCTGCACGAAGGACGGGTGTTGCCGGCGTATCAGCCCATTGTCGATCTGCGCACCGGGCGTATTGTGGCCGACGAAGCGTTGGCGCGTATTCGCGCCAAGGATGACTCTTTAATTCCCGCGATTAATTTTATCCAGGCGGCGGAAGCGCTGCACCTTATCGGCGCCATCGACGAGACCATTTCCAGCAGTGCGCTGGAGCGTTGTTCTGTTTCGATTGCGGGCCAGGAGGAAGAAGCGTTTATTGCTCACTTCATTAACCTCTCGCCCCAATTCCTCGCCAATCCCGAAGCGGTGGACAATCTGCTGGAACGCGCACGCGACTATTGCACGCGTTGCGGCATGAATAACGCTTCGAACAAACCGATGGTGATCGAAATTACCGAGCGCCAGTCAGCCGATATTTTGTTGCTGAAAAAACATCTCAAGCCGCTGATGGATTTCGGCTTCCGGCTGGCGCTCGATGATTTCGGCAGCGGTTATTCTTCGTTTTTGTATCTGGCCGAACTACCGGTCAATTTCATCAAAATAGAAGGCTGGATGGTGAACCGGATCAACCAGGACAAACGCATCCGGCAGTTGGTTGAGACGCTGGTCAATACCGCGCAGAAATTTAATATCCTCACCGTGGCGGAGTGCGTCGAAGATCCGGAAACGGCACAGGTGTTGTGTGATATCGGCGTCGATTGGGCGCAGGGGTATTACTTCGCCCGACCCGCGGTGGCGTAGTCACGAATCGACGCACGGGAAGTGTGCTAGCATGCGCGCTTTTCTGCGAAGCTCCCCATGAAAATCTGCATCGTTTCCGACAGTCATGACAATCGCCGCCTGCTTGGCAGCGCGGTGGAAGACGCCAAGCTGCATGGCGCAGAAGCCGTGCTGCATTGCGGCGACGTGGTCGCGCCGACCACCCTGCGCGTGCTGCAAAAATTCGGTTTGCCGGTGCATGTGATTTACGGCAACAACACCGGTGATTTGTACAATATGTCCAAGCTTGCCCACGAGCCAGAAAGTGTCGTGCATTTCCATGGCCCCGATGCGGGCATCGAGTTGGCGAATAAAAAAGTGTTCCTGGTGCATTACCCCCACTATGCGCAAGGGATGGCGACGACCGGCGACTGGGACTTGGTGTGCTGCGGCCACGACCATCGCTCGGAGATTCGGTGGGTAGCCAATGTTAAAGGCGGGAAAACCCTCCTAGTGAATCCCGGTACGGTCGGTGGCGTAGGTTCTCCGCCGACGTATGTGCTGGGCGATCTGAATACGATGGAATTTGAAGTCATCAATGTACCGGCGCAGCAGGGTGAATTGTGCAACATGCCGCGCGTGGCCAAGCATTAGCGTCCGCTAATGCGTAGTCTCGCCCGCGTCTTCAAATTGACCGTCTCTATCGACATATAAATAATTTCAATTGTGTTTGACGAAGCCAAATCTGGAACGCTGATTCGAATCAGAGTAAGATCCGGTGTCTTGAAATACGCCTTTTCGCCAACAGGGCGTCAATGAAATACTCGATTTAATTACCATCTAAAAAGCTTAGTGGCCTTAACCACCACTGATCGACAACCATCCGTATTTGGAGGACCTCATGACGGAAGTAGTGGCAACCAACCAGACCATTTTGGTGGTCGGCGGCG
>JADMJT010000034.1:0-29402 GCA_018781585.1 Burkholderiales bacterium
ACAACTCGAAATTTCAGCCATTCGGCGCCGTCTTGCGTGAACACATCCAGCGCCAGGCCAGTCAATTCACGGCCATCTTGAAGTTTTAAATGCAAGGGGATACGTCGCAGCACGGCAAATTCCAACCGCTCGTGCTGCACACAGCTGATGGGCTGGTAGTCCATGCGATTTAACGCAGTTGTGTGTTGATGCCCGGCAGTATCGCTTGCGCCGCCGCCGAGCCAAAGCGCTTGGCGAAGCGATCGGCCAGGCTTTGGCGCGGGGTGTAGTCGACGATGTCCTCGGCCTTGATCACTTCCCGCGCCACAAAATCCATGCTGCCGATCGCATCGGCCATGCCGAGCGCAATGCTGCGCTCGCCGGTCCAAATCAAGCCGCTGAACATGCCCTCAGTTTCTTTCAAGCGTGCGCCACGGCCTTTTTTCACCGTCTGGATGAATTGTTCGTGAATCTCGCTGAGCATGGTTTGCGCGTGCGCCTTTTGTTGCGGATCAACCGGTGAGAACGGATCGAGAAAGCCTTTATTTTCACCCGCCGTCATCAAGCGCCGTTCGACGCCCAGCTTATCCATCGTGCCGGTAAAGCCGAAGCCATCCATCAGCACGCCGATGGAACCGACAAGTGAAGCTTTATCGACGTAGATTTTGTCCGCTGCGACTGCGACGTAATAGCCGCCCGATGCGCAGATATCTTCCACCACGGCATACAGCGGGATAGCGGGATGCTTGGTGCGCAGGCGCTTTATCTCATCGTTGATTTGCCCGGCTTGCACCGGGCTGCCACCCGGACTATTGATGCGCAGGATCACGCCTTTGGCATGTTTGTTTTTGAACGCGGCTTGCAGACCTTCGATTATGCGTTCAGCACTCGCCTGGCTGCCGGGCGCGATCACCCCATCCAAATCCACTAGGGCGGTATGTGATTTCGTGCTTGGCAAATCCGCGCCATTCATCAAACCCAACGCCATGATTAGGATGAAGGTCAAATAGAGGAATCCGATGATTTTGAAAAAGATGCCCCATTTACGTGCCCGGCGCTGCTCGGTGACCGCGGCCAAAGCAACCTTTTCCAAGGTTTGCCGTTCCCAACTTTCTGATTCAGCCATGCGTTTAATTTCCTTCTATGAGATAGACGTTACCGTCGCGCTCTTGAATAGCCAGTTTGGTGAGCCGGCGTCCGACACAAGGCCCGGCCATGCATAGGCCCGATTCTGGTGCATACATCGCGCCATGTGTGGCGCAGACAAAGTATAGCCCCGAATCATCGAAAAAATCGCCTGCGTTGAAGTCCATCTCCACCGGTACATGCGCGCATTGATTCAGATAGGCCACAGCGTGGCCGTTGTAGCGCACCACAAAAGCGGGCGTAGTTTCGCCGGCCCATTGCACTTCGAAACGTACACCCTGGCCGCCCTCTTGCAGCGCATCGGATGCGCAAATCAGGCGTTGGCCAGCAACCATGTTTCCATCTCTTCGATATCAGCGACACATTCGAGCGGCGCGTGGGTCAGCAAATCCGCGCGCGCATGCGCACCATAGCTCACCGCAAGCGAGGCGACGCCCGCATTTTGCGCCATCAGCAAATCATGGCTGGTGTCGCCGATCATCAAGGTACGATCACGCGTCATGCCGAGTTCTTCCATTAATTGTTCCAGCATTTCCGGATGCGGTTTGGAGAAACATTCATCCGCACAACGCGTCGCATGGAAATACGGACGCAGGCCGGTGTGATCCAATACGCTGTCTAGACCGCGTCGGCTCTTGCCCGTGGCGACACCGAGCAAAAAACCCGCCGCATGCAAGTCGCGCACGACGCCGTCCGCGCCTGCAAATAAGGGAATCTCGTGATCTTTGCCCAGGTAGTAATAGCGGTAGCGTTCGATCAGGCGCGGGTATTCCGTCTCCGGCAGTTGCGGCAGCAGATACGCAATCGCCTCATTTAAACCTAAGCCGATGATATGGCGCGCCGCGTCGTCAGAGGGTTCCACTAGCCCGAGATCGCGGCAGGCGCCCTGGATCGAGTGCACGATGGTGCTGGTGGAATCCATCAGGGTTCCGTCCCAGTCGAATACGATGAGGTCGAATTGTTTAGGCATTTAGGATTTTTGAAACCACGAATAAACACGAATGAACACCAATAAGAACAAAAAAGCATGGGTTGTATTCGTGTTCATTCGTGTTCATTCGTGGTTCCCAAGGTTTTTAAGAACCTCTCAAGCTCTTTCGGCAGCGGCGCTTCCAAGTGAAGCTTCTCGCCCGTCAGCGGGTGCAGGAATGTCACAGAAAATGCATGCAAAAACATCCGTTTCAAGCCCTGCTTGGCGATTTGTTTGTTCAACGGAAAGTCGCCGTACTTGTCGTCGCCGGCAATCGGGTAGCCGAGATGAGCCAAATGCACCCGTATTTGATGCGTGCGGCCGGTCTTGAGCTCGCATTCGAGCAAGCTGTAATCGGTGAAGGATTTGCGTAAATAAAAAATGGTATGTGAGGCTTTGCCGTCTTCGGTGACTGATACGCGCCGTTCGCCGGCTTCGGTCAGGTATTTATGCAGTTTTAGCTTCACGGCGCGTTTTTGGTCGCGCCACACCCCTTTGACCAGAGTGAGATAGCGCTTTTCGACCTCTCCGTCGCGCAGCATGTCGTGCAGCGTGGTCAGGGCCGAGCGCTTTTTGGCCAAAATCAGCACGCCGGAGGTCTCTCTATCCAAGCGATGGGCGAGTTCTAGAAACTTGAGCGCTGGCCGCTCCAGTCGCAACTGCTCGATCACCCCGCGCGAGATGCCGCTGCCGCCATGTACCGCTAGGCCGGATGGCTTGTCGATCACGAGCAAAGCATCATCTTCATACAAGATGACCTTATCTAGCTTGGGTACGACGGGTTGAGGGGCGGCTGACTCCGAGGGTTTAGCCGCCACCCGGACGGGCGGGATGCGGACTTTATCGCCCAAGGCTAAACGGCAAGTGGCGTCGATGCGCCCACTGTTAACCCGTACCTCACCACTGCGTAGGATGCGGTATATATGGCTTTTCGGGACACCCTTGAGCTGGCGCATGAGAAAGTTGTCGATACGCTGCCCGGCAGCGTTTTCGTCAATCTCAAGCCAAGTAACTGCTTCTTTGCCTAAATCCTTCATTATGCTTATACTGCGCCTTCCGGTATTGGCTGCGAATGGCGTCGAAGGCGCGTTCGAGACCCTTACCGGACGACTCTAGTTCCGTTATGCGTGGTGCATTATTTGCACATTTAGAGTGGCTCTTGGCACTGCTTGCGTAGGCATGTCTATATACCAAGAAGCCCCGCGCCGACGTGGCTTGGTCGAACAAGTGGTTATCTCGCTCACCACCACCAAAAGCAGCGATAGTACTTGAATTACGCGCTCACAGCATATTGGATTAGAGCCCGGCGCCAAAGCCGCCGGGACGAAGCACACGAGATGAGAACCCTAGCCCGGCTGCAATCGGATCTAACCCATCCCCTTCTTGCCCGCTTATATTTAAGCTCTTCGCGCCTGCTTCAACTCAGGACAAACCGACTATCTAGGATGGCAAACCAAGCTCTATTAAGTCTTATTTTTTACTGACTCCGCCGTCGCGCGCCAGTTATTGGCGCGGTTTGTCGCCCCGTGTTTTGAGCGCGGGAGACCCTAAATGAAACGTATGTTATTTAACGCCACGCAGGCTGAAGAGCTGCGCGTGGCCATCGTCGATGGGCAAAAGCTTGTCGATCTCGATATTGAATCCTCCACCAAAGAGCAACGCAAGAGCAATATCTATAAGGGCATTATTACCCGCATCGAGCCCAGCCTCGAAGCCGCCTTTATCGATTATGGCGCCGAACGTCATGGCTTCCTCCCGTTTAAAGAAATCGCCCGCGCCAATTTCAAGGCCGGGGTGGACGTGGGCCGCGTCAGTATCCAAGAGGCCATGCGCGAAGGCCAAGAACTCATCGTCCAGGTGGAGAAAGACGAGCGTGGTAATAAAGGCGCAGCGTTAACCACCTTCATCAGCTTGGCCGGCCGTTATTTGGTGCTGATGCCGAACAATCCACGCGGCGGCGGCGTTTCGCGCCGGGTGGAAGGCGAAGAGCGCGACGAATTGCGCGACATTATGGCCCAGCTCGACGTGCCTCAGGGCATGAGCATCATTGCCCGCACCGCCGGTATCGGCCGCAACTTGGAAGAGTTTCAGTGGGATCTCAACTACTTGCTGCATCTTTGGCAAGCCATTGAGGGCGCTTCAACATCGCAAAAAGGTTCCTTCCTGATTTATCAAGAAGGCAGTCTGGTGATTCGCGCCATCCGCGATTACTTCCAGCCCGATATCGGTGAAGTGCTGATCGACACCGAAGAGATTTACGACCAAGCGGTGCAGTTCATGAGTCATGTGATGCCCGGCAATGTAAGCCGCATCAAGCTCTACAAAGATGACGTGCCATTGTTCTCGCGCTTCCAGATCGAGCACCAGATCGAATCCGCCTACTCGCGCGAAGTCACCTTGCCCTCCGGCGGCGCCATCGTGATCGACCATACCGAAGCGCTGGTTTCAGTCGACGTCAACTCAGCGCGCTCCACGCGCGGCTCGGACATCGAAGAAACCGCCTTCCGCACCAATCTCGAAGCAGCCGAAGAAATCGCACGCCAACTGCGTCTGCGCGACTTGGGTGGCTTGGTGGTCATCGATTTCATCGATATGGAAAGCAACCGTAATCAGCGCGAGGTTGAAAAGGTTTTAAGCGATGCGCTGCACTTAGATCGCGCGCGGGTGCAAATGGGCAAGATCTCGCGCTTCGGCTTGTTGGAGCTTTCCCGCCAGCGCCTGCAACCTAGCTTAGGCGAAACCAGCCACGTGGTGTGCCCGCGCTGTAACGGCACCGGCCATATGCGCGGTACCGAGTCCACCGCCTTGCATATCCTGCGCATCATCCAGGAAGAGGCGATGAAGGAAAGCACGGCTGCGATTCACGCCCAAATCCCGGTGGATGTCGCGACCTTCCTGCTCAACGAAAAGCGCGCGGATATCTGGAAGATCGAAGCCCGCTTTAAAGTGAGCGTGGTGCTGATTCCAAACTTGCGCCTCGAAACGCCGCATTACACGATTAATCGCCTGAAAACCGATGAAGTGGCGGAAATTGACAAGCCAAGTTATGAGTTGGCCAGCCTGCCGGAAGAAACCTCGGCGCCCGAGAAGTCCGCTGCGGAGGCGGCCAAGCCGCGACAAATCGCTGTGGTGCGCGACATTACGCCTTCCGCACCCGCCCCGATACGCGCACAAGTCGAGCCGGTACAGCAATCCTGGCTGGGGAATGTAAAGTCTTGGTTCACGGGCATTTTCGCTGAAGAGAAGACAGAAGCTGCGCCCGCACCTAAGCGTCCCGCCCGCCCCGAGCGCGACCGCGGTCCGCGCTCTCGCAATCAACGTGATCGTCAAGGCCGTGGCGGCCAGCCGCGCGCAGAGGGCGCGCAACAACGCCCACCGCGCACTGAACAAGCCAAGCCCGCCCTAGCGGAACGGCCGACAGATGCCGCACCCGCAGCGCAAGCCGAAGGCCAAGAGCGTTCCAAACGTAGTCGTAGCCGGGGGGGGCGAAATCGCGGCGAGCGTCCTGAACGTGCCGAGCGTGAGCCACAGCAACCACAACTAGAGACGCAAGCGAGTACGCCGATAGATGACGCCGTCGCCGCACCCCGTCCTGAGCGTGGCGAACGTCCTGAGCGTTCCGATCGCCAACAAGGCCGCAATCGTGGCCGGGGTGATCGCGGAGAGCGTCCGCCGCGTGAAGCCGTTGCTGCACCAGCAGCAGAAGCTGAAACTATCGCACAGTCCTTTGAAACACCGCAGGAACCGATGCATGAACCGATTGTTGTGGCTGCGCAAAATGCTGCTGAAACGCCGGTACCTGCTTTCATCCCGCATGAAGCGCTCGCGCCAGTGGCCGTCAGTCAGACTAACCAAGCCGAGCTGCCCTTTGTCGCTTCTGAACCCGCACTCGCGCCTGCTCCCGTTAAGGAGCCGGAACCGATTAAAGAACCGCCAGCGCCAACGCCGATACGGCAGCCCGCACCCGCGCCCAAATCAGTTGATCTGGAAGCGGTTGGCTTGGTGATGATCGAAACCAGCAGTGACAAGATCGCTACTGCGCCGATCATCGAACCAACGCCCGCTGTGCCGCGCGGCCCGCGTCCTAAACCGGCTTGGGCGCAGAAATCGACGGCAAGCAATGAGCCTATGCAGCAGGTAGAAACGCGCGACTAAGCTCACGCTGTTGCTTCACCAAAACAAACGCCGCGCATTTGCGCGGCGTTTGTTTTTCATCTCCTTAACAAGATTATTTTAGCTTTTGCGCTCGCATTAAATGCGCCAGAAAACCCTGCCCGGCGTCTTCCACCATATCGAGCACTCTCTCGAAACCAGCGCCACCGCCGTAATACGGGTCGGGCACTTCACGCTCGAGAAAATTCTTGCTGTATTCTAAAAACAAGCCAAGTTTGTGTGCGTGTTCGGCCGGGCAGCGCGTCTGCATCCGCGTCAGATTTTCCATATCCATCGCCAGGATATAGTCGAACTCCACAAAATCGCGTTGGCCAACCTGACGGCCGCGTAGGCGGCTTAAATCATAGCCACGCTTTGCTGCAGCTGCCTGCGCCCGGCCGTCCGGTGCATCGCCGATATGATAATCATGCGTGCCAGCGGAATCGATATGAATATGCTTGGCCAGCCCGGCCGCTTCCACTTGCGCACGAAATACGCCTTCTGCCGTGGGCGAACGGCAGATATTGCCCATGCACACGAGTAACACTTTAATCATGTTCAACCACGCCGAATAACTGATGCTTAAGCGCTCTTAACTGGTCGCGTAAGGACGCGGCTTTTTCGAATTCCAGATTCTTTGCGGCATCCAGCATTTCTTTCTCCAGCCGCTTCACTTCGCGCGTCAACTGCTTTTCGCTCATGTGGGTATAGGCCGCTTCTTGTTGTGCGGCTTTGCGTAATTGCTGCGCCTCTTCGTAATCGTAGGCGCCGTCGATGATGTTCTTGATACGCTTCACGACACCCGTCGGGGTGATGCCATGTTCAAGGTTAAATGCAGTTTGCTTAGCACGGCGGCGTTCAGTTTCGCCGATGGCGCGTTGCATGGAGTTGGTGATCCTGCCGGCATACAGAATCGCGGTGCCATTGATGTGGCGCGCGGCGCGGCCGATGGTTTGGATCAGTGAACGTTCGGAGCGGAGAAAGCCTTCCTTGTCTGCATCCAGGATCGCCACCAAGCTCACCTCAGGAATATCCAATCCTTCGCGCAGCAGGTTGATACCCACCAGCACGTCAAACTCGCCCAGACGCAAATCACGAATAATCTCTACGCGTTCCACGGTATCGATATCGGAATGCAGATAGCGCACTTTAATACCATGCTCGGCCAAGTAATCGGTCAGGTCTTCCGACATGCGCTTGGTCAAGGTCGTCACCAATACGCGCTCACCTTTGGCGACCCGTAAATTGATTTCCGACAGCAAATCGTCAACCTGGGTATCGACTGGGCGCACTTCGATTTGCGGATCGACCAAACCGGTCGGGCGCACGACTTGCTCCACGACTTGTCCGGTGTGCTGCGCCTCGTAATCGGCCGGCGTGGCGGAAACAAATACGGTTTGCGGCATCAGGCGCTCGAATTCGTCGAAACGCAGTGGCCGGTTATCCAGCGCAGAGGGCAAACGAAAACCGTAGCCCACTAAATTTTCTTTACGCGCGCGGTCTCCCTTATACATGCCACCCACTTGCGGAATAGTCACATGCGATTCGTCGATGATCATCAACGCGCTCGCGGGGAGATAATCGATCAGTGTCGGCGGCGGCTCGCCCTCTTTGCGCCCGGACAGATGGCGCGAGTAATTTTCGATGCCCTTGCAGAAACCCATTTCATTCATCATTTCCAAATCAAACCGGGTGCGTTGTTCGATGCGTTGCAACTCCACCAATTTGTTAGTCTCTTGGAAATAAGCGGTCGTTTCACGCAGCTCTTGCTTGATCGCCTCAATCGCGCGCAGCGTCGTGGCACGCGGCGTCACATAATGGCTGGAGGGGTAAACCGTGAAGCGCGGCACGTCTTGCAATATATGCCCGGTGAGCGGGTCGAAGAGCGAGATGCGCTCGATTTCATCGTCGAAGAGCGAAATCCGCACTGCGGTCTCGGCATTCTCCGCCGGAAAAATATCGAGCACGTCGCCGCGCACGCGGAATACACCGCGCTTAAATTCAACATCATTACGCTCATACTGGATTTCAGTCAGGCGTTTAATTGCATCCCGCTGTGCAAATTTTTCACCCTGACGCAGATGCAGAATCATGCTGTGATAATCCACCGGATCCCCGATACCGTAGATGGCGGATACGGTGGCGACGATGATCGCATCTTTGCGTTCCAGCAGCGCCTTGGTGGCGGAGAGCCGCATCTGCTCGATGTGTTCATTGATGGAGGAATCTTTTTCGATGAACAAATCGCGCGAAGGCACATAGGCTTCCGGCTGATAGTAATCGTAGTAGGAGACGAAATACTCGACCGCATTCTCGGGAAAAAACTCGCGAAATTCTGAATATAGCTGGGCGGCGAGCGTCTTGTTGGGCGCCATGATAATCACCGGCCGACCCAGGCGCGCGATCACATGCGCCATGGTGTAGGTCTTGCCGGAGCCCGTTACCCCGAGCAGGGTTTGGTACTTGAGGCCGTCTTCAATGCCTTCGGTCAGTTTGGCGATCGCCTGGGGCTGATCGCCCGCCGGCTCGAACGGCTGATGCAATTGATAGGGGCTATTGGGGAATGTGACGATCAAAGGTAAAATTACCGGCTTTTACACAACATTAAATTGTATCACGCGGGAAAACCCCACCGCGTCAGCAACGAAGGACTGCAATTGAAACTCTCGACACGCGTGCAAGCGATCAAGCCCTCCCCCACCCTAGCGGTAACAGCTCTGGCAGCCAGCCTCAAGGCGCAAGGCAAAGACATCATTGGGCTGGGCGCCGGTGAACCCGATTTCGACACCCCGCAGCACATCAAGGATGCCGCCATCGCGGCCATCAACCGGGGGTTCACCAAATACACCGCGGTGGATGGCACGCCTTCGCTCAAGGCCGCCATCATCGCCAAATTCAAGCGCGACAACGGTCTCGACTACACGCCGAAGCAAATATTGGTTTCATGTGGGGGCAAGCAGAGCTTTTTCAACCTGGCGCAGGCATTCATTAATCCCGGCGACGAAGTCATCATCCCGGCGCCGTACTGGGTGTCCTATCCGGATATCGTGCTGCTGGCCGATGGCAAACCGGTCATCGTAGAAGCGGGTATCGAGCAAGGTTTCAAAATCACGCCGACACAATTGGCTGCGGCGATCACGGCCAAGACCTGCATGGTGGTAATTAATAGCCCAAGCAACCCGTCTGGCGCGGTTTATACCCAGCGCGAACTCGCTGCACTGGGCGAAGTCCTGCGCAAGCACCCGAATATTCTCATCGCCACTGATGACATGTACGAGCACATCTTGCTGGGCGATGTCCCCTTCAGCAATATCCTGAATGCCTGTCCCGATTTATACGACCGGACCATGGTGCTGAATGGTGTATCCAAAGTTTATTCCATGACCGGTTGGCGCATCGGCTATGCGGCGGGGCCAGCACATCTCATCACCGCCATGACCAATGTGCAATCGCAAAGCACCTCGAATCCGACCTCGATTTCGCAAGTGGCGGCAGAAGCCGCACTGAATGGCGACCAGACCTGCATCGATCCTATGCTGAAGGCGTTCCGCGAGCGCCATGTGTTCGTCGTCGATACGCTGAACAAAATCCCCGGCGTGAAATGCTTACCCTCCGGCGGCGCGTTCTATGCCTTCGCCGATGTACGTGAAGCCATTGGCACCTTGTATAAAAAAGGAACGATTACTGAGGCCAGCGACATTGCGATCAGTAATTATTTGTTGGAAAAAGCCGAAGTGGCGGTCGTGCCCGGCTCCGCTTTTGGTCTGGAGGGCTATATCCGCTTATCGTTTGCGACCTCGATGGACAATCTCAAGCAGGCGCTGGATCGCATCGCCAAGGCACTGAACTAGTCTACTTAAATAGCCTTTCCAGCGCCTGACCCGCTTTCGAGCCGACGCTAGTGCCGAATCCCGGCCCCATGATCGCCGTGCCTGCCGCTGCACCCGCCAGCGCGGCACGATTGGGAAACAGCACCGGCTCATTGACTGTGCCGCTCACGTCCAAGGGCACTTCGATCAAGCTTGCGGTGCCTTTCATGGCCACATTCACCCGGCCCGAGAGCTTCTTGCTCGCCGCGATATCCACGTTCCCCTCCGCACTTAAGATGCCCGAGGTGGCGCGCACCTGACTCAACTCGTAGCGCTTTCCTATAATGTTGAGCCTGCCCGATAACTCGTCGAAATGGGTCTGCCCGCCCCGCGTGCCTTGCATCGCCAGCGATTGCACCGCGCGCTCCAGATCCAATCCGTACAGCACGCCGCGTTGTACGTTGAACTTGAAATTGCCGCGCAAGTGCCCGGCAAGTTGACTGGCTTCCTTTGCGTTCATCGCATAGCTGCCAGTCGCATTTAATTTCCCGCTCAGGCGGGTTGCGCTTGTCAGCAGCACAACCATTTCCTTTAACTCCACCTGGACGGCCTGCGCTTCGCCGCTCACTTTCCAGGCTTGTTTCCAATTTGCCTTCAGCGTGGCGCGAAGCGTGCCGCCATACAGGCGGGCGTTGATTTCGGGTAAATTTAATTCATGTTCTTTGAGCAATCCCCGCGCGGTCAATGTGTCGAATTTGAGCGCGGGCTTGAGCGGTAAATTCCAATTCTTTGCCTCGATATTAAGTCGTTGCCCACCCTCGGTTGGCATCAAACTGAGATTGAAACGCTTATCCTCGCTGCCGGCCTCAATGGCTGATACCCCTTGATCATCTAGCGCGATGTCGGCGCGCAGCGGGCCCCATTGCAGCGCATCCATATCTAATTGAAGCGCAGAAAGTTTGATGCGTTTGACCTTTATCGTCTGCGGCCCATCAGATGGCCGCGTGGCAAGCGCGGTAATGATGTCGATCAAAGCCTGATTGAACGTGACGCCTTCAATTTCCACGGCCCGCAACACCTTCACACCGCTCAACAGCGACCCCAGATCAGGCCGCACGGTCACCGCGCCGATTTTGGTTTTATGTGATTTACCGAGAACGATCCCCGTCAGCGTAAACGAAGGCAAAGGTAAAAATGCGAGCTTTATTTCCGCAATCACCACCGGCTCGCCGAGCTTGTCGGAGGCCATTTTCTGAATTTGCGGGAGATAACGATTTAGCGGGATCAAAAACGGAAGAATCAGCGCCAATAGCAGCACAACGCCGAGCAGAAAAGCACTGATTTTTAGCCACCGCATAGCGGGATTCGGTTGACCTAAAGCACTGGGATCGCTATTATACGGCCCTCCTACGTTCCCTGATAGCTCAGTTGGTAGAGCAACGGACTGTTAATCCGTGTGTCCCTGGTTCGAGTCCAGGTCGGGGAGCCAGATCAGTAAAGCCTCGCAGCGATGCGGGGCTTTTTCATTTGTTCGCCAAGTAGTCATATCCAGCGTTCGCACGTATCATCAAACGGCCATGGATTTAGACCAACAACTCGCCGCCGCCCTTCATCAGCACCAAGCCGGTCACCTCGATGAAGCTGCAACGATTTACCGCGCTTTGCTCAAAGTACAGCCGAATCATCCCGATGCTTTACATTTATTGGGGCTGATCGAGCATCGTCACGGCCATGCGGATGAGGCAATCAGACTCATTCAGCAAGCCATTGCGTTGCATCCGCACGTGTTCAATTTCCCACTCAGTTTGGCGGAGGTTTTGTATGGTCAAGGCCAATATGCCGCGGCGGAGCAAGCTTGTCGCGCGGCGATTCGATTAGAGCCTAATCACGCCGAGGCACACAATCATTTGGGGGTGATGCTGAAAGCGCAAAATCGCTTTGCGGATGCGGAACAGGCCTACCGCGCCGCGCTAGTGCTGAAGCCGGACTACGCCGAAGCGTGGAATAACCTAGGCAATGTCCTGAACCAACAAGGACGCCCTGCCGATGCAGAGCATAGTTTTCGCCAAGCGCTGGCGGTCAATCCGCAATCGCCGGATGTCTGGAACAATCTCGGCAATGCGCTGCAACATCTTTTCCGTTTATCGGACGCCGAAGCGGCCTATCGCCAAGCACTGGCCTTACGCCCCGCTTTCGCCGATGCCTGCTACAACTTGGGCGTGGTATTGGGTGAGACGGGCCGCTTGTCTGATGCCATCGATGCCTATGTGCAGACCTTGCAACTCGATGGCGCGAATTCCGCTGCACTGGATGAGCTGATTCATCTCATGTTGCGTGCTTGTATCTGGGAAGGCCTGTCGCCGTTGATTGATGAGTTGTTGCGCCGTTTCAGATCGGGCGAAACGGATTTGAATTCTTTCTCCATGCTCGACCTGCCGGCCACCGCCGCCGAGCAATTGCAGTGCGCGCAACGCAATGCGGCACGAATACAGTCCAATGTGCAAATGCAGTATGAACACCCCTCTTCTAGCGTTTGGCCTACACGCATCAAAATCGGCTATCTCTCCTATGACTATCGCCAGCACCCGGTGGCCTTTTTGATCGGCGAGCTATTCGCCTTGCACAACCGTGAGCAATTCGAAATCTATGCCCTGGCGATCGGGCCGGACGATCACAGTCCGATACGGCAAAACTTTAAAGACACGTGCGACCACTTCATCGACTTAGCACCCCTCTCGCGCATCGAGGCAGCGGCGAAAATAAAGGAACTGGGCATCCACGTGCTGATTGATCTCACCGGCTATACCACCGGTGCGCGCACCGAGATCCTCGCCCAGCATCCGGCGCCGGTGCAGGTGAATTGGCTGGGCTATCCGGGCACGATGGGGGCAGCGTTTATCGAGTACATCATCGCCGACCCAACGATCATCCCCCCGGAATTGGAACACCACTACAGCGAGGCCGTGGTGCGGATGCCGGATTGCTACCAACTCAACGACCGGCGGCGGCCCATCGCGGAGCACACCCCCAGCCGCGCTGATTGCGGCTTGCCGGAAGATGCGGTGGTTTTTTGCAGTTTCAACCACACACACAAAATCACCGTGGAGATGTTCGCGCTATGGATGCAAATTTTACTCAAGACGCCGAACAGCATGCTCTGGTTGTTGGAATCCAATGCGCTGGCCTCGGATAATCTGCGGCTTGCCGCACAGGCGCATGGCATTGACCCAGTACGCATCGTCATGGCGCCCAGGAAACCACTCCCGGAACATATGGCGCGCTATCGGGTGGCCGACATCGCACTCGATACCTTCCCCTACAATTCACACACGACGGCAAGCGATGCCTTATGGGCCGGCTGCCCGCTGGTCACGTGTATGGGGGAGACATTCGCATCGCGCGTCGCGGGGAGCTTGCTGCAGGCGGCGCACTTACCGGAATGCATTGCACATAGCTTCGAGGAATATTCAACGCTAGCGATCAAGCTCGCCACGAATCGGGAAACACTAAGCTCGTTGCGCGCGCGGCTCACCCTGAATCGTTCGACCCTGCCGCTATTTGATGCGCCGAGGGTGGTGCAAAATTTAGAATCCGCCTATGTGCGGATGCTGGAGCAGTGGATGAGCGGCGAGCCGCCGCATGGATTTGATGTGCGATCCCAGTAGCGCCGGCATCTTGCCGGCATGCCGGCTGAAAGCCGGCGCTACACTTTTTAATCCAACGTCCGCTTAAAGCGCTTCAACCCCAGCGCGATCACCACCAGCATAAACAGCGCCATCGGCCATAAATGCGGCAAGGTCTCGAGCGCGCCGTTGCCTTTCAACATGATGCCGCGCACCAGGCGCAGAAAATGCGTGAGCGGCAAAATCTCACCCACGCGCTGCGCCCAAACCGGCATGCCGCGAAATGGGAACATGAAACCGGTGATGAGCATCGAGGGTAAAAAGAAAAAGAACGTCATCTGCATGGCCTGCATTTGATTGCGCGCGATGGTGGAGAACATGATGCCTACCGATAAATTCGCCGCAATAAACAACAGCACGCACAGCAGCAGCAGGAGCAGTGAACCTTGAATCGGGACATTGAAGATGAACGTGGACGCAGCGAGGATCAGAATAACCTGGATATAGCCCACCAAAATATAGGGCATGATTTTGCCCAGCATCACCTCCAGCGGATTCACCGGCATCGCCAGCAAATGCTCCATGGTGCCGCGCTCGCGCTCACGGGTAATCGCAAGACCGGTCATCATGATCATGGTCATGGTCAGAATCACGCCCATTAACCCTGGCACGATGTTGTGCTGGGTAATGCCCTCTGGGTTGTAGCGGCGATGGATGATGAGCTCCACCGCGTTAGCACCCCCCGCCGCGCCTTGCGCCGAGCCTTTGAGATCATGGGCGAGTGCACTCCTGGCCAGCTCATTCAGCGCCGCAATGGCGTTGCCGGTGGCGCTGGGGTCGGTGGCATCCGCCTCGACCAGCAGCGATGGCCGCTCGCCGCGCAGCAAGTCGCGCGAGAATTGCGCCGGGATGGTGACGACGAATTGCACCTCGCCTTCGTCCAGCAATCGATTAGCTTCCGCTTCACTCTGCACGACGCGGGTTAATTCAAAATAGCCGCTGTTCTTTAGCGCCGCCAGAAACGTGCGCGAAAATTCGCTTTGATCGGCGTTGATCACCGCCGTGGGCAAGTGCCGGGGGTCAGAATTGATGGCAAAACCGAACAGGGCGAGCTGAATCATCGGGATACCGACCATCATCGCGAAAGTCAGCCGGTCGCGGCGCATCTGGATAAATTCCTTCACCACGATGGCGACAAAACTTGGCCAAGAGAAGCGGCTCATGTTTTCTCCTCCACCGCTTCAGACACGAGTTGGATAAACACATCTTCCAAGCCGGGTTGCGTGCGCGTCCAAGTGAGATCCGCCTGCGCTAGATAAGGTGCCAGGGCTGCTTCTAGTCGCTCCGCATCCGTGCCGGAGACATGCAGCGCATCGCCAAAGGGCACTATTTGCGCCGCATCGGATAAGCCGCGCAGATCCTCGGCGAGTTGGTTCAGATTCGCGCCTTTCACCATCCAGGTGGTCAGCCCCGAATTCGTCACCACTTCGCTCGGCGTGCCCTGCGCCAAAATGTGTCCATAGGAGAGATACGCCAAACGGTGGCAGCGTTCGGCCTCGTCCATATAGTGCGTCGAGACTAAAACCGTAATGCCCTCGGCGGCGAGGTCGTGAATCGCCAGCCAGAAATCGCGCCGCGCTTTGGGATCGACGCCGGCAGTGGGCTCGTCGAGTAATAATAACTTTGGGTTGTGTAAGGTCGTTGTGGCCAAGGCCAGGCGTTGCTTCCAACCGCCGGACAGCGTGCCCGCCAATTGATCGCGCCGTTGGGCCAGCCCCAAGCGCTCAATCGCCGCGTTCACCACCCGCTCGCGATTTTCCACGCCATAGATGCGCGCCACGAAATCCATATTCTCGCGTACCGAGAGATCCTCGTAGAGCGAAAAGCGCTGCGTCATGTAACCCACTTCGCGTTTGATTTGCGCCGTTTCGCGAATCACGTCGTAGCCCAAGCACTTGCCCTCCCCCGCATCGGGAATCAGTAGTCCGCACAGCATGCGGATCGACGTCGTTTTGCCGCTGCCGTTGGGGCCGAGAAAGCCGAAGATTTCGCCGCGCGGGACTTGCAGGCTGAGGTTGTTGACCACGCGCTTGCCATCGAAAGACTTCGACAGCCCCTGCACGTCGATGGCGACTGCCTCGCTCATGGCAGCGAAATGTCGATTGGCTGACCTGGGTGGAATTTTGCCGCGTCTTCGGGTGTGAGGCGCGCTTCGGCCAGATACACCAGTTTGGCGCGCGCCTCGTTGCTATAGATCACGGGCGGGGTGTACTCGGCTTGAGAAGAGACATAGCTGACACTTGCGCTGAACTTGGCGCAACCATCACAAGTGACTTGCACGCGCTGCCCCACTTTGAACTTAGCCAGTAGCGGCTCGGGAATAAAAAAGCGTAACTTGATGTTGGCAGGCGGCAACAAAGAAACGACCGGGCTGCCTGCCGGTACCCATTCCCCGGCGGTATAGAGGGTGTCATGCACCAGTCCCGTGACCGGCGATTTAATCGACTTTTGATCCAAGCGCCACTGCGCCTGCGCCACGGCGGCTTGGGCCGCTGTCATTGCACTGCGGGCCGCCGCAATCTCATCCGTACGCGCACCGAGGCGGGCGGTCTTTAGCTGCGCCGTCAATTCGCCCACGCGTGCTTCATCGCGCGCCACGGCGGCGCGGACTTCGTCCAAACGCTGCTGGCTGATAAAATTTTTCGCCACCAAATCCTGGTCACGGCGTAACTGCTGGCGCGAAAGCTTGAGTGCGGCTTGCGCTTGCTCAAGTTGCGCCTGGACGGCCGCGACTTCGCTCGGGCGCTTGCCCTTTTGCAAATTAGTGAACTGCGATTCACTGCTTTTCAAATGCGCCTCGGCTTCCAAGCGCGCGGCCTTTTCATTCTCCTGCTCCAGGGCAAACAACGCTTCACCCGAGTTAACATGGGTGCCGCGCAGGACCGAGAGCAGGGTCAGCTGGCCCGCGAATGGCGCCGCCACGCGCACGAACTCGCCTTCGGCGTAGCCGTGCAGTGTAGATTCCTTGTCGGCGGAACAGGCGGTGAGGAGGAGAATGCCGCCCATCACAGCGATCGTAGGGGCGAGCCGCATGATGGGGCTACGATGAATACAGGAAATAGACATTGCTGGATTATAGAGCACAGAGCGGTTACCGGCGCAGCCGAGGCCGTGCCTACGGAGCACGGTTTTTATTGCAAGGGGGAATCAGACCTGCACAGGCAGTAAAATTTCAGAAAACTGTTCCGGCGGCATCGGGCGGCCATGGAAATAGCCCTGGCTGACATCGCAATTCAGCTGCTTCAAATAGTTGAAGATGGCTTCGGTTTCCACGCCTTCGGCCACGACCCGTAGCCCGAGGTTGTGGCCCAACTCCACCGTGGCGCGCACGATGGCGGCGTCGTTTGGATTGTTCATCACCTCGAGCACAAAAGATTTGTCGATTTTCAATTCATCCACGGGCAGACGCTTTAAATAAGCTAATGATGAATGCCCGGTGCCGAAATCATCCACCGATATTGAGATGCCCATCGCATCGAGTTGCAGCAGTATGTTGTGCGCCCGTTTTGCGTCGTTCATGATGACATTTTCAGTCACCTCCAGCGTCAGCCGCTCCGCCGGCACCGCGTGCTTATCCAATAGTCTACGCACTTGAAGCGGTAAGGCCTCGTCATGCAAGCAACGCGCAGATAAATTGACTGCCACGTTGTTCAACCTACCCTCGCGCAGCCAGTCGCGGCAAAGCGCCAGGCTGCGGTCAAGCACCCAATAAGTGAGTGGTTCGATGAGGCCGGTATCTTCCGCAATGGGAATAAATTCATCGGGAGGAATCCAGCCACGTGTCGGATGGCGCCAACGTAGCAGCGCCTCCGCGCCACATATGGCACCCGTCGCCACCGCAATCTTGGGCTGGAAATAAACTTGCAGTGTCTCTTCCGTCAACGCCTTGAGGAGTTCTGCTTCGAGCGTTAACAAAGCCAACGAATTCTTATCGAGCGTGTTGTCGTAGAAAGCAAAGCCGCGTTGATTTTGTTTGGCGTGGTACATGGCTACGTCGGCGTGCCGCATCAAGTCCTCGCGCCGCGCCCCATCATCCGGATAGATCGCGATGCCGATGCTGATGCCGATATGCAGGGAATTTTGTTCCACCACGAATGGCTTGGCCATCGCGCTCAATAAGCGCTTAACCAGGGGTAGCGTATCATCAATGCCATCTGCTATCGGTAGCACCGCCGCAAACTCATCTCCGCCGAGACGCGCGAACACATCCCCCTGCCGCAATACTTCGTTTAGCCGCGCAGCCACTTGCTGCAGCACCAAATCTCCGGTGGGATGGCCCAGTGAATCGTTGATCTGCTTGAATCGGTCGAGATCCATGATCAGCAGCGCAAATCGCGCGTTCTCGCGATTGCATTGGTTAATCATTTGGCCCATGTGCTCGTTTAAAAGCGAGCGATTAGGCAAGCCGGTCAGGCTATCGCGAAACGCCATCTCCTCCAGTTTTCCATAAAGAGAACCGAGTTCGGTGGTCATCTGATTAAAGGCCTGCGCCAAGGAACGTATCTCACGATTGCCGGTGACGGCGACCTGCTCGCCCAAGTGCTTGCGGTCACGTTCCAACACCTGCATCTTTTGCAACAAGCGGTGCAGCGGATTCAGCAAAGAGCGCTGCAATCCAAACAGCGTCAACAGTGCCACCAAGGCGGTGGCGATTCCTGCTACCGTCATGACCCCATTACGCGCCCGAAGCAGCTCTCGCTCTAGTACTTGAATGTCATTGGCCAGCGCCACGGTCAATACCGCTTGCCCCGTGTCCGCTTTAAGCGGGTGTTCGGCAATGATGACTTCTGTTTGATTACCCGTGGCGGGCCAGTTTGGCGACTGAAATAAAGTCGCACCTTTTGGCGATGCAATTTTCACCGGCATACCCAGCTCGCGACCGATTGCACCCAAATCTTGGCTGGGCTCTGTTATCACCATGATGAAACCGTGAAGCTGCAAGCTGCCAATCGGCGCCAGGATGGCAAACAGCGCAGTGTTGTTGGATGCGCATAAACCCGATATCGATTTCAGGTGATGCGCACCGGATCGATTCCGGGCCTGATCCAGCATTGACGCGCATACCTCCCCTAAATCACCTCCCCCCAATTGCGAGGACGATTCGGCCAGCAGGTGGTAATGGCGATCAAGCACATAGAGCTTACGCAGCCGAATCACACCGGCGGTATTGAAGTAGCGATGAAATTGTTCGTTGAGGTGGCTTGCAACGATGGTCTGATCAGCGCGGTCCACCGCATCACGAAAATCCGGGTTGCGCTGAATTTCAGAAGCTAAGTTGCGCGATTCATCTGCAAGTTTTACCAGCAACTCGCTCGATTTTATTTGAATCACCTGTTGGATGGCCTGGCGTCGATTTTCGATGGTGAGATCGCGATAAATATGGGAAGTGACCAGCACCAGGGCGATCGCCACCGCACCCATCGCCAAAATGGGCAGCCAAAGACTCGTCCGTAAGGGGAAGCCTTGTGCCGGTTTCAACTGCATCGCGCCTTACTCATGCAGATAAGGATATTCTTTTGACTTCCATTCTTCAAACCCGCCGCGGAACCAATAAACATGCTTGTACCCGCACTGTAAGGCAATCCTGGTCGCCACCACGCTACGCCCGCACTTGACGCCATTACAGTAAAACAACGTAGGCGTACTCTTGCTGGGAATGATCTTCGCCAGGCTCTTGCAGTTGGTTTTGGCGTCGGGCAGGCTGATGGAATGCTCGATGTACCCAATCTTGCGGTCGTCGGGTATGCGCGAATCAACGATAACGAGATTTTTTAACTTGCCCGCCACCTCGATGACGGTTTCCGCATCCACTCTTTTCGCGCCTGGAATTTGTTCAGGTACGGGCACAATAGGCTCAGCGTTCGCACTGGCGTTAAACACCAAGACAAAAATCAGTAAGTAAAACTTCATCACATGGTTCATTTTCTTCACTCCTCATGTTGCAATAAGTGTTTTTACAGGGTTTGCCTAATCGCCAGCACGGCTTGATTGCGCAGCGACTTCAACAATGAAAGTTCTTTCTCGGGCACCGTGATATCACCCGGCTTGGCCCGGTCGGCGTAGATCATGCCGATCGGTTTTCCCTTGATGATGATAGGAAATATCAGAAAAGTGCGCGCAGTAACGGATTGCCGGTACCAAGCTGGAATGCGGCTGGCGATTTTAGGATCGTCGATATCGGTAATCAAAATGTCGGCATTATTTTTAAGCGCAACGTGGAATACGTCCGGCTGGTTGGCCATGGGAAACTGAAAACCTTTGATTAAATCCTGTACGTCTTTGCCGAAGCCGAATTTACCCATCATCAGATTGTGGCGCCCATCCTTGACGCAAATGAGGACATGATTGAAACTCATACCGGTGTACATCGTCTCCAGAATCATGCGCAGAATATCGTTCACCTTGATCGAATCATCGATCAGTGAATTGCTGATATCTTGTAAGCCGGAGCTTAGAATCGATTGGATTTCCTCAGTGCTGCGTAGGGGGGCGGCACCATCTTCACCCACCTCGAGATCAAGCTGTGCCTTGGGTTCGTGCAGCATGGTGGCGGCGAGTGCCGTATGGGTATCGGTGTCCATCCCTTTTATTGCTGGCGTGTGCTTTGCCGGTGCTTCCGGTTTGCCCGCCCATTGTGCGGCTTGCTTGGCAAATTTGCTCTGTTTCAAATTGACGTTCACCGCCGCAGAAAATTGTGCGATGTCTTGCAGCGATTTTTCCACCAGCGCGCCAATTTGCTTTTCGTTCACGGACAGGCAGTCGCCGAATTTCGCCGATAGGCGCGCGACTGCCGCGCCGCGCTCATCCTCCGGGGTGTTGATAATGACTTCGGATAGCTCATTGGAAAAACCAGACAAAATTCGCAGCCGATCCCCATTGCTAATTCCTTTTTTTACCTTTTCATCGGGCAAACTGCGCATACTGAGCAACATGGAATCGGGAAACCCCCACGTCTTGGCAATGCCCACCCCTAGATCCTCAAAGGGAAGGCCCAACACTTGCGCCGCCGCTTTTTCCTCGCTGATCGCCTTGGCCTGCATCAGCTTCTGAATTTCCGTTGTTTCTTCGGGAAAGTAAAACATCGAAAGCGTGCGGCCCAGATGGTGAAACATGGCGCAAATAAAGGCTTCTTCCGCATCCTTCACCTGTCCCCGTCCTGCGAGGCTGCGCGCTAGCATGCCGGAGAATAATGAGCGCACGAATTCTTCTTTTAACTGTTGCGCATGGCCTTTGTTTTGCAAGTTATCGAACAACATCAAACTCAACGCGATACTGCGTACCGAATCGAAGCCTAAAATAACCACCGCACGCGAAATGGTGCTGATCGAGCCACTGTCGAATTGACTGTACATCACCGAGTTCACCAACTTAAGCAGCTTGTTGGTGAGTGCGAAATCTTTTAGCACCGAATTAGAGAGCTTGTTCACACTCTCTTTGTCCGAGCTGGCGATACGATTGATCGAGGTGACTGATTCAGATAATGCGGGGAAATCGCCTTTGACCCGCATGCGCCGCAGCAGAAATTCCAAGGTACTTTGCTTGAGATCGACGCCTTCCTGGATCTCCGGCATGTCCGGCGCTAAATACAATTCCAACGCAGTTTTCATTTGCCCTGCGTCGTAATAGCGCTCGCTCGGATCTTTTTTCAGCGCTCTCAACACGAGCGCATCGAACTTTTCGTCAATTTGATCGTTGTGCTTGGAAGGGGATGGGATCGGATCCTGGACGATACGCCGCATAACCTCGTGCGTATCCTTGCCGCGTACCGCATGCTGGCCAGTGATCAATTCGTATAGCAAGATGCCAAAAGAGAAGATATCCGATTTTGGCCCGAAATCCTCATTGCTAATATATTCCGGCGCCATATATGCCGGCGTGCCCATGAGAAAGCCACTTTTCGCCTGCTTGTTATCGATGCGACAGGCGATGCCGAAATCCATCACCCGTGCTACGCCATTCATGCCGATCAGCACATTGGAGGGTTTGAGATCGCGGTGCACGATACCCGCAGCATGCGCATAACCGATCGCATCGAGAATTTGTATGGCCCATTCGGCTGCGCGTGTCGCGGAAATTGGCCCTTCTTTTTGCAAAATTTGCGCGAGCGTGTGCCCATCTACATATTCAAATACCAGATAGGGGTCGCCATCGTGCTCGCCGGCATCATACAAGCCCACGATATTGGGGTGTTGTAAGCGACTCACCGTGCGCGCCTCGGTAAGCAGGCTTTCCATATTCTCCGCACGTTCGCCGGGGGCAGCAAAATGCAAAGTCTTGATCGCGACCTCACGTTCAAGATGTGGATCATGGGCGAGGTAGACCTCGCTCTGATTGCCTTTACCCAGCAGCCGGATAATTTGGAATCGGCCGATGCTGCCGCCCGAAAGCTGGACTGAGGAACTCGCGCTAGTTGACATTGTCTTTGATCAATAAGGATATTTATCCGGCTAACCCATAGCCGGCGCCTAAATCTGGTACAGTACCTCCCTCTATATCGACCTTATTTCCTGGAGCTTTATATGAAGAAAATCTTGACCTTAGTCCTTGTGATATTGGTTGGCGCCAGCGCCTTATCCACGGATGCCTACGCCAAGCGTTTTGGCGGGGGTAAAAGCTTCGGCAAGCAGCGTGAACAAATCTCGCAGCCCGCCGCGCCTCGGCCTGCCAGCCCCGCTCCCGCCGCCACCCCATCCGGCGGCAGATCCTGGCTCGGCCCCGTCGCCGGCCTGATGGCAGGTGGGCTACTTGCCTCAATGTTCATGGGCCATGGATTCGATGGCTTCAAGCTATTCGACTTCTTGCTCATCGCCGCGCTCGCCTTCGGTGCCTATATGCTGTTTCGCAAGTTTCGTTCGGCGCAGCCGCAAGCGCAACAGCCGATGCAGTATGCGGGGATGAACCAAACTGCTTTTATTTCACCCTCTGCAGTGAGTGGCGCCGCACCGGTCACAACCGCTTCTACCCGACCTGAGTGGTTTGAAGACGAGCCCTTCTTGCGTGCAGCGAAATCGAACTTCATCCGTTTGCAAGAAGCCTATGATCGTGCTGACTTAAATGATATTCGCGAATTCACCACGCCCGAAGTGTTTGCCGAAATTCGCATGCAAATCGAAGAGCGCGGAAACAACGTGAATAAAACCGATGTGGTGCAATTGAATGCGGCGATGTCCGATGTGGTCACCGAAGCCGGGCTGGTCATCGCCAGCGTGCGCTTTACCGGCTTATTGCGCGAGGAAGCCGGTGCAGAAGTTCAGCCTTTCGACGAGGTTTGGCACATTCAAAAATCCGCAACGGATCGCGATGCGGCTTGGTTTGTGTCTGGGATCCAGCAAATTCAATAACGAGCGTCAGGCGTCAGCCACATTGTCGGCTGGCGCCTGATTCCTAAGCTACAATCTCCACCGGCGTTCCCGCCGCCACCCGTTCGAATAAATCGATCACATCCGCATTCTTCATACGGATGCAGCCATGCGAGCCGGGCTCGCCCATGGGAACGTCATCCGGGCTACCATGGATGTAAATGAAGCGGCGCATAGTGTCGCACTCGCCTAGACGGTTGAAGCCCACTTCGCAGCCGGAAAGCCACAAAATCCTGGTCAAGATCCAATCCCGCTCAGGAAATTGCGCGCCTATTTCAGACGTGTAGATCTCACCCGTCGGGCGGCGCCGCACGAACACGGTGTTTTCCGCTTGGTCCGCGCCAATTTTGGCGCGCACGATGTGCGCGCCGCGCGGGGTGCAATAGCTGCCGTCCTGTTCCCCTGCACCATTCGCGGCGGTCGAAACCGGATAGCGTTTTTCCAACTGGCCAGCCTCGTCCCGCAATTCCAGGCTTTGGTCGGCAATACTGATTCGGATTTTTTTCCCCATGAGGCGCATTATCGCTTTCCTGCCGGTAGCCAACAATCCCGCGCTTCAAAACCCTTAATTTTGTTGGCGCAGATGCCGATAAAGCCTAGTATTACGCAATTCGACGGGGGGGACCTAAAAAAATGTGCGATTTTGCCCGGTACCAAGATAGGCTTCGTAGTGGAAACAACTCTAAGCGGATTTGGCTGACGGGCATCTTGCTCGCGCTGGCTTTTGGCGGTTCGGCGAGCCATGCCGCGAACGAACCCACCCTCGTTCTCAGTGATACTTATGACACCCCGTACACGACAGAAACCGGCGATGGCTTTCTCGACCGCGTAGTCGATGAAGCCTTTCGCCGCGCGGGATTACGTTTAAAAATGGTACGGGTATCGCCTGAACGCGCACTGTTGAATGCTAATAGCGGCATCGAAGATGGTGTCTCGGCGCGCATTGCCGGCTTGGAAAAAAATTATCCCAACCTAGTGCGCGTACCGGAAAAAGTACTGGATTTTCCTTTTGTGGCTTTTGCCAGTCAAGCGAAATTGACTAGCGCGAACTGGGATACGCTGGCCTCGGTCTCGGTGGGTCATATTCATGGTTGGAAAATCTTCGAGCAAAATCTGAAGCCAGGGACCCCCACCACTATCGTGGACACCGCCGAACAATTATTCACCATGCTGGATAAAAACCGGATCGACGTTGCCCTATACGAGCGCTGGCTGGGTTTGGCGTTGGCGAAGCAGATGGGGATTAAAAATATCCGAGTCGTCGAACCCGCGCTCGCGGATCGTGAAATGTTCATTTATCTGAATAAGCGCCATGCCGATAAAGTTCCGGCGATTATCGCTGCCTTGCGCTCCCTCAAGGCCGATGGCACTTACACCAAAATTTGCCGTGAAAAATTCGCACCCTTGGCGGCGTCCACCACGCAATGCGAGGTGAAATAGGCGGCCGGTTGGGGCGGCTTTCTCCCATGCGCAAATGGCTTGGTAAATTTTCCCCACTCGGTTGGCGCCTTGTCGCCACCACCGTGGCATTCAGCACAGTTGTCGCGCTCCTGGCCACCGCCTTTCAACTCTATCTCGATTACCGACGCGACCTGGGAACCATTGAGTCCACCCTCGATCAAGTCGGGCATTCCTATCTGCCCACGATCGGCAACGCCTTGTGGGCGACCAATCGTAAAGAGTTGCAAGTTGCCCTGGATGGCTTGGCGCGGCTACCGGATGTACGGCATGTCGCAGTCATGGAAAATGACAAAATTTGGGCGCAAGCCGGGCAACCTAAAACACAGAACATCCGATCACGCGACTATCCCCTGAACCAGGTCCATCGTGGTGAGACCATGACGATCGGCAGTTTGAAGGTGGTGATGGATATGGCTGGCGTTTATCAGCGCTTGCTGGATAAATTTTGGGTGATTCTAATCACGAATGGCGTCAAGACCTTCCTCGTCGCCGGTTTCATGTTGTGGTTTTTTCATTGGCTGGTGACACGGCACTTGCAACGCATTGCCGAATTTGCCGCACGTCTGAACCCGGGCAATCTGCACGAGCAACTCACGCTAGACCGCCCCTTGCATGCCCACGATCAGTTAGATGAATTCGATCTGGTGCTCGATGGACTGACTCGCATGCAGTCCAACCTTGCCTCGGCGGTACAAACCCTGGAGCAGGACATCGTCAAGCTCGAACGGGCTGAAGCGGAAATACACCAACTCAACAGTGCTTTGGAGCAGCGCGTTGTAGAGCGCACCGCGCAGTTGGAAGCGGTAAACCACGAGCTGGAAGCCTTTAGCTACTCCGTCTCGCACGATTTGCGTACCCCTCTGCGCAGCATCGATGGCTTCAGCCAGGCGCTGATCGAAGATTATGGTGAGCGCTTGGATCCAGTCGGCCACGATTATCTCAATCGCGTACGGCGCGCAGCACAGCGCATGGGCCTGTTGATCGACGACCTGCTACGGCTCGCGCGCATCACACGCGCCGATATGAAACAGGTTCACGTCGATCTTTCCACCATGGCGCTGGAAGTCATCGAGGATTTACACAAGCACAAAGGGTATAGCGAAGCCCCATTTAGGGTGCAAGCGAGCCTTGCCGCCTACGGTGACCCGGCGCTGCTGCGCATTGTGATGGTAAATTTGCTGGATAATGCCTTGAAATATTCGAGTAAAATCGCCCAGCCCCAGATTGAAGTTGGCAGCGTGGTACAGGATGGCCGTACCGTCTATTTTGTTCGCGATAATGGCGCGGGATTCGATATGGCCTATGTGGGCAAGCTGTTCGGCGCATTCCAGCGCCTGCACCGCGCCGAGGAATTTCCCGGTACCGGGGTCGGTCTTGCCACCGTTAAACGCATCGTGCATCGCCACGGCGGGGAAATATGGGCAGAAGGTCAACCCAATGCGGGCGCCATGTTCAGTTTCACCCTGAGCAATTGATTTAAAACAAACCGCTGCTTTAGACGGCGGAAAAATAGGAGCGTGTGATGCACAACAAAGTGATTTTGCTGGTAGAAGACAATCCGGACGACGAAACGCTAACGCTACGCGCGTTAAGCAAAAGCAAGATTTTGAACGAGATCGTTGTCGCGCGCGATGGCGCCGAAGCGCTGGATTATTTGTTCGGCACCGGCATCCATGCCGGGCGCGATACGTTGATCCAGCCGCAATTGATCCTGCTCGATCTCAAGCTGCCCAAGGTCGACGGCCTGGAAGTTTTGAAGCGCCTGCGCGCCGATCATCGCACCGCGTTGCTGCCGGTAACTATCCTCACCACCTCGAACGAAGAGCGCGACGTGGTCACCAGCTATCAACTGGGGGTCAACAGCTATGTGCGCAAGCCGGTGGATTCTGACTCGTTCATCGAAGCCGTGCGTCAGCTTGGCCTATATTGGCTGGTACTCAATACCGCGCCGCCTACGGGCTTCTGACATGACCGGGCCATTGCGCGTGTTGATCGTGGAGGATTCGGAGGACGATGTCCTCCTGATCTTACGCGAGCTGCGCAAGGGCGGCCTGACCCCCGAGCATCGGCGCGTGGATTCGCCCGCCACGCTGCAAGCCGCGTTGGATGAGGATGCCTGGGATATCGTGATTACTGATCACAATCTGCCTGAATTCGGCTCCGAAGCCGCGATCCAACAAGTGAAACAAACCAATCTCGATCTGCCCATCATCATCGTTTCCGGCAGCATCGGCGAGGAAGTGGCCGTAGCCGCCATGAAAAACGGCGCCCACGATTACATCATGAAGGGCAACCTGTCGCGGCTGGTGCCCGCCATCGAGCGCGAACTGCACGACGCGAAAAACCGGCACGAGCACCGCGAGGCCCAAAAAACGATTCAACATCTCGCCTATCACGACGCCTTGACCGGCCTGTGCAACCGTACCGAGTTCGAGAAGCGGCTGGCGCGGGCCTTGAAAAGCGCCAGCGCCGACAGCCAGCATGCCTTGTTTTACCTGGATATGGATCAGTTCAAGATCGTCAACGACACCTGCGGCCATGTCGCCGGCGACGAATTGCTGAAACAGGTAGCGATTCTGTTGAAAGGTCCAGTGCGCGATAGCGACACCTTAGCCCGGCTCGGCGGCGATGAATTCGGCGTGCTGCTGGATCATTGCTCTCTCGCCCACGCCGAGGAAGTGGCCGAACGCATGCTGCATCTGGTCAAGGAATTCCGCTTTTCCTGGCTGGATAAAACTTTCACCATTGGGGTCAGCATCGGCTTGGTCATGTTGGACAACGCTAGCCTGACGCACACCGAACTTTTGCGCGCCGCCGACATGGCCTGTTATGCCGCCAAGGATAAGGGGCGCGGCCGCATCCATGTTTATCACCCGGATGACGTGGAATTGGCCCAGCGCCGCGGCGAAATGGAGTGGGTGTCGCAGCTGACGCGCGCCTTGCAGGATAACCAGTTTGTGTTGCACAAGCAGTGCATTATTGCGCTGGATGGCACAGCCTCGGGGCCTTCCTGTGAATTTCTGGTACGCCTCAAGGGCCGCGATGGCGCGCTGATTATGCCCGGCGCTTTCATCCCCGCCGCGGAGCGCTACAACCTCATGCCCAAACTGGACCGTTGGGTATTGACACAGGTTTTCGCCTATCTCGCGCAGCAATTCGCCACGCACCAAGCCAGTGCGGACAGCATTTATTTCATCAATCTCTCTGGCGCAACCTTGGGCGATGAAACCTATTTGCAATTCGTGAAAGAGGCATTGTCACGCAACGCTATACCACCGCAATCGATCTGCTTCGAAGTGACGGAGACCACCGCCATTGCCAATTTAAGTAATGCCTTGTACTTTATTCAGCACGTCAAATCCCTGGGTTGCAAAGTTGCGCTGGATGATTTCGGCACCGGTTTGAGTTCATTTTCTTATCTTAAAACCTTGGCTGCAGATTTCCTTAAGATAGACGGTGGATTCGTGCGCGATATGTTGCATGACCCGATGGACGCGGCTATCGTGCAAGCCATCAATAACATCGGCCATGTGGCGGGTTTGAAAACGATTGCTGAATTCGTCGAGAATGCGGACATTCAAGCCCGGCTCGCCGAGATCGGTGTGGATTATGCCCAGGGCTATGGCATTCATCGGCCCGAGTCGATTGATGCGGGATGTCTGATTTAAAGCTTATCTTGCGCGCGCCGCCGTTCGGCAAAAAAATCCGACAGTAATTTGCCGCATTCTTCCGCCAGTACGCCGAAAACCACTTCAGCATGAAAGTTAAGCCGCGGTTCGGCGAACAAATTCACCACGCTGCCATGCGCGCCGGTTTTTGCATCGCGCGCGCCATACACCACCCGAGCAATCCGCGCATGCATGATCGCCCCGGCGCACATGGTGCAAGGCTCGATGGTCACATACAGCGTACAGCCCGGCAGTCGGTAGTTACCCAAGTGTTGAGCTGCATCGCGCAGCGCTTGAATCTCGGCATGCGCCGATGGATCATGGCTAGAGATCGGACGATTGTAGCCGCGACCGATGATTTCTTCTCCTTTAACCACCAGCGCGCCTACCGGCACCTCGCCGTCCTCCCAAGCTAGTTGCGCCAGCGTTAGGGCTTCCCGCATGAAGCTTTCATCGTTCATGGGCTAACACCTTTTAACCACGGATGAACACGGATAACCCCTGATCGAATCTGCATTTATTCGTGTACATCCGTGTTCATCCGTGGTTTCACGGTTTTTCGCTTTCAATTTTTTCGCGGATGCGTTCGAACACCGCGTGGAACATGGCGGGGGTGAGGCGCTTGGTTTGGGTGTTATAGCGGCTGCAATGGTAACTATCAAATAAGGTCAAGCCATTGGGTAAATGATGCTCAGCAGCATGGCCAAATGCGTAATTTCCCTGTTTTAAGCCCAGTGCCATTAAAACCGCCTTGTGTGCGATTAGACCCAAGGCGAGCACGGATGTAGATTCATCCAATTCTTTAAGTTCATCTGATAAGTATTTGTTACATATCTTTATTTCTGATGTGTCTGGCTTGTTTTCTGGGGGGAGGCATTTAACAGCATTGGTGATACGGCAGGCGATTAATTCCAACCCATCTGCCGCATGCTCAGATGAAGGGCGGCTGGCGAAGCCATATCGATGCAGGGTGTCGTACAGCAAGATTCCCGCAAAATCACCGGTGAACGGCCGCCCGGTGCGATTCGCGCCATGCATGCCCGGCGCCAAGCCAACGATCAACAAGCGTGGTTTGTTCACGCCAAAGGGGGGTACCGGCTTGGCAAAATAATCGGGATGGCTACTGCGAACCTGCGCCAGAAAATTGCTCAAGCGCGGACAGTCGGTGCAGGCAG
>JADMJT010000034.1:29502-35554 GCA_018781585.1 Burkholderiales bacterium
CGCTGCGCGCAAGGGTCGATCACACCCAGCGGCAAATCACCGCTGCCCTGCCCGATGTCGCCAATGGCATGGACTGCGTCCACATAATGCGCGTCTTCGTGCAACTGCGTGAGCGAGGGAGGATGCGGCTTGCCGTGCATACGCGCCAGTCGCGCCAAACTCACTGCAGGAAGGGTGTAGTTTAAGCCCGCAAGCAGTTCTTTAACGCTAGCGGGATCGTTGCACAGCAGCACCATATCGCAGCCTGCCGCCAGCGCGGCTTGACCACGCGTAACTACATCGCCGCCGGCTTTGGCGCCTTCCATGCTCAGGTCGTCGCTAAAAATCACCCCGTCGAAGCCAAGATCGCCGCGCAGGATGCCTTTGAGCCATTTAGCCGAAAACCCCGCCGGCTGCTCATCGACTTTTGGATAAATGACATGCGCCGGCATGATGGCGGGTAGGCCGAAATCGACCATTTGCCGAAATGGCTCGATATCATCAATCAGCAAATCGGCGTAATCGCGCTCGTCCACCGGGGTCAAGAGGTGCGAATCGGCTCTGACGAAACCATGTCCGGGAAAATGCTTGCCCACGGCGGCCATGCCGGCTTCCTTCAAGCCGAGCATGAGATGATGGGCGAGTTCCGCAACGCCCTGAGGGTCGCGATGAAATGCCCGGTCGCCGATCACTTGGCTGTCGCCATAATTCAAATCCAGTACGGGAGTGAAACTGAAATCGACCCCGCAGGCGCGTAACTCGGCGGCCAATACATAACCGGTTTGGTGCGCCAAGCGCCGCGCGCGTTGTGGGTGTTGCGCCCAAATTTCCCCCAGACTGCGCATCGGGGGGATGCGTGTGAAGCCTTCACGAAAGCGTTGCACGCGGCCGCCTTCGTGATCAACCGCGATCAACAGCGGCGGTTGGCGCGCGGCGTGGATGGCTTGGGTGAGCGCAATGAGCTGCTGCGTGGATTCAAAATTGCGCGCGAACAAAATGACGCCGCCGACTTGCGGATGGCGTAGCAGTTCGCGTTCTTCTACGCTTAACGCTGTGCCGCAAACATCGAGCATGACCGGGCCGAGTGTCATACGTCTTGCTCCAACACTACAAAGGCAGCGACAAGCTCTTTTTCGTCGCTGATCGAGAGATGGCAACGCGCGATGCCGCGCGCCGCGACCAAGGGTTTTAATGCGGGCTCAAAATCCAGCCCAGGCTTACCCAAGGCATCATGGGTGATGCGGATATTGGTGAGGCTGACCGGGCTGCGCAGGCCAGTGCCGATGGCTTTGGAAAAAGCTTCCTTCGCCGCAAAGCGCTTCGCCAGGAAACGCGCCGGAACCGGTGCAGCAGAAAATTCGACTAATTCGGCTTCGGTCAGCACATGGCGCGCGAAGCGCGCACCATGGCGCGAAAGAATCGCCGATACGCGGCTGACTTCTACGATGTCGGTGCCAATGCCGTAAATGCTCATTTCTTGTTAACCACGAATGAACACAAATGAACACGAATATGGGCGCCAGCCTGGAAGTTTGATTTTAATTCGTGTTCATTCGTGTTCATTCGTGGTTCCAAGATTTTAAAAACTACAAGCCGCGCGCAGCAAGCATGAGCCGCTTCATCTCGCGCACGGCGGCTTCCCAGCCAACGAACAAGGCATGAGCGACGATAGCATGGCCGATGTTGAGTTCGCGCACTTCGGGGATGGCTGCGATACGCTGCACATTGTGGTAGTGCAGGCCATGGCCGGCATTAATTTGTAATCCGAGTCCGTGGCCGTAGGTGGCCGCGTCGGTGATTTTGGAAAATTCATGATCCTGCGCAGCGCCCGGTTCTTGGTTGGCATAATGGCCGGTGTGGATTTCCACCACCGGCGCCCCGGCTTCTTTCGCGGCTTGCATTTGTGCACGATCCGGCGCGATGAAGAGTGAAACGCGGATACCGGCTTCGCCCAGCACGCTGCAAGCATGCTTCACGCGCGCAAACTGCCCCACCACGTCGAGCCCACCCTCGGTGGTCAATTCCTCGCGCCGTTCCGGCACCAGACAAGCATCCTGCGGCGAAATACGCGTGGCGATGACGAGCATTTCCTCGGTCACCGCCATTTCCAGGTTCATGCGGGTTTGCAACGTCTGACGCAGGATTTCCACATCGGCGTCTTGGATATGGCGCCGATCCTCGCGCAGGTGCAGCGTGATGGAATCCGCACCGGAGGATTCCGCCACCAAGGCGGCATGCACCGGGCTGGGATAGCGCGTGCCGCGCGCTTGGCGTACGGTGGCGATATGATCGATATTGACGCCGAGGTAGATCATAACGCTTGCAGATCCTTGAGCAGTTGCCGGGTATGTAGATATTCGCTACCCAAATGATGGCTAATGAGACCGCGCATCAATTGCTTGGCTTGGGCGAGCGTGGCGGGGTCGGAATAGTCATCGCGCGCCATATCCAGCAGGGTTTTGCCGCGTAATTGTACACTGTTTTGCACTTGGCTCTGCCGCACCGGGCCGTGCTCCAGCTCGTAAAAATAGGTGATTTGCGGCTCGATCGGGGCATCGTTTAGCGCGTCTTTTTCCAACATCAAGGCATAGCCCAGTTCCTGCATCAGGCGCTTTTCGAATCGGCGCAGCACGACCGATTGCGATATGCCCTCGCCTAACTCGCGCAGGGTTGCTTGATAGTGTAGAAACAATTGCGGATGCGGATCGTCGCGCGGCAAGAGCTTGAGGAGCAACTCGTTGAGATAGAAACCACACATGAGCGCCGACCCGGCCAAAGGTGGCTGCCCCCCCTGCCACTCGGCATTTTTCAGCGTGCGCAATTCGCGCTTGCCGAACCAGGAAAGGGTGAGCGGTTGAAACGCCATTAGCAATCCGCGCACAGCGGAGCGTGGCCGGCGTGCGCCTTTGGCGAGCAACGCCACCCGCCCGAATTGCTGGGTCAGGGTTTCGACGATGAGGCTGGTTTCGCGGTAAGGATAGGTGTGCAGGACAAACGCGGGCTGGTTGTCCTGGGGCCGCTCAAGCGTCGCCATAGCCGTAGGATTTTATTGCGCGCGCATCATCGGCCCAGCCGCTTTTGACTTTGACCCAGATTTGCAGGAACACTTTGCTCTCGAACAAACGCTCCATATCCTGGCGCGCTTGGGTGGAAATGGCTTTCATTTTCTCGCCGCCCTTGCCAATCAAAATTGCTTTTTGGCCAGGCTTGTCTACGATCACACTGGCGTGGATGCGGCGCAAATTGCCTTCCTGGGTAAATTGCTCAATCATCACGGTGGTGGCGTATGGCACTTCTTCGCCCAGCAGGCGGAAGATTTTCTCGCGAATAATTTCCGCCGCCAGAAATCGCTCGTTTCGATCGGTCAAATCGTCCGCGTCGAACAGTAGCGGGCCTTCCGGCAAGCAGGGGCGAATTGCTACGCGCACCTCATCGAGTTGGCTACCCTTCTCGGCGGAAACCGGGATGACCTCCTTGAAAGCAAATTCCTTTGCGATGCGTTCGATGAAGGGTAGCAGTTCCGCCTTATCGGCAAGCATATCGATTTTATTGATGACCAAGATCACCGGGCGCGTATCTGGCAGCAACTTTAATACGCGCTTATCACGTTCATCGAAATGCCCCGCTTCGACCACGAACAGCACAACATCGACTGAGTTAAGCGCCTCGGTCACACTTTTGTTCATGGCGCGATTCAGCGCATTGGTGTGCTCGGTTTGAAAGCCCGGCGTATCGACAAAGATGCTCTGCGCCACCTCGTCGGTGTGGATGCCAGTAATACGGTGGCGCGTGGTTTGCGGTTTTCTGGAGGTAATGCTGATCTTGTGGCCGATCAAGGCATTGAGCAAAGTTGATTTGCCCACATTCGGACGGCCGACGATGGCGATAAAACCGGAGCGAAAATTTGGGTTCATGATTTGTCTTTCGCCGCAGCGGTTTCATAGGCGAGCTTGGCGGCTTCCTGCTCTGCTTTGCGTCGGCTCGCGCCCTCTCCCAATACGCGGATACTTAACTCGGGAATCACGCACTCAACCTTGAAATGCTGTTCATGCGCCTCGCCTTCGGTAGCGATAATCAGATATTGCGGCAAAGGCAATTTGAGGCCCTGTAAATATTCCTGGAGCTGGGTCTTGGGATCTTTAGACAGTTTCTTGGGATCAAGCTTGCTAATAATTGGGGCATACAGATGATCGATTACCCGGCGCGTGTCGTCAAAGCTGCTATCGAGATAGATGGCGCCCAGGATGGCCTCCAAGGCATCGGCCAAAATGGAGGGCCGGCGGAAACCACCGCTTTTTAACTCGCCCTCGCCTAGAAACAAAAAATCGCCCAATTGCATCGCTTGGGCGATCTCGGCCAGGGTCGGCTCCTTCACCAAATGGGCGCGCATCCGGGATAAGTCACCCTCAGTGAGCTTGGGAAAATCATGGTACAGCGTGGATGAGATAGACAGCGACAATACGCTGTCACCCAGAAATTCCAATCGCTCATTATGCGGCGTGCCAAAACTACGGTGCGTCAGTGCTTGGCGTAGCAGCGCTGGCTCCTGGAAGATATAACCCAGTTGCTTGGTCAGAATTCGGAGGTCGGGGATCATTCGCTAATATGAAGCTCGCGCAGCGAGCCTAAGTCCCTCTCTCCCGCTTGCGGGAGAGAGCTAGGAGAGAGGGAAATGGACATGGCTTGTTCGATCCGTTGCCATGGACATTACTTCGAGGTGCTGGCTTCGAATTCGAGACAGGCACTGATATTCAGCACTAAGGGAATCTTTTTAGAATACTCAATCGAGGCGACATTCTGGCCATTCTCTTTTGAAAGATCGAGATCTTTCCCGTTAACCGAGTCAACATAATCAATCGTTGCGCGCCGCTCGAAAGAATCACGGATTTCCTTCTGGCTCATGCTGGTAAACGCCGGGTCATTCGCCATAGCACTCATTATTTTCTTCACCGAGAAAAATTCGATATAGGATGGCGCCAATTTAACCCCCAACAGGGTGATAGAAACGCCTAAGACGATCAGAATCATCATTGAAATGAATGTCATGCCACGCTGATGTTTCATGCTGGTTTTCTCCTAGTCGATGGATGTGCCGATACGTCCAAAATCACTGAAATTCATCCAAACAAAAAATGCTTTGCCCACGATATGACCGTCCGGTACGAAGCCCCAATAACGGCTGTCGGTGCTGTCGTCGCGATTATCGCCCATCGCGAAATAATGTCCCGGTGGCACGGTGCATATAAACCCCCGATCATTGTAGTCGCAATTGCTACGCTGCTGGAACGGGCGCACTTGCTCGGTTCGAACCGGCGGGTCTTCCGGCTGGATTAAGATGGCGTGGGCATGCCCCCCTAATTGCTCGCGGTATAGCTTGGCGTTCACCATGTTGAAACCTGCCTTGGTGTAGTCAAAATCACGTTCAAATGTCCATTTAATCAATTGGCCATTAATGTAGAGGCGCTTATCCCGGGTGTATTCGACCTTGTCGCCGGGCAAGCCTACTACGCGTTTGATGTAGTCAAGCGAGGGATCGACCGGATACCGAAACACCATGACATCGCCGCGCTGCGGTTGGTTAATGTCCAATATTTTAACGTTGGCAACCGGCAAGCGTATACCCCAAGTGTATTTGTTGACCAGAATGAAATCACCGACTTTGAGCGTCGGAATCATCGACCCGGAAGGGATGCGAAACGGCTCGACCAAGAATGAACGCAGAAAGAATACGATCAAAATCACCGGAAAAAAACTCTTGGCGTATTCGATCAGAATCGGTTCCTTATCCTCTGCGCTGCGCTGCTTCTTGAAATAGAGGATATCCAATAGCCAGATCGCACCGGTCACCAGCAGTGCGATGAGCAATATAAGCGCAAAGTTCATTGAAATTGTCCGTTCATCATTTGTTATCCACTTGTAACACCGCAAGAAAAGCTTCCTGCGGGATTTCCACGTTGCCCACTTGCTTCATGCGCTTCTTGCCGGCTTTTTGCTTCTCCAGCAGTTTTTTCTTGCGCGTGATATCGCCACCGTAGCACTTGGCCAGCACATTTTTGCGCATCGCCTTGACGTT
>JADMJT010000041.1 GCA_018781585.1 Burkholderiales bacterium
GACAACACGGGGACGAATTTGAAGTTGGGGTGATCCGCCGCCCATTGCAGCGGCAGGTCATACATATAAATATCGGCTTTGTGGCGTGCACCCCAATACAGGGTGATTGGGCGCTCGATGCCGACATGGAAGGCGTGTTCGATGATGCCCTTGAGCGGCGCGAAGCCGGTGCCGGTGGCGAGCAGTGTGATCGGTTTGTCGCTGTCTTCGCGCAGGAAGAAGGTGCCGAGCGGGCCTTCAAAACGCAGGATGGCTTTTTCCTGCATCTGCGAAAAAACATACTCGCTGAATTGCCCGCCCGCGACATGGCGGATATGCAGTTGCAACACGGCATCGTCATGCGGGGCGTTGGCCAGCGAAAAGCTGCGGCGCTTGCCGTCTTTGAGCAGGATATCGATGTACTGGCCGGCGAGGAATTGCATACGTTCGCTGGCGGGCAGTTTGAGCGAGAGCACGGCGACATCGTCCGAGACTTTGGTCAACGTCTGCACCCGGCACGGCATGGTTTTGATTTGGATATCTTTCGAGGCGCCGACTTCGCGGCACTCGATGACTAAATCCGATAGTGGGGTGGCGCAGCAAAACAAAGCCAAGCCCTGTGCTTTTTCCTCATCGGTCAGCGTAGTGTCTTGGTGATCGCCGTAATCCACTTGGCCGGAGATAATCTTGCCCTTGCACGAACCGCACGCGCCGTTGCGGCAGCCATAGGGCAGGGTATAGCCTTCGCGCAGCGCGGCTTCGAGTACGGTTTCGTCGGCTTCCGGGGTGACCGTATGGCCGCTAGGCTGAATAGTGATTTGAAACGACATGGTAATTCCTTATAATCCCAGCCCCTGCTAGGATTTATGTATATGCGACGATTACTGATTATCGGCTGTGGCGATGTGGCCTTAAGAGCGGTTAAGCGCTTTTTGCCCGCCTGCCGCATTTATGCGCTGACGCATACCCCTGCGCGCGCCGAGGATTTACGTCGCCTTGGCATCACTCCCATTATTGGCGATCTCGATCATCCGGAGAGCCTGTCTAAACTCGCAGGCCTGGCGCATTGTGTGATGCACTTTGCGCCGCCGCAAAGTTCTGGCGATATCGATCAACGCACGCACAACCTATTGGCCGTGCTGGATAGGGGCGAAATCCTACCACAACGCTTGGTCTATATCAGCACTACTGGCGTATATGGTAATTGCGATGGGCATTGGGTCGAAGAGACGCGCTCGCCCCACCCCACCACGTCGCGCGCCAAGCGCCGCTTGTCGGCGGAAACCCAATTACGCGAATGGGGAATTCGGCGCGGGGTTACGGTCTCGATCCTGCGCGTGCCCGGCATCTACTCCAGCGAGCGTTTACCTCTGGCCCGTCTAAAGAATGGCACGCCGACGCTGATCGCGAGCGAAGATAGCTTCACTAACCACATCCACGCCGAAGATTTGGCGCGCGTGGCCGCCGCCGCGATGTATCGCGGCAAGCCCGGCCGCATCTACAACGCGACGGATGATTCCAATATCAAAATGGGCGATTGGTTCGATCTCTTGGCGACGCGTTTTAATTTGCCCAAGCCGCGCCGCATCACCCGCGCCCAGGCCCAAACCGAGATTACCCCGAGCTTGTTGTCCTTCTTGAATGAATCGCGCCGCGTGTCGAATAAGCGGCTGAAGCGGGAGCTGCGGGTGCGGCTGGCGTTTCCGGATGTGGATGCGGGAACGAAGTAGTGGCCATTTGCGCATTATTCCTCGCGCCGAAACTCACCCTCGATCACATCCGATTTTTGCACCGGTTTTACTTTCCCTCGCGGCCAGATTAACAGTATTAGCGCGAAGCAATCCGATATCACGCCAGGAAAAATCAATAACAGCCCGGCCAGCATCAAGCGACCGGAAGTAAAAATCGCGCGGAACGGGTCTTGACCCTGCTGCACGGCACTCATCAAACGTCCAACGATGGCGAATTGCTCTTCGCGGATCAAGGTCACGCCGGCCAACGCTGCGCCGACCAGCCAGGCCAGCAGCCACCAGCCGATTTTCTGCGCGACTAACACCGCCGCCCACAGTTCGAGCAGGGGAAAACCGAGTAAAATTGCGAGAAATAGCCAAGGAATCATGGTTTGCCTTATATGGAGACGATACTGGTCATTTCCAACCTGCCTGATCAAGCAAGTGCGGAAAAACTTGCGGCCACATTGATTGAACAGCGTTTAGCGGCGTGCGTGAACGTGCAATCGCCCTGCACCTCAGTGTACCGATGGCAGGGCCGCGTGGAAACCGTGACTGAGGTGCCCGTGTTCATCAAAACCACGCGCGAACACTATCCAGCGCTGGAGCAAGCCATTAAAGCCAATCACCCTTACGAACTTCCCGAGATCATCGCAGTCCCATTGGTGGCCGGCTTGCCCGCGTATCTTGAGTGGGTTCGCACCGAAACAATCATTTAATAAAAGGCTCTACGTCATGCGCGGCATCACACTACGACTAAATCTCATGAAAAAAATCATCCTCAGCTTTGCCGCTTTGCTCCTCTTATCTCCTACTTTCAGCCAAGCAGTGGAAGAAGCCGATCTACTCGAACCGGAAAAGGCCTTCGTGTTCTCGGCCAAGGCGCTGGATAGCAACACGATCGAGGTGCGCTATCAAATCGCTAAAGACTATTACCTCTATCACGACAAATTCAAATTCGAGGTCGAGCCGAAAGAGGTCACGCTGGGCGCGCCACAGATTCCCCCCGGCAAGATCAAACAGGATGAATTTTTCGGCAAGGTCGAAACGCATCGCGGCCTGCTTACTATCAAGCTGCAGATCAATCGCGGCACCACGCAAGCCATCACACTGAAAGCCAGTTCGCAGGGCTGCGCCGATGTTGGCGTGTGCTACCCGCCGCTTACCCAAAGCGTGAAAATCAATTTTGCGGCAGCCTCCCTTGCTCCGGCAACCAAAAGCGGTGGCGGCGCGCTGGCCGTATTGAAAGACCTTGGCCTCAGCCTGGGCGGCTCTGGCGATGAATTGCTGCCGGCGGAAGAAGCGTTCAAAGTCAGCGTAAACACCAAAGACGCGAACACCCTATTGTTGACGATCGCACCGACTGCGAATGTCTATCTCTACCGCGACAAGATCAAGGTCACGCTGCTCAATGGCAAAGGCGTGGCAGTAGCTGACGTGAAGCTGCCCAAGGGTGAGGTTAAAACCGATCCAACATTCGGCAAGACTGAGGTGTACCACCACCCGGTGACAGCAGAAGTTTCGCTGAAACGCGACGTGGGCAGCGCGCAAAAAATCGCGCTGCGCGTGGACTATCAAGGCTGCAACGAGAAAGTCGGCGTCTGTTATCCACCGCTGAATCAGCGCTTCGAGGTGAACCTCCTGGGGGGCGCGGTCGTCAAAACCGATAGCGCGCCCGCCGTCGCTGCGCCAGCGGCTCAATTAACCGATCAAGCAGCCCCCGCCCCCATTGCGGCGGCTTCCGCCCCAGCGCAGGATGAACAATCGCAGATCGCCAACATCCTCAAGGGCGGCAACTTCTGGCTAATCATCGCCAGCTT
>JADMJT010000026.1 GCA_018781585.1 Burkholderiales bacterium
TCGCCGTTGAGCGGGCCGATTTCGCCGTTGCCGTAGAAGCCGATCATGGGCATGCCGGGGTAGCGTGCTTTCACCAAATCCAAATCGCGATCAACCCCGCCGTAGAAATACGGGCCGCGGCCCATGCACGGAAAAAAAAGGCCAAAATCGGGTGTTTCTGCCATACGCTGATCCATGCGATCCAGCGTGATGCGCATGTCACGCTCTGCGGCAAGCGGTTGCCGTAGCGCCCAAAACAGACGGTCGCCTGGTGCTAGCCGAGAGGAGAGGGTGACGGAGCGATCATCGGCGTTGGTGGAGATAATCGGCGTCAAGCGATAGCGGCCTTCGGATATTGCATGCTCCGGCTCGCCGAAAATCACGCCTGCCATAATCAAATGCAAAGGGAGGTGTTCCTGCTCGCGCACTTCCAGGGGCAATTCGCGCGCCAAGATATTGAGCGCGGGTTGTGAGGTGAGCGAGATCACGTCGTAGCCGCTGACTTGGGTGATCTCGAGCGGTGCGGAGAGGGCGCGGATGCCCTGCGACACGCCAACTAAACCATGCGCGCCTTGAATCAAAGTTTCGCAGCGGCCCTGGGCGGCGACTTTTGCGCCGCACCAAACCTTGAAGGGGCCTTGGCCGGTGGCGTCGCCCGATACGCCGCCGAAACGTTGCCCCGGCGCTTTGATCCACGCGCTGTTGATCGCGTTGGGCGCGGCCAGTGAAAACACCAAAGTATCGTCGGCAACGTCGTGCGCCGGTGCAAGCGCGACCCCCCCGCCGAATACCATCGCGGCGGCGGCCGGGGTATCCAGTACCCAATCCTCCTCAGTAAAAATCCCAGCGGCGGAACAGCCGATCACTTGCATGCAATTCGCCGCCTTGGACGCGGCGCGCAACGCCGGCTGCGGATCGCGCGCGAATTCGGGCGTGAGAAACAGCAGCACGCTGTTGGCGTGGGTCAATTGCGCGCGCTCCATCGCCGCGGCAACCGCCTGATGGGCGATGTCTTCGGTGGGGCGCAGTCCGCGCGCGAGTACGGTGGCGATGGTCATGGTTCTGCTGTTTTGCTTTTGAACTCACACAAATCCCGAATCAAGCATTCCGGGCAATTCGGTTTACGTGCCTTGCACACATAGCGCCCATGCAAGATCAGCCAGTGGTGCGCGTCATGTTTAAATTCGGCTGGTACGAATTTTAGCAGTTTCCGCTCCACCTCCAGCACGGTTTTGCCGGGAGCGATCCCGGTTCTATTCGCCACGCGGAAGATATGAGTATCGACTGCGATGGTGGGTTCGCCGAAGGCGGTGTTGAGGATCACGTTCGCCGTCTTGCGGCCCACGCCGGGCAGGCTTTCCAGCGCGGCGCGCGCGCGCGGCACTTCGCCGCCATGTTTCTCAAGCAAGGCATTGCAGGTGGCGATGATGTGCTTGGCCTTGCTGTGATAGAGGCCGATGGTTTGGATATACCGTTCCAAGCCGGCAATGCCCAGTTTGTAGATGGCGGCGGGGGTGTTGGCCTTCGGGAAGAGTTTGCGCGTGGCGAGGTTCACGCCCTTGTCCGTGGCCTGGGCCGAGAGAATCACCGCAATCAATAACTCGAATACGGTTTTATATTCGAGTTCGGTGGTGGGATGGGGATTAAGGTCACGTAGGCGAGAGAAGATTTCGTGGCGTTTGGCAGGGTTCATGCCGCGGGAACGAGCGGGATAATCATTTGCGTTTTGGTCTTACGCTGATCGAGCCAATTCTTTCCGGCGATCAGGAGCCCCAGACCAAAAAACGCCCCCGGTGGCAGGATGGCCAGCAGGAAACCTTTGTAGTCTGGCAATACGTGCCACACCCAAGTTTTGGCGATTTCGCCGAAGATCAGATCAATGCCGGAAAACAGCGTGCCTTTGCCAACAAGCTCGCGCATGCCCCCTAATATCACCAGTACCAGCGTAAGACCGATACCCATCACGAAGCCATCCACCACCGAGGGTAGGAAGCGGTTTTTGGAGGCGAAAGCTTCGGTGCGCGCCAGCACGATGCAGTTGGTGGTGATGAGCGGAATGAAAATACCCAGCACCAGGTACAAAGGATGGATGTAAGCGTTCATCGCCATTTGGATCGCCGTGACCAGCGCGGCGATGATGAGGATGAATACCGCGATGCGGATTTCTTTCGGCACCAGGTTGCGGATGAGGGAGATCGCGCCGTTGCTGGCGGCCATGACCAAGGCCGTCGCCAGTCCCAGGCTGAAAGCATTCACCACAGAGGTGCTGATGGCGAGCAGTGGGCACAAGCCAAGCAGTTGCACCACGCCGGTGTTTTGTTTCCATAAACCGTTCGCGGTAATTTCGCGATAGCTTGGCTGGCTCATGTTCGTTCCTCGGTTAGCGTCGGCCGTGCGAAAATCTCGCTGCCGTGTTGTTCATAATAGCGCAAGGCTTTATGCACTGCTTTGACCACCGCGCGCGGGGTGATGGTGGCGCCGGTCATGTAATCGAAATTGCCGCCGTCCTTTTTGACTTTCCATGCGCGGCTATCGGGTTGGACCAGCGAGGCATGATCAAATTGCTTGATCCAGTCGCTTTTGGCGGCATCGATATAGTCGCCCAGGCCCGGCGTTTCAATGTGAGAGACCACGCGCACACCGGCGAGCTCGCCATTGGTGCGGATCGCGATCAAGAGCGTGATCTTGCCGCTGTAACCATCTGGCGCGATCGCTTCCAGCACCAAGGCCGAGGGCGCGCCATTCAAACGCGCGCGGTAAGCGGCGGTAGGCCGTGTCGTACCGAGTTCTGGGGTGGGGGGGAGCATCGTCACATCATTCACGATCGCATTGTCGTAGAGCGCATTTGGCAGCGCCTGGTTGATCAGGGCAAGCTTGGCTTGTTCCTCGCTTTTAGCGATATTGTCTTTGGTGATCTCGAAAGTGTAAGCAAGCAGTCCCGTGCCGAGCACGGTAAATGCGATCAGCGTCAGCGCCGTGCGAATCGAATTTTTCGCGGCCGTGATCATGGCTTGTCCTGATCCTTAACATGCCCGAATACGCGCGGCTGAGTGTAGGCATCGATTAGCGGCACGCACATATTCAGGATTAATACCGCGAACGCCACGCCATCCGGATAGCCACCCCAGGTGCGGATGAGATAGATCAGCGCGCCGATCGCCGCACCGAAAATCAGCTTGCCCTTGGGGGTGGTGGCGCCAGTGACGGGATCGGTGGCAATGAAGAATGCGCCAAGCAGCGCGCCCCCAGTGGCCAAGTGGAACCACGGCGCGGCATAGCGCGCCGCATCGTAAGCGTGAAAGCCAAACGCGAGCAGCGCCAGTGTGGCGAGAAACGCCACGGGGATGTGCCAAGTAATGATGCGCTGCTGCAAGAGATAAACCCCACCCGCGAGATAAGCCAGCGCGATCAATTCAGCGCCTTTGCCGCCGACATAGCCAAATACGGGCATTGGAGTGATTTCACTTGCGGGCCGGCCGAGCAAGAGTTGGGTGCGCAGCGTGTCGAGCGGCGTGGCCAGGGTGAGCGCGTCCAACTTCATGCCGGCCGGCAACTCGCCACCGAAGATAAAGCGCAGTGTGCCGCTGAGCGATAAGTGCGCATGCGCCAAGGTGTCGACCACCGGCCATTGTGTCATGTGCGCGGGGAAAGAGATCAACATCACCGCGTAGCCCACCATCGCGGGGTTGAATAAATTATTACCCAAGCCGCCATACAAATGTTTCGCCACCACGATGGCAAACAGCGTGGCGATCACGATCAGCCACCAAGGGGCTAAGGGCGGCATGGACAACGCCAGCAGCCAGGCCGTGACCAGTGCGCTGCCATCCAGTAAAAAGGGTTTGATGGGGAGCTTACGCAGGCGCAGCATCGCCGCTTCCGCGCCGATCGCCGTCACGCTGGCCAGCACAATGCTCACCAAAATCGCCGGGCCGAAATAGAGCTGATAAATCGCGGTCGCCGGCAAAAGCGCGAACAGCACTTTTAGCATGACGCTGCTGACACTGGCACTGTTGGAGACGTAGGCCATTTTTATTAAACCTTTTTAGCCACGGATGAACACGGATAAACACAGATAAACCCCTGCCAGAGGAAATGGTGAACCCTGTGCGCCGTAGTTATTGCTTTTAAATCCGTGTTCATCCGTGTTCATCCGTGGTTAAAAGGTTTGGCTGTTAAAGTGTGTCAGACGGCTTTTCCATCGCTTGCTTGAGTTGCGCGCGCCGTGCTTCGATTTCTCTGATTTCCTGTAATTTTTCCGGCGGCAGGTCGGCTACGTTTTTCGGCTCGACGCCGGCGCGTTTTAATTTGGCGCGGTCGATCGCAGCTTGAATCGCGGCTTGTTTGCTATCGGCCGCAGGTTGACCCGGTGCTGGTGTTTTGGGGCCTTGGGTTTTGGCCGCCAGTTTGTCGGCGCGTTCTTTTTTCTCGCGCTCGATGCGGTAGTCGCGGAACTCGTGCCGGTCGCGTGCGACGTCGGCCTTGTCTTTCTCGCGCTCGCGCGCCCAAATTTCGCTTTTCGCAAAGCGGTAATACTGTACCAGCGGAATATTGCTGGGGCAGACATAATCGCAACAGCCGCATTCGATGCAATCAAACAAATCATATTCCTGCGCCTTGCCGAATTCTTTTGCGCGCGAAAACCAGTACAGTTCCTGTGGTTGCAAATCCACCGGGCAGGCTTGCGCGCACAGTGTGCAGCGAATGCAGGGCAAGGCTGGCGGCGGGGCAGGAAAAAGTTTGGGCGAGGTCGCGATCAGGCAATTGGTCGCTTTGATCAGCGGCGCTTGGTCGGACGGAAGGTTAAAGCCCATCATCGGTCCGCCCATGATGTAGCCTTGAGTATCGGCGCGTGGCGTGCCGGCAAGTGCGACCAATTCGCGCACCGGCGTGCCGATCAAGGCTTCGAAGTTGTGCGGCCGTTCGACATTGCCGGTGACCGTGATCACACGCGAAATAACTGGTTCACCGTGCAGCACCGCGCGCGCCAGCGTATAAACGGTGGCGACGTTGAATACCTGCACGCCGATTTCGGTGGAGCGCCCACCGGCGGGCGGCTCTTTGCCGGTCAGTATTTTGGTCAATTGCTTGGCGCCGCCGGAGGGGTATTTGGTCGGCGCCACGATCACTTCGAAATCCGTGCCTGCACAGGCGGCGCGCATGGCTTGGATCGCTTCAGGCTTGTTATCTTCAATGCCGATCAACACTTCGCTCGCGCCCAGCATGTGTTGCATGATCTTGCCGCCCGCGACGATTTGATCCGCGCGTTCGCGCATCAGCAGGTCATCGCAGGTGATCCAAGGTTCGCATTCGGCGCCATTCAGAATCAGTGTCGGGACATTGGCGCGTCGGCCAGGGTTGAGTTTGGCATGGCTGGGAAACACCGCGCCGCCCATCCCGGCCAGCCCCAGATCGCGTAGCCGGTTGCGTAATTCGCTCGGGTTCATCGTGGTGTAATCGAGCGGCGTGCGTTCTACCCATTGTTCTTCGCCATCCGGCTCGATGCGGATGCATAGGTCGGGCAAGCCGGAGGGGTGGGGTACGGTAGCCATTTCAATGGCGCTGACCGTGCCGGAGGTCGGCGCATGCACGGCGCAGGAAATATAGCCGTCAGCTTGGCCGATCATTTGGCCTTTCAGTACACGTTCGCCAACACTCACGATGGGTTTGGCGCGGTTGCCGATGTGTTGATGCATGGGTACGATCAACCGCGTGGGCAAGGGCGCAGTGGCAATCGGCAGCGTGGCCGATTCGGCTTTGTGCTGCGCCGGGTGCACCCCGCCGTGAAAGTCGAACAGTTTTCTCATCGGCTTAGAAGTGTTTAATGGCGTACATCGGGTATTTCCATTTCCAGGTTGTAATATCTTCTTGGAGCGGCTTCATGCTGATGCAATCCACCGGGCAGGGCGGAATGCATAGTTCGCAGCCGGTGCATTCAGCCTCAATCACCGTATGCATGTGTTTGGCCGCGCCCAGAATCGCATCCACCGGGCAGGCTTGAATGCACAGCGTGCAGCCGATGCAAATATTCTCATCAATGACCGCTACCGACTTCGGTTTGGTGACGCCATGTTCGGCATTGAGCGGCTTGGGTTCGACGCCGAGTAATTCCGACAGTCTTTGGATGCCTTCTTCCCCCCCCGGCGGGCACTGGTTGATATCCGCTTCGCCTGCTGCGATCGCGGTGGCGTAGGGTTTGCAACCGGGGAAACCGCATTGCCCGCACTGCGTCTGCGGCAAGATCGCATCGATCTTCTGCACCAGCGGACTTTCCTCGACTTTGAATTTGATCGCAGCGAAGCCGAGCACCAAGCCCAGAAATAAGGTCAGACCGGCCATGGCCAGCAACGCGGTTAGCATCGGATAGGACTCATTTCACCAGCCCGGAGAAACCCATGAAGGCGATGCTCATCAAACCGGCGGTGACCATGGCGATGGCCGTGCCGCGAAAGGGCTGAGGCACGTCGGCGCCTTCCAGCCGCTCGCGCATGCCGGCGAAAATGATCAACACCATGGAAAAGCCCAATGCACCGCCAAACCCGATTAAGAGTGCCTCAACCAGGTCATGCCGTTCCTGCACGATCAGCAGTGGAATACCCAGTACCGCGCAGTTGGTGGTAATGAGCGGTAGGTAAATCCCCAACACTTGATACAGCAGGGGGAATACCTTGTGCAAAAACATTTCGGTGAATTGCACAATGGCCGCGATCACCACGATAAACGATAAGGTGCGCAGGTAAATCAGATCCGGGCCGAGTAAATAGGTATCGACCAGAAAACTTGCGCCTGAGCCGAGGGTGAGCACGAAAGCGGTGGCGGCGGCCATGCCGATGGAAGCTTCGAGCCGCTTCGACACACCCATGAAGGGGCACAAGCCGAGAATGCGCACCAGCACGATGTTGTTCACGAACACCGTGCTGATGAGGATGAGTAGGTAATTTTCCATTATTTAGGACTTCAGTAAATACTGAATTATCAGCCTGTTGCTGGTCACCCGCAACCCTACGCGGTTAAGCAAGCAGCGATTCGGCTCTGACGTAGGGCAGGTTCAAATCTTCAGCTAATCCAGTGTGGGTGACTTGGCCGCGAAGGAGTTGCAAGCCGCTGCGCAAGCCAGGGTGATCGCGCAGGGTAGCTTCTGGGCCTTGCGCCAGTTTCAGCAGGAAGGCGAGCGAGGCGTGCGTCAGGGCATCCGTTGCGCTGCGCGCACAAGCTGAAGGCATATTGGTAACGCAATAATGCACCACGCCTTCTTCGATATAAGTGGGGTCGGTATGCGTGGTCGGGTGCGAGGTTTCAGCTGAGCCGCCTTGATCTATGGCCACATCCACCAACACCGCGCCGCGTTTCATGCTGCGCACCATGTCGCGTGTGATCAGCTTCGGCGCACGCTTGCCGGGGAGATAGATCGAGCTCACCAGCAGATCGGCCTCGTGCGTGAGTTCGGCGATGGCCTGTGGTTCGGAATAGCGCGTCTTCAAGCGCGGGCCAAACACATCGTCCAGATAACGCAGACGTTGCAGATTGATATCCAGGATGGTGACATCTGCGCCCAAGCCTAAAGCCATGCGCGCGGCTTGCGTGCCGACGGTGCCGGCGCCGATCACCAGTACTTTGCCGGGTGCGACGCCGGGCACGCCGCCCAAGAGTACGCCCGCGCCGCCATTTGCCATGTGCAGCGCATTCGCGCCGACCTGGATCGCAATGCGTCCGGCCACCTCCGACATGGGAACCAACAAAGGCAAGCCGTCCGTTGCGTCGGTGACGGTTTCATAAGCCACCGCGATGACTTTTTGCTTGATCAGGGATTGGGTCAGTTCGAGCGAGGCGGCGAGATGCAAATAGCAGAACAGTACTTGATCCTCGTGCAACCATGCGAGTTCGGCCGGTTGCGGCTCTTTTACTTTGACGATGAGCGGACATTCGTATACTGCTTGCGCATCGGGCACGATGCGCGCGCCGGCGGCAGCGTAATCGGCGTTAGTTAAGCCGATGGCGGCGCCGGCATTGGACTGAACCTGTACCTCGTGCCCCGCAGCGACCAAGGCATGCACGCCGGCCGGCGTGACGCCGACGCGGAATTCGTGGTCTTTTATTTCCTTAGGTATGCCGATCAGCATGATGCGGTCTTAGCGCCACGGATACACACGGATGAACACGGGTAATAAAAACCGTATTTTTGATTGAATCCGTGTTTATCTGTGTTCATCCGTGGTTAACCCGTTCTTAAATCTCAACCTGTGAACCCAGCTCGATCACCCGATTGGTCGGAATCTGGAAGAAGCTCATCGCGCTTTCAGCATTGCGCGCCATGGCGATGAACAGATGTTCGCGCCACAGCGCCATGCCAGGGATGCCGGTGGAGATGATGGTTTCGCGGCTCAAGAAAAAAGAGGTTTGCATCATATCGAATGACAAGCCGAACTGTTTGCACAGGAGCAGGGCTTTCGGAATGTGCGGCGAATCCTTGAAGCCATAGTGTAAATAAAGCCGATAAAAGCCGCCGCCGAGATTTTCCACATTTACGCGCTTGTTGGCCGAGATATAGGGCTCATCTTCAGTGACCACCGTCAGGAATACCACGCGTTCATGCAACACTTTGTTATGCGCCAGATTGTGCAGCAGGGCATGCGGCACGCCTTCGCGGCTGGCGGTCATGAATACCGCCGTGCCGGCGACACGTGTCGGCGGATGCGCCAATAAGCCTTGAATGAAGGGTGTCAAGGCGATGGACCCGGTTTGCATGCGTTGCAACAAGATTTGACGCCCGCGTTTCCAAGTGGAGAGCAGCGTAAATACAAGGAGCCCGATTAAGAGGGGGAACCAGCCGCCCTGAAGCAATTTCAGCGAGTTAGCAGCGAAGAAAGCCAGATCCACGGTGAGGAACACGATAAGCCCCATGAAAACGATATAGCGGTTCCAGCGCCAAAGGGTGAGCACGACTACAAAACCCAGAATGGTGTCGATCACCATGGTGCCGGTAACCGCGATGCCATAAGCCGCCGCCAAGTGGCTGGACGACTGAAACCCCAGCACCAAGGCGATGATGCCGATCAGCAGCGCCCAGTTGATAAAGGGGATATAGATTTGCCCGATCTCATGCTCCGAGGTATGGATGATTTGCATGCGCGGCAGGTAGCCCAACTGGATAGCTTGGCGCGTGACCGAGAAGGCGCCCGTGATTACCGCTTGCGAAGCGATCAGGGTCGCGGCGGTGGCGATGGCGATGAGCGGAAATAGCGCCCAAGTCGGCGCTTGGAGGTAGAACGGGTTGGCAACAGCGCTTGGCTCGCGAATCAGCAACGCACCCTGGCCGAAATAATTGAGGAGTAATGCGGGTAGCACGAAGAGGAACCAAGCGTAGCGAATCGGCTTGCTGCCGAAGTGACCCATGTCGGCATAGAGCGCCTCGGCGCCGGTGACCGCCAAGACAACTGAGCCCAATACGAGAAAGCCGTAGCCCCGGTTTTCGACGAAGAAATTAAATGCGAAGTGCGGGCTGACCGCGTAAAGCACTTCTGGCGTAAGCATGACGTTGTAGGCGCCCATCACCGCAAGCGTGATAAACCACAGCGACATAATGGGGCCGAACCAGGCGCCCACGTGGCGCGTACCGTGGCGTTGAATGGCGAACAGCAGCACCAGCACGATAAGCGCTATCGGTATTACAAACGGCCCGAATGCAGGCGAGGCAACTTTTAAACCTTCGACCGCGGACAACACCGAGATGGCTGGCGTGATGATGCCGTCGCCATAGAACAGCGACGCGCCGAAGATGCCCAGCACCGCGAGCAGCCAGCCTTTGCGCGTGGTGATGGGCGCTTTGCGCCCGACCAGCGCCATCAGTGCCATGATCCCGCCCTCGCCATTGTTGTCAGCGCGCATGATGAACACCACATACTTGAGCGAGACGATGATGATGAGCGACCAGAACACCAGTGACAAAATACCCAGCACGTTGTCCGGTGTGGTGGCCATGGGGTGATGTCCGGCGAACACCTCTTTCATGGTGTAGAGCGGGCTGGTGCCGATGTCACCGAACACTACGCCGATGGCGGCGACGGCCAGACCGGCCGTGCCTTGGCGTTGCGGTTCAGATGGTTGGGGGGGCATAGAGGTTAACCTGCTAGTAGGTTTGAGTTTCTGTTACGCATAGCGCTTGCAGCGTTTCTTTTATGAGATCCGGGCCATGGTAAATCAAGCCAGTATAGATCTGTACTAAGGATGCGCCCGCGTCGATTTTTTCACGCGCATCCGCGCCGCTCATAATGCCGCCGACGCCGATGATGGGCAGCGCGCCATCGAGCTTTTGATGTAAAGCGCGGATCACGGCGGTGGATTTGGCTTTGACCGGCGCGCCGCTTAGGCCGCCGATCTCTTCAGCATGCGCCAGACCCACCACGCCCTCACGTCCAATCGTGGTGTTGGTTGCGATTACGGCGTCGATTTTGTGCTGAATCAAGCGCTCGGCAATAATTTGAATTTGTGCGTCATCTAAATCGGGTGCGATTTTGAGCGCGAGCGGCACGTATTTACCGTGGCGGTCGGCGAGTTGGGTTTGTTCCAGCTTCAAGCGTGCGAGCAGCGCATCGAGTTCGTCTGCGCCTTGTAAAGCACGTAAGTTTTGTGTGTTGGGCGAAGAGATGTTCACGGTGACGTAGCTGGCATGGGGATAAACCTTGCGCAGACAGGTGACGTAATCGTCAGCCGCGTTCTCGATCGGCGTATCGAAGTTCTTGCCGATATTGATGCCGAGCACACCGCGATAGTTTGCACGCTGCACATTTTCGATCAAATGATCGACACCGTGGTTGTTGAAGCCCAGGCGGTTGATGATGGCGTTGGCTTCGGGCAGACGGAATAAGCGCGGCTTGGGGTTGCCCGGTTGCGGGCGCGGCGTCACCGTGCCAATTTCGATAAAACCGAAACCCAGTGCCGCCATGCCCTCGATGCACTCGCCGTTCTTGTCGAGACCGGCAGCCAACCCAACCGGGTTGGGGAAGCTGATTCCCATCACCGTGCGCGGGGCGCAGGCAGGCAGGGTGGGCAGCGCGAGCCGCAACAGTCCCGTGCGGGCGGCCCCGGCCAGGCCTTGGATGGTGAGATCGTGCGCAGTCTCGGGATCGAGCGAAAATAGAAGCGGACGCGCTAGGCAATAAAACATCCGCGCATTTTACCATTTGCGCGGCGAGTCGGCTTTCGCTATGTTACGTCTCTTACCCTTGAGGATCACGCCATGAAAAACGAACCAGGCTACGCTTATGAGTCCGAAATCGACGCCTTGATGCGTAAAATGCGCCAAGACCCCAAGATAGAAGCAGAGCGCCAGCGCAATTGGATGCACTGGTGGCAGCCGGCGCCGGCAAAGCGCGATGCGAGCACGCCAACCGAGGACGTGGGGGCGCAAAATATTGACCTGGATATGGCGTATGTGAGCCGTAAATCGCAACCGCAAGGCGGACGGAAGTAGCGCAGTCATTATTTATCGAAGGGGGAAGCGCAAGTTTGCTTCCTTGTCAGCCCAACTTGTTTCGCGAATCGAGCGTCATGATCATGCGCATCCTGCTGACATTTCCCCGGTTTTATCTTGCGTTGGTCATGGCGCTTGCCGGCTTGCCTGCGCTGCTGCAAATGCCCGCCGTACCGCTTACTTTATCCGGCATGGGCGTGCTGACAGGGTGGCTCGGCTGTGGTGCGTTGGCGGCTAGTCTCATGCTGATGGTACGCGAGCCGGCCATAGCATCCTGCTTCGGCGGGCTTGATCGCATGTATCGCTGGCATCATCTCTTTGGTGTGGCGGGGTATGTGTTGTTGTTGTCGCACCCGCTTTTTTTAGCGGGGCAAGCCCTTCCCGCTCATCCTCAATCGGCCTGGCAAATCATCTCACCAGGGTCCCCAACTTGGTCAGGAATGCTCGGCTGGGGGGCATTACTCGGATTGATGCTCGGTCTTGGCGCTACCTTCGCCACACGTTTGCGTTATAGCGTGTGGCGGCCCTTGCATGCCCTGCTGAGCGTGGGGGTGTTGCTCGGTATAGCGCATGTACTGCTGCTCGGGGGGCTTACCGCCGCTGCTTGGGTAGTGATGCTTCCGATCGTGCTGGCGCTGACCTGGCGTATGCTGCGCGTAGATCGCGGGCAGGGTGCCCGGCCTTATGAAGTGAGTTCGGCAAGCTGCTTGTCGGATGAGATTGTTGAAGTGTCGTTGCGACCCCTGGCGCAACCGCTTGCGGCTGTACCCGGGCAATTCGTCATGGCGGCATTTTTTGAAGGGCCACACTACCGCGGTTGCGGCGAATATCACCCTTATACAATCAGCGGCGCGATACCTGATGGCGGCTTGCGGCTGAACATTAAAGCCCTAGGCGACTGCACGCGCACGATGCAATCGCTGGAAGCGGGGGTGGCGGCACGCATCCAGGGGCCGTTCGGCGAATTTTTTGCCAGTCGAAACGCTTCTCCAGAAGTGTGGATTGCCGGCGGTATTGGGGTAACACCCTTCCTGGCGCAACTGCGCCTGGGTGAGGTGACCCGGCCGACGGAATTCATCTATGTGTATCGCACCGCTCAGGATGCGTGTTATCTGGATGAGATGGAGCGTTATGCCGCGACGCATCCTTTGCTGCACTTTCAGCCGCTCGTTTCGCAAAATGATTTGGTTCCGCTGTATGCCATGCTAGCCAAGGTGACGGACTTGCCGGCCCGGCAAGCCTATCTGTGCGGCCCCCGGCTCTTCGTGGCCGCAGTGAGCGCATGGCTGAAACAGCACGGTATGCGCGAGCAGTCCATTCATTTTGAAAATTTTGAGTTTCGATCATGAAGCGCATCTATATCGTTGCAACGCTCCTTTTCTGGTTGGGGGTGACCGCCATTTGGGCAGGCAGCCATTGGATGCCGGCGACCCAAGAAGTCGCTGCGCTATCCCCAACCAAAGCCTATTCACTGCAAGCGGTAGCTGCGCATAACCGTGCCGATAATTGCTGGATGGCCATTAACGGCCAGGTCTATGATCTATCCGCATATATCCCGCAGCATCCAAGCGCCCCGGAAGTGATTGTGGCTTGGTGCGGCAAGGAAGCGACCACCGCCTATATGACCAAAAATCGCGGCAGGCCACACTCGCCGTATGCGACTGAATTGCTACAGCGCTACAGAATAGGTGTGTTGGATATGCGTTAGTGGCGTCAACAAGCCGTCTTTTAAGTCCAGATCATTTTCCCTGCAGCAACGATGAGCACCACGCCCAACAGGCGCTTCAATAGCGCAGGCGCCAACCGTCGCAGCGCGAGTTCCGAACCCACCAATCCCCCCGCTAACGCCACCAGCACGAAAATCCATAGCACCTCCGGCCACGCCGCGTGGGCGCTAGCGGTATAGCCTGCCAAGCCCGCGATCGAATTCACTAGAATAAATGCCGCCGCGAGCGCAGCGGACTCGCGCATCGTCGTCCAATGCAGCATCAGCAAAATCGGGCTCAAAAAAATCCCGCCGCCGACCCCGGTTAGTCCGGACAGTAAGCCGATACCGGCGCCCAAGAGCAGGGCAGCGGAAAAGGGCGGCGTGCGGCGAACCGTATCGTCTTGGTATTCGGCGAACATGCGTATCGCCGCAAGCAATAGCGCGATGCCGGCGATGGTGCGGTAAGTGGTATCGGTGGGCTTCCATGCGCCGCCGCCGAGATAAGCCGCGGGAATCGAGCCCAAGGCAAACGGCCAGAACAAGCTGAATTTGAAATAGCCCGCGCGATGAAGATCAGCGCGAACAGGCCGAGTGTTTGAGGGGAATCGAAGTGATCCATTTGATACAAATCGTATCAGCGATGTAATTTAAAAACACCCTTGGCAAACCCGCGTAGAATACTGGCTCGCATTAATTAGGAATTTCCGCATGAAAAAGACCGATATAGAGAAAAACAAAGGACTCAAAATCAGCGCCCGCATGAGTCATGCAGGCACCCCCGCGCGCTTCGGTAAAGCAGCGGGCGCGGTTCCAGACCGGCGCGAGCAGCGTAAGCTCGATCAGGCGCAGGGTTTGGTGCCATTCGCGGTCAAGCTGAATGGCGATTTGGTGCAACAAATTCAGGCCCTGGCGCAGGCACGTCAGGAGGGGCTGAACGAAGTGGTGGCCGAGTTGCTGAAAAAAGGGCTTGAAGGCTAAGGCGGCTAATAATGAAATATTGGGTGCTCATCATCACCGCAGCCGCCGTGCTGGCATTCATCATGGTGCGCGCCAGTCACGCCGCGAACACGCCCCAGCCGGGACAAGCTGCGCCCGATTTCAACCTGCCGGATCAGAATGGCAAACAGCACCGGCTGGCCGATTATCGCGGCAAATGGCTGGTGTTGTACTTCTACCCCAAAGACGACACGCCAGGCTGCATCAAACAGGCATGTGCGTTCCGCGATGATATTTTTACCCTGCGTAAAATGGGTGCGGAGGTGGTGGGCGTAAGTGTGGACGACACGGCTTCACACGCAGAATTCGCCAAAAAATACAGCTTGCCGTTCCCGCTGCTGGCCGACCAGCAAGGTGCTACGGCGGAGCGTTACGGCTCTCTCACCAAGCTCCTCATCATGAAATTCGCCAAGCGCAACACCTTCCTCATCGACCCCCAAGGCCTGGTCGCCAAGGTGTATCTATCCGCTGAGGCGGGGCGCAATTCAGAGCAGGTGATTGCGGATTTGACTGCGCTGCTGGCGGCGCGGTGATTTATAGCGCACCGCAAGGGGAAGCACAGGAAACCGCTAACCAAAACAAAAAATTTGAGTCAGGCATTACCACCAAGCCAAGGCGCAGCGCTGCCTTAATTTTGAAGATCCATAGCAGAGAATGGGTGTTGTAGCGCCGGCATCCTGCCGGCATGCAAGCAGGGATGCTTGCGCTACATTTTTGCGGCTCTTACTTTGCGCTTGCTTCAAGCCGCCTGTGAATTTTTAGAACGGCAACACCAAGCCCGGCGCGGCTTCCAAAATCACGCGCCGAAAATCATCTTGAATCCGTTTCAACGCAAGCTCGGTGTCAGCCTCGAAGCGCAGCACAATTACCGGCGTGGTGTTGGAAGGCCGCGCCAAACCAAATCCGTCCGGGTATTCCACGCGCAGGCCATCGAGTTTGATCACTTCGTCGGCACCGGTAAATTTTGCGGTTTGTTGAAGTTTATTCATCAGGGTGTAGTGCTCGCCCTCGGCCATGGTGATGTTGAGTTCGGGGGTGTTGATGGTGTCGGGCAGGCCGTGCAGGGTGGCGTTGATATCAGCTTGTTTGGAGAGATATTCGAGCATGCGGCAGCCGGCGTAGAGACCATCATCGAAGCCGTACCAGCGCTCCTTGAAGAAGATGTGGCCGCTCATTTCACCGGCGAGCAGGGCGCCGGTTTCTTTCATTTTGGCTTTGATGAAGGAGTGGCCGGTTTTCCACAGCAGGGGCCGGCCGCCGCGCGCTTTGATCCAGGCAAAAAGTTTGCGTGTGGATTTCACGTCGAAGATGATTTCAGCACCCGGGTTGCGCGAGAGGACGTCGGCGGCGAACAGCATCAATTGCCGGTCGGGGTAAATGATTTGCCCGTCTTTGGTGACGATGCCGAGGCGGTCGCCATCGCCGTCGAAGGCGAGACCAATTTCGGCATCAGAATCCGCGAGCGCTTCGATCAGGTCTTGCAAATTCTTAGGTTGCGAGGGGTCGGGATGATGGTTGGGGAAATTGCCATCCACTTCGCAGAATAACTCGGTGACTTCGCAGCCGAGTCCACGGAACAGAGCCGGAGCATAGGCGCCAGGGACGCCGTTGCCGCAGTCGATGATGATTTTCATGGGGCGCGCAAGTTTGACGTCGGACAAAATTCGGTCGATATATTGCTGCGCAATCACTTGTTGCGAATAGCTGCCGCTGCCGTGGACGAGATCATTTTTCTCTAGCCGTTCGCGCAGTTTCTGTATCGTTTCGCCGGCCAAGGTCTCGCCGCCGAGCACCATTTTCAGGCCGTTGTAATCGGGCGGATTGTGGCTGCCCGTGACCATCACCGCCGAGTTGGTTTTGAGTTCATACGCGGCGAAATAAGTCATGGGGGTAGCGACCATGCCGACATCGATCACATTCACGCCAGCTTTCTGGATGCCGCGCGCCAGCGCTGCTGATAGCGCCGGCCCGGATAAGCGGCCATCGCGGCCGATGACGATGGTTTGTTGCTTGCGTGCCACCGCTTCGGAGCCGATGGCGTGACCAATCGCTTCGGTGATTTCTGAAGTGAGGGTTTTATCGACGATGCCGCGAATGTCATAGGCCTTGAAGATTTCTTTTGGATAGATCGTCATGCGAGGTCCTTGGTGAATTTATGCCTGAATTATGCCGGGATTAGGGTGACTAAACCACCTTGCCGTGGCGCGAAAAGTGATCGGACGTGAACTGCCTAGTGCAGTAGCGGATTGGATTTTGCGGTCTGCGTGCCAGGGTTGGGCGAGGCATGGTGCGACACCATGTGCCAACCCTGTGGACTGAGGCGGAAGATATTAGTGGCGGCCATGGGGGCGACCCGATTACCGCTGGCGACATCGATATGCTCATTGAGCATGTGGATCGACAAATTATCTGCGGTATAAGTCTGTACCTTTTCCAGCGAGAAACGCATGGCTACGCCGCCGGAAAGAATCTCGCGCCAGCTATCGATTACCGCTTGGCGGCCATTCAGCGCCGGCCCCATGGGGTGAATGCAGACAATATCGTCCGTGTCGTCCCACACTGCCATCATGGCGTCGAGATCATTGGCCTCGAATGCACGGTAAAACGCCATCTCGGCTTGTTCGGCATTGGCAAACAGGGGCGGGGTCATTGGCATGGATAGTGCGCTAGGCGCTTTAAAGCGGAAGCGTTACAATGGATAACCTTATCCTGATATCGTTTCATGATGACACCTTCTATCGCGTTATTGGAAAAGTATAGCAAGCCGGGTCCGCGCTATACCTCGTATCCGACTGCGCCCTATTTTACGGAGGGCTTCGGGGAAAAGGAATGGCGCGAAGAAATCGCGCAAAGCCAAGCCAGCGGACGGGATTTATCGCTGTATGTCCATATCCCTTTCTGCGACACCCTATGTTACTACTGCGGCTGCAATATGGTCGCCACGCGCGACTATTCCAAGGCCTGCAACTACTTGGATTTTTTGCTGCGCGAGATTGATCTGGTTGCTGAATTAACCGCGAAAGATCGTGTGGTGCGGCAGTTGCATTGGGGGGGCGGCACGCCTACTTACCTGAAGCCTACGGACATCGCGCGTTTGGCGACGCATCTGCGTGCACGCTTCAATTTTGCACCAGAAGTGGAAGCGGGATGTGAAGTCGATCCGCGCGATCTGACACGCGAGCATGTGGCGGCGTTACGTGCCGCCGGATTCAACCGGATCAGTATTGGCGTGCAAGATCTGGACGAGCGCGTCCAACGCGCGGTCAATCGGATACAGCCCGAGGCCATGATTCGAGACGCTATCGCTTGGATGCGGGAAGACGGCTTTACCAGCATCAACGTCGATCTCATGGTGGGACTGCCGAATCAGAGCGTGGAGCGTTTTGCGCACACCCTCGTGCGCGTGATCGAAATGGCGCCCGACCGGCTGGCGGTGTTCGGCTACGCGCACGTGCCGTGGATGAAGAAACACCAAAAGCTCATTAAGGAGCAGGACTTGCCCAGTTTCCCCGTGCGGCTGGGCTTGCAAATGTTGGTACACGATAAGCTGGCCGAGGCGGGCTATGTCTATATCGGCATGGATCATTTCGCCAAGCCCGACGACGAGTTGGTGCGGGCGCAACGCAATCAGACGCTCTACCGCAATTTTCAGGGCTATACCACGCATAAGCATAGCGACATCTATGCCTTCGGCGCCTCTGCTATCAGCCAAACCGATGACGTGTATACCCAGAATTGGAAACGCCTAGCGGATTACCAAGGCCGCGTCGATGCGGGGCATCTGCCCATCGAGCGCGGTGTGCGCATCACCCGCGACGACAAAATCCGACGCGATGCGATCACTCGCATCATGTGCGATTTGGCTTTGGAGCGAAAAATCTTTGCGCAACACTGGGACATCGACTTCGATGCCTACTTCCGCGCAGCAGTTGTCACACTGGGTGAGCTTGAACAGGATGGCTTGGTGCGCTTATCCTCGGCGCGCATCGAAGTCACCGAGCTTGGCCGTTTTTTCTTGCGTAACATCGCGATGTGCTTCGACGCGTATTTGGAAGCGGCAGAACCGGCTAAGCCGCGTTATTCCAAAACCATTTAGCCTGGAATTTGGTCAAGCTCGGCCAATAGTCGGTCGGGGCTGAGTTGTGTCAGGCAGTTAAGATGCCCGAGCGGACATTCGCGTTTAAAGCAAGGACTGCATGACAGATTGAGGCTGACGATACGCGCTTTGTCGGACAACGGTGGCGTAAAATCGGGGCTGCTGGAGCCATAGATCGCGACCAGCGGTTTATCCAGCGCAGCGGCGACATGCATCAAGCCGGAATCATTGGTGACCACGGTCGTGGCGCAGCCGAGTAAATCCACCGCCTCATCGAGCGAGGTTTGTCCGCACAGATTGCGGCAGGCGTGATTGCTTAATTGCGCGATGCTCGCGCCAATCGCCTGATCCTTATTCGAACCGATTAGCCATACTTGATAACCACGCTGTTGCAGTGTTTGCGCAAGGCTGGCGAAATGCGCCGCCGGCCAACGTTTAGCCGGGCCATATTCTGCGCCGGGGCAAAGCGCGATAACAGGTTGCGCGAGGGCTAATCCCAGCTTCGCCAGCGTTGCCGCTTGTTGCGTTTCGTTGCTGCGCAAGCGCGGATGGGGCACCGGGCGCGCGAGGGCTCGGCCACGTGGCTCCGCCAGTAGCGCGAAACGCTCTACCATCAAAGGATAAGCTGCTTCATCCAGTGGCCGCGCATCGTTTAACCAGCCATAGCGAAATTCTCCGATAAAGCCGCTGCGTAGCGGAATGCGCGCAAAAAAAGGAATCAGCGTCGACTTGAGTGAATTGGGCAAGACAATGACTTGATCGTACTGGCGCGAGCGCAATTCGCGCGCCGCTTTTAATCGGTCAAAAAAACGCAGCTGGCCGTGGCCGAAGGGATGGTCGATGACTGCGTTGATTTCCGGCATGCGGCGCAATACCGGCGCGACCCAGGGTGGTGCATAGGCGTCGATCGTTGCATCGGGAAAGCGTTGCTTGAGCCGCATGAACAGCGGCTGGGCCATGACGGCGTCGCCGACCCAGGCGGGGGAGATGATGAGGATTTTAGTCATGAAGCGTCGCCGGGAACACGAATGCACGCGTCCGTTTAAAGCGCCCTATTAATGATGCGAAGTACTGGGCCCGCCCTTCAATTTGTACATCGTGCCGCAATAAGGGCAAAGCGCTTCGCCCTTTTTCTCGATTGGCAAATACACGCGCGGATGGGTGTTCCACAGTGCCATTTCGGGCGTGGGGCAATGCAAGGGCAGTTGCTCGGCGCTGATCTCAACGTAACGTTTCGTGTTGTCGCTTATCTCCGCCATCTTCGTTCCTCTCAAATGTAGGTGAGCCAGTCTTGGTGTTTGCTATCTCTGCCCTTCACACAATCGAAGAACATGGTTTGCAGTTGGGTTGTCAGCGGGCCGCGTTGGCCCTCGCCGATGGCGCGGTTATCGAGCTCGCGGATCGGGGTGACTTCGGCAGCGGTGCCGGTGAAAAAGGCTTCGTCGGCGCTATACACCTCATCGCGTGTAATGCGCTTCTCGATCACCGGCAGGCCGATCTCATTCGCAAACGTGATAATGGTGTCACGCGTGATGCCTTCCAACGCCGAAGTCAGATCGGGTGTGTAAAGCTTGCCATTGCGTATCACAAACACATTTTCGCCTGAACCTTCCGCCACAAAACCATCGACGTCGAGCAACAGTGCCTCATCATAACCATCATGCGCCGCTTCCTGGTGCGCGAGAATGGAATTCATGTAATTGCCATTCGCTTTCGCTTTGCACATGGTGATGTTCACATGGTGCCGGGCGAAGGACGAGGTTTTGACTCGAATGCCTTTTTCCAGGGCCTCTTGGCCGAGGTAGGTGCCCCAAGTCCAAGCGGCGACGATGACGTGGGTGGAGAGCGTCTTGGCCGAGATGCCCATGGCTTCCGAGCCGAAAAACGCCATCGGGCGCAGGTAGCCGGATTCGAGTTTGTTGTCACGCACCGCGGCGAGTTGCGCATCGGCAATGGTTTTTTTGTCGTAGGGCATTTTTATGCCGAGGATATGCGCCGAACGGAATAGGCGGTCGGTGTGCTCTTTCAAACGGAAAATCGCCGTGCCTTGATCGGTTTTGTAGGCGCGCACGCCCTCGAACACCCCCATGCCATAGTGCAGGGTGTGGGTCAGAACATGGGTGGTGGCGTCGCGCCACGGCACCATTTTGCCGTCGTACCAAATTACGCCGTCGCGGTCCGACATCGACATATGTAGAACTCCAAAGGGTTATTTCGAAAACGGATATTGTAGCCGATTTTGGCGGCGCGCCGAATGCGCGGAAGGTAGGCTGCGCGCTGGTTAAGAAGGTTTTATGGGGATGGCTTAACCGAAGCGCCCGGTGATGTAGTCTTCCGTTTGTTTCTTGGCGGGCGTCACAAACAAATTGTTGGTGACGCCGAATTCGATCAGCTCGCCTATGTACATGAAGGCGGTAAAGTCGGACACGCGTGCCGCCTGTTGCATATTGTGGGTGACGATGAGGATGGTGACTTTACTCTTGAGCTCGGAGATCAACTCTTCGATGCTGGCAGTGGCGATCGGGTCGAGTGCGGAAGTCGGTTCATCGAACAGCATGATTTCCGGATCGGTGGCGAGCGCACGGGCAATACATAGGCGTTGCTGTTGACCGCCGGAAAGATTGAATGCCAAATCGTTCAGCCGATGCTTGACTTCATCCCATAGTGCCGCGCCACGCAGGGCTTCTTCCACCTTGTCGTCCAAGGCGCGTTTGCTGCGTGAACCGCGTACGCGCAGGCCGTAGGCCACATTTTCGTAAATCGATTTGGGGAAAGGATTGGGCTTCTGAAACACCATACTGATACGCATGCGTACTTCGATCGGATCGACTTTGGACCCGAGAATGTTGGTGTTGTCCGGCTGCAAAACAATTTTGCCTTGATAATGGTTGCCGGGATAAAGGTCATGCATGCGATTGAAGCAGCGCAAGAAGGTGGATTTGCCACAGCCAGACGGGCCGATCAGCGCGGTGACGCGCTTGTCTGCGATCGGCATATTGATGTTCTTTAGCGCTTGAAAAGCGCCATAGTAGAAGCTCAGGTCTTGGACCTCCGCTTTCGGTTTGACCACGATGCCCTCCGCATCTTTCACGTGATTCAGGGCGGGTGTTTCAGCCAGTTCTACCATTTGATATTCCTTCGGATCCGATAGCGCAGGTAAATTGCCAACGCGTTCATGAGTAGCGTCATCCCCAGCAGCACCAAGCCGGCCGCTGCCGCGTTGAATTGAAATTCTTCCTCTGGACGCGAGGTCCAGCTGAACATCTGGATCGGCATCACCGTGAACGGCGCCATGATCCAGTCGAAAGAGATATAAGGGAATTCGCCCTTGAATGGCGAATCCGGCAAGAAGGCGATGAAAGTCAAAGCGCCGATGGTGATGATGGGCGCCGTTTCGCCGATGGCGCGCGACAGGCCGATGATCACGCCGGTCAAAATGCCGCCGGTGGAATAGGGCAACACGTGGTCATGCACCACTTGCCAACGCGTGGAACCGACGGCGTAGGCGGCCTCACGGATGGCTTGCGGAATGGAACGAATCGCCTCCCGCGTGGCGACGATCACCACCGGCAGGATCAGCAAGGCCAGGGTGAGGCCGGCCGCGAGAATGCTTTGCCCCAAGCCGAACTGATAGACAAACAAGCCCAAGGCGAGCAAGCCATACACGATGGAAGGCACGCCGGCGAGGTTGGTGACGTTGATTTCGATGATGGCGGTCATCCAGTTTTTGGGCGCGTATTCTTCCAGATAAATACCGGCGGCGACACCGATCGGTACCGCCGAGATGGCGGTCACCAGCATGACTAAAGTGGTGCCGACCCAGGCTGAAAGAATACCCGCCGAGCTCGCCCGGCGCGATGGAAATGAAGTGTAGAAATCCCACGACAACAAACGCGGTGCGCCATCAATCGCCAGATTGGCAAACAGCACGATGAGCGTCGTGACGCCCACCAGCATGGCGAGCAGGCCCACGATGGCAAAAACCTTGTCCCAGATCTTATGTTTTTTGATCAGGGCGCGAATTTCTTGGATGTGCTGTTCGTTATTCGCGGCCATGTTAGTAACGCTCCCGGAAGCGACGGGTGAGCAAGAATCCCATGATATTAAATACGAGCGTCATTAATATGAGTGTTAATCCCACTGCAAAGATGGTCTGGTAGCCGATGCTGCCATGGGGCAGATCCCCCAAGCTGACTTGCACAATATAAGCCGTCATCGTTTCTGCCGGCTCCATCGGGTTCCACGTCATATTCGCCTGCATGCCGGCGGCCACCGCGACCACCATGGTTTCGCCCATGGCGCGTGAGATGCCTAAAATGTAAGCGGCCGCGATGCCCGAAAAAGCAGCGGGCGTGACCACGCGGAAAGCGGTCTGAAAACGCGTTGCGCCCATGGCGTAGGAGGCTTCGCGCATGTGCATCGGCACCGCATGCATGGCGTCTTCGCTGAGTGAAGAAACATAGGGGATGATCATGACGCCCATGACCAAGCCGGCCGAGAGCATGTTAAAACCAGGCAGGTTGGGCAGAATAGTACTTTGCAACAAGGGCGTGACGAACACCAGCGCAAAATAGCCAAACACGATGGTGGGCACTGCGCCCAGTAATTCCAAGAACGGTTTGACGGTCTCCCGCACTTTGTGCGAGGCAAATTCGCTCAAATAGATGGCAATGATGGTGCCGAGCGGGATCGCGACCGAGAGGGCAACGCCGGTGGTCACCAGCGTTCCCGCCACCAGCGGCATGATGCCGTAATGGGCGTCGTCGAACAGCGGCGTCCATTGCGTGTCAGTCAGAAAATCTTTGAGCGAGACATGTTGAAAAAAAGGAAGTGATTCGTAAACCAGAATCACCACGATCGCGAGGGTGGTCAACACCGCGATGCTGGCGGCAAGAAGCAAAATGAATTCGATAATGCGCTCGCGTATGTGCCGCGAAAAGCGGAACGCCAGACGAGAACTGACAGGCAGGGAAAAATCTTCGTTCATTATTTGAGCCGGGCTATTCATTAAACATGAACCCCTGATTTATTCAGTGTTGTATGGAGTTCGGAACTAGACCCGCATAGATTACCTTCAGGACCGGTTCCCCGGCAAACAAAATCGGGGTGGCCCTATGCCACCCCGATGGTTTTACTTCAGAATATTAGTGTTTACCTTCGCGCTTGAGCAATTCTTCGATCAGCACACCCACTTCCGCTTCACCGCCGAAGCCAGTGCCGAGCTTGCGCTTATTGAAGTTGTCAGTTGCCTGCTTATAAGCCGAATCGGGCAAGGGCACATATTTGACCTCGGCCACAAGTTTGGGCGCTTGATTCAGGTAATACTGGATGAATTCCTTGATTTCAGGACGGTCGTAGGCTTTGTCCGAGACATAGATGAAGATCGGGCGGGACAGCGGCTGGTAGGAGCCGTTCTTGACCGTTTCAATCGAAACTGCGACCGGTGCTTTGCCTTCTTTTTCTGCTACCGGCACCGCCCTCAGCTTTTTCTGGTTTTCCAAGTAATACGCCAGACCGAAATAACCGATGCCGTTTTTATCGCGCGATACGCCTTGCACCAGCACATTGTCGTCTTCCGAGGCGGTGTAATCGCCGCGGCTGGATTTGGCCTTGCCTACAATCGCTTCGGTGAAGTAGTCGAACGTGCCGGAGTCGGCGCCAGGGCCAAACAGTTTGATCGGCGCATCGGGCCAAGCGGGGTTGACTTGATTCCACTTGGTAACGACGCCTTGGGCGGCAGGTTCCCAGATTTTTTTCAACTCAGCCACGGTAATGCTTTTGGCCCAGGTATTTTGTGGATTAACCACCACGGTGATGCCTTCGTAGGCGACGGGCAACTCGATATATTTAATCCCCGCTTGCGCGCAGGCTTCCATTTCCTTTTTCAGGATCGGGCGCGAAGCGTCGGAAATATCGATTTCGCCGCGGCAGAATTTCTTGAAACCGCCGCCGGTGCCGGAAATGCCCACCGTGACTTTGATCGCGCCTTTCTTGGATTTCTGGAATTCTTCGGCTACCGCTTCGGTAATCGGGTAAACCGTGCTGGAACCGTCAATCTTGATAATCTGATCGGCGGCGCTCGCCACCGGTGCAAACCCGCCTAAAGCGCCAGCGACAAAGCCGGCCAAAGCGAGTTGTTTGAAAAGGTTACGTTGAAACATGTGTGGTTACCTCCATTAAGTGTGGGTAATTACGTTGCTACGGCGTGCATAGTAGTCGCCGATTGTTACTGAATTGTGACAATTCAAAATTCAGCATAGACCATTGATTAACACGGGGTTTGGGATTGACCCGTTAAAGGTAACTCGCTAACATGCACCCCTTTGCGAACACGGGGAAAGCTATGCGCGAGCGGATGGTTGCTGGCAACTGGAAGCAGCACGGCAGTTTGATCAGCAATAAGACCTTGCTGGATGGAATTGTGACAGGCATGGCTGGGGTTAAAGGCGTGCATTGCGCCGTTTGTGTCCCTTTTCCCTATATTTTTCAAGTGCAGTTCGCGCTCCAAGGCAGTGAAATCGTGTGGGGTGCCCAGAACGTGAGCCAGCACGAAAAAGGTGCTTATACCGGGGAAGTGTCCGCGAGCATGCTGCGCGATCTCGGTTGCAGTATTGTGATTGTGGGCCACTCAGAGCGTCGCGCCCTGTATGGAGATGACGATGCGACGGTGGCGGAGAAGTTCGTTGCAGCACAGAAAGGCGGGCTGATCCCCATTTTGTGTGTGGGCGAGACGCTGGAAGAGCGCGAAAAAGGCATTACCGCCAATGTCGTGGAACGTCAGTTGCAGGCCGTAGTGGATAAGGCGGGAATAGAAGGCTTTGGCCGCTGCGTGATCGCGTATGAGCCGGTGTGGGCAATTGGCACCGGTAAGACCGCGACGCCCGAACAGGCGCAAGAAGTGCATGCTTATATTCGTGCGCTGCTGTCCGAGCACAATAAGGGCTTGTCCGAAAACATTATGATTTTGTATGGCGGCAGCGTGAAAGCATCCAATGCGGCCGAACTATTCGCGATGCAGGATATCGACGGTGGCTTGATCGGCGGTGCATCGCTGGATGCCAATGAATTTATCTCAATTTGCAAAGCAGCCGCTAAGGCTGCATAAGGTTTAATGATGGAAACACTGGTTTGGATACTGCATATCATTGCCTCACTGGCGGTAATCGGCATGGTATTGCTGCAGCATGGTAAAGGCGCGGACATGGGCGCGGCGTTCGGTAGTGGTACTTCCGGCAGCCTGTTTGGAGCATCGGGTTCGGCCAATTTTTTGAGCCGCGCCACCGCGATCGCGGTGACCGTCTTCTTCTTGACCAGCATGGGGCTGACTTATTTTGCCTTTGCTAAGCAGCATGCGCCGATGACGGTGAAGGAACTTGCTCCCGCTCAGACCCCGGCTCCGGCAGCGCCGCAGTTACCGGCTGCACCGAGTGGTTCCAAGGCTAAAGATATCCCCAATTAATAGCCCTTAAAAGCTTTGCCGACGTGGTGGAATTGGTAGACACGCCGTCTTGAGGGGGCGGTGGCGCAAGCCGTGCGAGTTCGAGTCTCGCCGTCGGCACCATAAATGAACATTATGTGAGAATAAGTGAAAATAATCACATAAGCTGATGATTTATAATAATAAAATATAGTGCCTGGAGCTTGACACCAAGTTCCTATGGCAACTAGACTGAGCACTCAAAATAACAACTCACTAGTCGCAAAAAGCGACAGTCAAATTGACGCACTGGTCTCGAAACCAGTCGGGAGTGGAGGAGAGTGCTGGAGAATTATTTCCCCGTTTTGCTGTTCGTCGCCGTTGGCTTAGCCGTCGGTGTCATCGCCATGGGTATGGGATTTTTGCTTGCCCCACATCGCCCCGACAGCGCAAAACTCTCCCCCTACGAATGCGGCTTTGAAGCATTTGAAGACGCGCGCATGAAATTCGATGTGCGTTACTACCTCGTCGCCATTTTGTTCATTCTGTTCGATTTAGAAATTGCGTTTCTCTTCCCCTGGGCCGTGGTGCTGGAAGAGATCGGCCTCTTCGGTTTCGTCGCCATGATGATTTTCCTCGGCATCCTGGTGGTCGGCTTCATCTATGAATGGAAGAAGGGAGCCTTGGAATGGGAATAGAAGGCGTCCTGGAAAAAGGGTTCATCACCACTACGGTCGATTCAGTCGTTAATTGGACCCGTACCGGTTCTTTGTGGCCCATGACTTTTGGTTTGGCCTGCTGCGCGGTTGAAATGATGCAAGCGGGCGCCTCGCGCTACGATTTGGACCGCTTCGGCATCGTGTTCCGTCCCAGCCCGCGACAATCTGATCTGATGATTGTTGCTGGTACTTTGTGCAACAAAATGGCGCCGGCGCTGCGCAAGGTGTACGACCAAATGGCCGAGCCGCGTTGGGTGTTGTCCATGGGATCGTGCGCCAATGGCGGCGGTTATTACCATTATTCTTACTCCGTCGTGCGCGGTTGCGACCGCATCGTGCCGGTGGATGTGTATGTGCCAGGTTGCCCGCCCACTGCTGAAGCCTTGTTGTATGGTTTGGTGCAGCTTCAGAACAAAATCAAACGCACCAATACCATTGCGCGTTAACCCTAAAGTCCCGCATGAACGCTAAGCTTCAAGCCATTTCCGCGCGTCTCGATACTTTGCTCGAAGGCAGCGATTTCACGCTCCAAGCGCAGGTGGGTGAATTGACCCTGGTGGTGCCGCGCGCCGATATGCTATCGGTATTCAAGCTGCTGCGCGATGACTACGATCTGCGCTTCGAACAATTGATTGATGTGTGCGGCGTGGATTACCAAGCCTATGGCGATGGCGGTTGGTCGGGCAAGCGCTTTGCCGCGGTGTACCACTTGCTTTCAGTGAGCAAAAATCAACGTCTGCGCGTACGCGTGTTTGCCGAGGACGACGATTTCCCTGTGGTGGATTCGGTCATCGAGTTATGGCCGGCCGCCAACTGGTTTGAGCGTGAGGCATTCGACCTTTTCGGCATCATCTTCGAAGGTCATCCTGATTTGCGCCGCATCCTCACCGACTACGGTTTTGTCGGGCACCCGTTCCGCAAGGACTTCCCGCTGACCGGCTATGTGGAAATGCGCTATGACCCGGATCAAAAGCGCGTGATCTATCAGCCGGTTTCAATCGAAGAGCGCGAAATTGTCCCGCGCACGATTCGGGAAGGCTCTTTCAATGGCTGAAATTCGCAACTACACGCTCAACTTCGGCCCGCAACACCCCGCCGCGCATGGTGTGCTGCGTCTGGTGTTGGAGTTGGATGGCGAAGTCATTGAGCGCGCTGATCCCCACATCGGGCTGTTGCATCGCGCCACGGAAAAGCTCGCCGAAAATAAGACCTTCATTCAGTCCGTGCCCTATATGGATCGCCTCGATTACGTGTCCATGATGTGCAACGAGCATGCCTATGTGATGGCGATCGAAAAGCTGCTGCAACTCGACGTGCCGGAGCGCGCGCAATACATTCGCGTGATGTTCGACGAGATCACCCGTTTGCTCAATCACTTGCTGTGGCTCGGTGCGCACGCACTGGATGTCGGCGCGATGACGGTGTTCCTCTACGCTTTCCGTGAACGTGAAGATTTGATGGATTGTTATGAGGCGGCTTCCGGTGCGCGGCTGCATGCAGCGTATTACCGTCCGGGCGGCGTGTATCGTGATCTGCCGGATCACATGCCACAGTATCAAGCGTCGAAAATTCGCAACGAGCGCGACATCGCCAAGCTGAATGAAAATCGCCAGGGCTCGCTACTGGATTTCATCGAAGATTTTACTAAGCGCTTTCCGACCTACGTCGACGAATACGAAACGCTGCTCACCGACAACCGCATTTGGAAGCAGCGTTTGGTTGGCATCGGTGTGGTGTCGCCGGAGCGTGCGCAAGCACTCGGTTTTACCGGACCCATGCTGCGCGGTTCGGGCATCGCGTGGGATCTGCGCAAGAAGCAGCCGTATGAAGTGTATGACCGCATGGAATTCGATATCCCCGTGGGTGTGAACGGCGATTGTTACGACCGCTACTTGGTGCGCATGGAAGAGATGCGCCAATCCAACAATATTATTAAGCAATGTGTGGCGTGGCTACGTAAAAACCCCGGCCCCGTCATTACCGGCAATCACAAGATCGCGCCACCCTCGCGGCTCGATATGAAATCGAATATGGAAGAGTTGATTCATCACTTCAAACTCTTTACCGAAGGCTTCCATGTGCCGGCCGGCGAATGCTATGCCGGGATTGAACATCCCAAGGGCGAGTTTGGCATTTATTTGGTATCGGATGGCGCGAACAAACCTTATCGTTTGAAAATCCGCGCGCCGGGTTTCGCGCATCTGGCGGCTTTGGATGAAATGGCGCGCGGCCACATGATTGCCGACGTAGTGGCGATTATCGGCACGCAAGATATTGTGTTTGGGGAAATTGATCGATGACGTTGTGTGCAGAATCCTTGGCCAAAATCGACCGCGAAATCGCCAAATATCCCGCCGATCAAAAGCAGTCGGCGGTGATGTCGGCGTTGCGCATCGCGCAGCAGGAAAAAGGCTGGCTTGCCAGCGACACGATCCAATTCGTGGCGGATTATCTCGGCATGCCACGCATCGCGGCGTATGAAGTGGCGACTTTTTACAATATGTATGACACGCAGCAGCGTGGCAAACATAAGCTGGTGATCTGCACGAATTTACCTTGCCGCGTTACCTGGCAGCAGGATGTGGGCGAGTACTTGAAGAAAAAACTCGAAATCAATTATGGCGAAACCACCGAGGACGGTAAATTCACGCTGATCGAAGGCGAGTGCATGGGCGCTTGCGGCGATGCGCCGGTGATGATCGTGAACAACCACCGCATGTGCAGTTTCATGACGCCGGAAAAAATCGACCAACTGCTGGCGGAGTTGGAATAAGCATGTCGGAAAAAGTCATCCTCAATACGCTGGACCATCCCGAACCGGGCACGCTCGCCAATTACGAGCGCGTCGGCGGCTATCAGGCCTTGAAAAAAATCCTGGCGGAGAACATGAGCTCCGAGGCGATCATCGCCGAGGTTAAAACCTCCGGGCTGCGCGGTCGCGGCGGGGCGGGTTTTCCCACTGGCCTGAAGTGGAGTTTTCTACCGCGCCATTTTGCCGGGGATAAATACATCGTCTGCAATAGCGACGAAGGCGAACCAGGCACCTACAAAGATCGCGACATTCTTCGCTACAACCCGCATAGCGTCATAGAAGGCATGATCATCGCCGGTTACACCCTGGGCGCGCAGCGCGGCTATAACTATATCCACGGCGAAATCTGGGATAGGTACGAACACTTCGAGCACGCGCTGGACGAGGCGCGCGCGGCGGGCTATCTCGGGCAGCAGATTCTCGGCAGTAGCTTCAGCTTCGAGCTACACGCGCATCATGGTTTCGGCGCGTATATCTGCGGTGAAGAGACGGCTTTGTTGGAGTCGCTGGAGGGCAAAAAGGGGCAGCCCCGCTTCAAACCGCCGTTTCCGGCCAGCTTCGGCTTGTATGGCCGTCCGACGGTGATCAACAATACCGAGACGTTTGCCAACATTCCTTACATTGTGCGCAACGGCGGGCAGAAATTTTTGGAGCTCGGCAAGCCGAACAATGGCGGCACCAAGATATTTTCCGTGACCGGTCAGGTCAACAAACCGGGCAATTTTGAAATTCCGCTCGGCACACCGTTTCCCGCGCTACTCGAAATGGCGGGCGGCATGCGCGACGGGCGCACGATGAAAGCGTGCATCCCTGGCGGCTCCTCGGTCCCCGTGTTGCCCGCCGACATCATGATGACTTGTACGATGGATTATGACTCCCTCGCTAAGGCAGGCTCCATGCTCGGTGCGGGGTCGGTCATCATTCTCGACGATACGGTGTGCATGGTGCGTGCGCTGGAACGCTTGTCGTATTTCTATTTCGAGGAATCTTGCGGCCAATGCACACCCTGCCGCGAAGGTAGCGGTTGGCTCTATCGCGTCGTGCATCGCATCTTGCAGGGGCAGGGGCGTCACGAAGATCTAGAACTGTTGATCGACGTTTCCAAGAACATCAGCGGCCGCACGATTTGCGCCCTGGGCGATGCCGCCGCCACACCGGTGCTCAGCTTCATCAAACATTATCGCCACGAGTTCGAGCATCATATCGAACACAAACGTCCCATCGACGGGTGTCACTAGCATGTTGCATATCGAAATCGATGGCCAGCAAGTAGAAGTGCCCGAAGGCAGCACGGTGATGGATGCCGCCGATAAGCTCGGCATATATATTCCGCGTTTTTGTTATCACCGTAAATTGTCGGTCGCCGCGAATTGCCGCATGTGCTTGGTGGATGTGGAAAAAGCCCCCAAGCCGCTGCCCGCGTGCGCCACGCCCGTCACTGACGGCATGAAGGTGGCCAGCAATTCCGATAAAGCCAAGCGCGCACAGCAAGGCGTGATGGAATTCTTGCTGATCAATCATCCGCTCGATTGCCCGATTTGCGATCAAGGCGGCGAATGCCAGTTGCAAGACTTGGCGGTAGGGTATGGGTGCAGCAGCTCGCGCTATACCGAAGTCAAGCGCGTGGTGGTGAATAAGAATTTAGGGCCTCTCATCGCCACCGACATGACACGCTGCATTCACTGCACACGCTGCGTGCGCTTCGGTCAGGAAATCGGCGGCGTGATGGAGTTAGGTCAAGCCGCACGCGGCGAACATTCGGAGATCATGCCTTTTATTTCGCAGACGGTAGATTCCGAACTCTCCGGCAATATGATCGATCTGTGCCCGGTTGGGGCGCTGACTTCTAAACCGTTCCGCTACACCGCGCGCACTTGGGAACTCACACGCCGTTCGTCGATCAGCCCGCATGATGGTTTGGGAGCTAACCTCTCGATGCATATTAAACAAGATCGCGTCATGCGCGTGCTGCCGCGAGATAACGAAGCGGTGAACGAGTGCTGGCTGGCGGATCGCGACCGCTTCTCCTACGAAGCGCTGAACAGCGCTGAGCGTTTGACCGTGCCCATGGTGAAGCAAGGCGGCCAGTGGCGTGAAACCGATTGGCAAACTGCGCTGGAATATGTGGCCCATGGCTTGAATGAAATCAAGACCCAGCATGGTGCAGAAGCGATTGGTGCGCTCGCCACGCCCAATAGCACACTGGAAGAGCTGCATCTCTTGCAAAAACTGACACGCGCACTGGGCAGCGGCAACGTCGATCACCGCTTGCGCCAATCCGATTTCAGCGCCGATGCGCAGATGAACGGTGCACCGTGGCTGGGGCAAGCGGTCGAAGCATTATCAGAAATAGATGCAACGCTGATCGTCGGCAGCACGTTGCGCAAAGAACAGCCCTTGCTCGCGCATCGTTTGCGTCAAGCCGTGAAGCACGGCGGCCAACTGAATTTAATCAACCCGGTCGATGATGATCTGCTGTGTGTCGTAGCGAATCAGGCCATTGTCGCACCGAGCGCGATGGTGAATACTTTGGCGCAAGTGGTCAAAGCCGCCGCGCAGCAAAAGGGCGTTGACCTGGGCGCAGCCTATCAAGCTGCGCTGGCGAGTGTGACACCCAATGCGTCGGCACAAGCGATCGCGGCGAGCCTATGCGCCGGGAAAAGCGCGGCGATTTTGTTGGGCAATCTGGCACAGCATCATCCGCAAGCCGCGACCTTGCATAGCCTAGGCCTGGAACTGGCGCGCGTGCTGGGTGCAAAATTCGGCTTTCTGGGCGAGGCGGCGAATAGCGTTGGCGCCTATGTCGCGGGCGCGTGGCCCAATGCCGGCGGCTTGAATGCAGCGCAGATGTTGGCGCAACCGCGCAAAGCTTATGTGTTGCTGAACGTTGAAGCGGAACTGGATTGCCACGATCCGCAACAAGCCATGAACGCCATGATGGCGGCGGAGATGGTGGTGGTGATGTCCGCGTTCAAACACTTGGCCTTGGACTACGCCGATGTAATGTTGCCGATTGCGCCGTTCACTGAAACTTCCGGAACCTATATCAACACCGAAGGCCGCGTGCAATTCTTCAATGCCGTGGTGAAACCGCAGGGCGAAACCCGGCCGGCGTGGAAAGTGTTGCGGGTACTCGGCAATCTGCTGCACTTACCCGGCTTCGAATACAACAGTACCGAGGATGTGCGCAATGCGGTGCTCGCGGGTGGCAAAACTATCGTTAGCAACGCGCTCGACAATGCGCTCAAGCAAGCCGTATTGGCCGATATCAGCGTGAACGTGAAGGGCGTCGAACGCATCGGCGAAGTGCCGATTTATCAGTCCGACGCCATCGTGCGTCGTGCCCCCGCTTTGCAAGCCGCCAAGGATGCGCAAGCGCCGCGAGCTTGGGCGAATGCTGGCTTAATGCAGCGCCTCGGTTTGAATGAGGGCGATATGATTCTGCTCAAACAGGGCGCCGGCCAAACGCAATTGCCCGTGGCGCGTGATGATCGCCTGCCGGATAACTGTGTGCGCGTCGCGGCAGCACATCCTTTGACCGCCGGGCTCGGCGGCATGTTCGATACCATCACGGTGACACGCGCATGATGGAATTCTTCCTCCCTTACTATCAAAGCTGGTTCGGCCCGGTGTGGGGACCGCAAATTTTCACCTTCGTGAAAACGATGATGCTGATTGTCGCCATCACTTTGCCGCTGATGCTGTGCGTAGCCTACCTGACTTACGCCGAGCGCAAGATCATCGGCTACATGCAGATCCGCATCGGCCCCAACCGTGTCGGCCCCGGGGGTTGGCTGCAACCGATCGCAGACGCCATCAAGTTGATGTTCAAAGAGATCATCATCCCCAGCGGTTCCAACAAATTCTTGTTCCTGCTCGCGCCGATTCTGGTGTTAGCCCCAGCACTCGCCGCCTGGGCGGTGATGCCGTTCAGTGCCGATATGGTGCTGGCCAATGTGGATGCGAGCCTGCTCTACATTATGGCGATCACCTCGATGGGCGTGTATGGGGTGGTGGTGGCGGGCTGGGCTTCCAATTCCAAGTACGCTTTCCTCGGCGCCATGCGCTCGGCGGCGCAGATCGTGTCGTATGAAATCGCCATGGGCTTCGCGCTGGTGGGCGTGCTGATGGCGGCGCAGAGTTTGAATCTAGTCGAAATCGTGCGAGGCCAGGCCGGCGGTGTGATGCATTGGTATTTCCTGCCACTCTTCCCCTTGTTTATCGTGTATTTGATCGCCGGCGTGGCGGAGACCAACCGCGCGCCGTTCGACGTGGCCGAGGGTGAATCCGAGATCGTGGCCGGCTTCCATGTCGAATATTCGGGCATGGCGTTTGCGGTGTTCTTCCTAGCCGAATATGCGAATATGATTTTGGTGGCAACCTTGTGCGCGGTCATGTTCTTAGGCGGCTGGTTGTCGCCGGTTGGATTCCTGCCGGATGGTTTCCCCTGGTTGTTTGCCAAGACCGGGTTTGTGCTGTTTTTGTTCCTGTGGTTCCGCGCCACGTTCCCGCGCTATCGCTATGATCAGATCATGCGACTGGGCTGGAAAGTATTTATCCCCATCACCCTGATTTGGATCGTGGTGGTCGGCGCGGCCATGCAAACGCCTTACGGTTATCTCTTCCACTAGGGCTAGGCGGATGATGACAAACCTCAAAGATTTTTTCGGTAGCTTCCTGCTCATCGAGTTGTTGAAGGGCATGCGGCTCACCGGACGCCACCTCTTCGCGCGAAAAATCACCGTGCAGTATCCGGATGAAAAAACGCCGATGAGCCCGCGCTTCCGCGGCTTGCACGCACTGCGCCGCTATCCGAATGGCGAAGAGCGCTGCATCGCGTGCAAACTGTGCGAAGCGGTATGCCCGGCGCTGGCCATCACCATCGAATCCGAGCAACGCGACGACGGCACGCGCCGCACCACGCGCTACGACATCGATTTGACCAAATGCATCTTCTGCGGTTTTTGCGAAGAATCGTGCCCAGTGGATTCCATTGTGGAAACGCGCATCTTCGAATACCACGGCGAAAAGCGCGGCGATTTGTATTACACCAAGCCGATGCTGTTGGCGATCGGGGATAAGTACGAAGACATGATTGCTCAAGATCGGGCAGATGATGCGAAATATAGGTAGTTGCCCTCTCCCCCAACCCCTCTCCCACAAGTGGGCGAGGGGAGTGAGTATGGCGTATTTAAGCAGGACGAACCCCTCTCCCACTTGTGGGAGAGGGGCAGGGGAGAGGGTTCCTTTAATATGGTCATGCCCGATGTGGCAAAAAGGTTTTTAAAGCACATGAATTTTGAGCCATTCGTTTTCTACCTCTTCTCAGCGATTCTGCTGTTCGCCGGCATGCGCGTGATTACCGCGCGCAATCCGGTGCATGCGGCGTTGTTCTTGGTGCTGGCGTTTTTTACCGC
>JADMJT010000057.1:0-1408 GCA_018781585.1 Burkholderiales bacterium
GAGGTCCGTTTGGCACGCCGCCGTGCATTCTCTTCACTCAAGGTAGGCGGCTTGGGTTTTCTGTCAGCAAAGGGATTCCCGCCTTGCTTGAATTGGACACGCAGCGGTGTGCCTTGCAGTTTAAATGCCTGGCGGAATGCGTTTTCCAAATAGCGTTTGTAGGAATCGGCAATATGCATCACGCCCGTGCCATGCACGATGATCACGGGGGGATTTTGCCCCCCTTGGTGCGCGTAACGGGGCGTAGGGCGGAAGGGGCCGGATTTTGGCGGCTGATGCGCGGTGACCGCATCATGCAAGATACGTGTCAAACGCGGCGTGGGCAGTTTTGCCATCGCCGCCTGATAGGCTGCATCGATCGATTTCAACAGCGGCGCCATGCCGGTGTTATTCAAGGCCGAGATGTGATGCATTTTGGCAAAGCTCAAAAAATTAAGCTTGCGTAGCAACTCAGCCTTGATCCGCTCGCGCGCATAATTATCGAGGCCATCCCACTTATTCACCGCGACCACCAATGCACGCCCCGCCTCGAGGATGAAGCCGGCGATATGCGCGTCTTGCTCGGAAATATCCAATTGCGCATCGACCACGAGCACCACCACATTGGCGTCCTCGATCGCTTGCAGGGTTTTGATCACGGAAAATTTTTCGATCGATTCGAATACTTTGCCGCGCTTACGCACCCCGGCAGTATCGATCAAAGTGTATTGCTTGCCGTCGCGTTCGAAATCAACATAGATGCTGTCGCGCGTGGTGCCCGGCGCATCGAATGCAATCATGCGTTCCTCGCCCAACAAGCTGTTCACCAGCGTGCTCTTGCCTACATTCGGGCGGCCGACAATGGCGATCTTGGGATGGTTTACTTCTGCTTCGTCGGCTTTCTCTTCCGGAAAGGCTTCGAGCACCAGCTCCATCAGATCATGCACGCCCTCGCCATGGCTGGAGGAGATCGCGACGGGATCGCCCAGACCCAGCTCGAAGAATTCCGCCGTCACGACTTCGCGTCGCATGCCTTCGGCTTTATTGACCGCGAGCCATAAGGGACGGCCAGCCCTGCGCAACGTGTCGGCTATCACCTTATCTTGCGCGGTCAAACCTTGGCGCGCATCGACCAAAAACACAATCGCATCCGCCTCGTCGATGGCCAGCAAGGTTTGGCGCGCCATCTCGTGCAAAATGCCATCCTTCACCACCGGCTCGAAACCACCGGTATCCACGACGAGGTATGGCTTACCGCCGACGACGCCATGGCCGTAGTGACGGTCACGGGTCAAACCCGGCAGATCGGCCACCAATGCATCACGCGTTTTGGTCAGGCGGTTGAACAGCGTGGACTTGCCCACATTGGGGCGGCCGACAATAACGATGGTGGGTTTCATAAACTGGGTAACCACGGATGAACACGGAT
>JADMJT010000057.1:1508-33433 GCA_018781585.1 Burkholderiales bacterium
AACACGGATAAAGCCACAGCAGATTTAAATAATCCGTGTGTATCCGTGTTCATCCGTGGTTTTAAAATCAATTCAAGCCAAACACAAACAGCCCGCCGTTCTTGGTCTGCACCATGACGCCGTCGGTGAGCGCCTGCGGCTGGGCGCGGATCGGGCTGCCGTCGGTGGCGATACGCGCCGCGAAGGCGCCATCCTCGCGCGAGATGAAATGCACATAGCCTTGCAAATCGCCCACCACCACATAGCCGCGATAAATCAGCGGGGTGGAGAGTTGGCGATGGGTAAGCTTATCCTGCTTCCACACGTAAGCGCCTGTCGTTTTATCCATTGCATGCACGGCGCCGTTCACATCCGCCACATAGACATTGCGTGCGTCCATCGCCAAACCGGCGATACTGGAAAGGTCTCGCGCCCACACTGCATTGCCATTTTGAATCTCGAAACAAGCGACGCGGCCTTGAAATGCCACCGCGCACACTATGCGTCCATCGGTCACCGCGTTGCTGGTCACATCGGCAATGCGTTCTAGCTCGGAAACCCCTCGCGGCAGTGCCACGGAAGCTTCCCAACCCACGTTACCGCTTTCTAAATCCAGCGCCACTAACTTGCCGCCGCCAAACCCGGCGAACACGCCATTATGATCAATCATCACGCCGCCAAAGCTGCGCACGGTCAGTGCCGGTGTCGCTCGCTGGTATAACCATTTGCGCTTACCATCCTTAGCATCCAATGCATAGATGCGACCGTCGCCTGAGCGCACCAGCACCAAACCACCGGCGATCCGCGGCGGGCTCAATATTTCGCTCGTCACCCGCGCTTGCCACAAGGGCTGGCCATTGAAGTCATACGCCAGTACTTCGCCTTTTTGCGTGCCAACCACGACCAAGTTTTCTGCCGCGCCCACACCGCCGGAAAGCTTTTTACCCACCTCAGTACGCCAACGCTCTTTCAGGGTATCCGCCTCAAACCGCGCCAGCTTGCCATCAAATCCAGTAGCGAATAGCCCTTCTTTATTCAGCGTAGGGGCGAATACGAAACTGCCGGCGCCACCGATATTGCTACTTGCCCGCAGCTTCACCTCGACGCTGGGCTTGAAATCAACTAACGGCACAGGGAGGGTTTTTTTGCTGCTGGAACTGAACAAGTCATCGTACCAACCCGTGACGGTTTGGCAGCCACCGAGCAAGGCGATCAGCGCCAAGCCAATCAGCGCGCGTTTCATCCTTGCTCTCCCAATGCATCGAGTTTGATCTGCACATAGTTCTTGAACGGGCTATCCTTCGGCAGTTTGTCGATTGCGGCTTGGTAAGCGCTGCGCGCCTCTTTAGATTTACCTTGCAACGCGTACACATCCCCCTTCAAGTCGTTGAACAAGGGCGCGAAGGCGGTATCGTGTGCGCTTTCCAACTGTTTTAGCGCGTCCCCATAGTTTTTCTCGTCCAGCAATACGACAGCGAGGCGCAAATGCGCCAGGTCTTTTGATTGGGCTTGCTTCGCGTGCTCAATCACCCATTGGTACTGCGCTTTGGCGCTCTTGGCGTCACCCGATTCAAAATTGATCTTGGCCGCGATCATCGCGGCATCGGTCGCATAAACCGTGCGCGGGAATTTATCGATCAACTGACCGGCAACGTCGCGAATTTTTTTAGGGTCGTTGGTCGCAAGCTCCACACGCAACACTTCGAACAGCGCGGCAGCCTCGCCGGTTTGCTTCGATTGATACGCCTCCCAGCCGCGCCACCCGGCGACGGTCAGCACAAACACCGTCAGCCCGACGATGACTTTATTGCCGTGTTCCTTCCACCATGCTTTCAGTGCGTCTACCTGTTCTTGCTCTTCCAGATCCATTGCCATCTTATCTCTCCACCAAAATAATTTTAACCGCGCACCAAACCCACGACGTCTTCCGCTGATACAGACACTTGCTCAGATTGGACACGCAAGGACTTTAAGCTCACCACACCTGCCTCCACTTCATCCTCGCCAATGATTACGGCAAAACGCGCACTGCTCGCATCGGCCTTTTTCATTTGTGACTTAAAGCTGCCACCGCCGCAATGTAGCACCACACTTAGCCCTGCGTCGCGTAAGCGCTCTGCTACTTGCATCGCCACTGTCTCAACCTGCTCGCCCACATGCACGAGGTAGACGTCTAGCGCGGGCGCGGGCGGCACAATGCCTTGCGCTTCCATCAAAGCCAGCAAGCGCTCTACTCCCATGGCAAAGCCGCAAGCTGCGGCCGGCTTGCCGCCCAATTGCTCCACCAGGCTGTCGTAGCGCCCGCCAGCGCACACTGTGCCTTGGCTGCCCAGCTGATCGGTCACCCACTCGAACACGGTGAAGTTGTAATAATCCAAGCCGCGCACTAGACGCGGATTGATCGAAAATGAAACCCCCGCCGCGCGCAGCAACACTTGCAGCGCCTCGAAATGCTGGAGCGATACTTCGTCCAGATCATCCAACAGCTTGGGCGCGGCTGCGATGATGGCTTGCAGCGCCGGATTTTTGCTATCCAGAATGCGTAGCGGATTGGTGTGCAGCCGGCGCTTAGCGTCTTCGTCCAACTGATCTTGATGCGCCTCCAAATAGTGAATCAGGCGCGCCCGATGCCGCGCGCGGTCTTCGCTCGTGCCAAGGGTATTGATTTGTAACTCGATGCCACTCAATCCGAGCTGCTTCCACAAACGCGCGGTCATGAGAATATGCTCAGCGTCCATATCCGGCCCGGCATAGCCCAACGACTCGATGCCAACTTGATGAAACTGCCGGTAGCGCCCCTTCTGCGGACGCTCATGCCGAAACATCGGGCCGGTATAGAACAAGCGCTGCGGGCTGCCAAACAACAAATTGTGCTCCAACACCGCACGCACGCAGGAGGCGGTGCCTTCCGGGCGTAGCGTCAGGCTCTCACCATTGAGGTGATCGGTGAAGGAGTACATCTCCTTCTCGACGATATCGGTTACGGCGCCGATCGCACGGCTAAACAGACCGGTCTGCTCCACGATCGGCATGCGAATCTCACGATAGCCGTAACCGGCCAACCAGTCGCGCACGATTTGCTCGAAGTGCTGCCACAGCGGGGCGGCGGCCGGCAGGATGTCGTTCATCCCGCGGATGGCTTGTAGGGGCTTGCTCATAAATGCGGTGCACGGCGCAGGCCGTGCCTTAAATAGGGTTGGGGTTATTTTTTGAAGGGTTAACCGACGACTGCCTTGATGGGAATGATTTTGCCGGTCGCAGCGGCATTTTCCTTCATCGCAGCGATTTTGGCACGCACTTGGCGCTCCAACTCATCCACCAATTCGGCTTCGCTCACTTTGTGGCTTGGCTTACCGCCGACATATAACAAATTGGGTTTCCCACCAGCAAGGCCAACGTCCGCCTCGCGTGCCTCGCCCGGGCCGTTGACGACGCAGCCGATCACGGCTAAATCCAGATGCTCCATGATGTCATCGAGCCGTTCTTCCAATAAGTTAACGGTCTTAATCACATCGAATTCCTGACGCGAACACGACGGGCAGGCAATGATATTGACGCCTTTGTTGCGCAAATGCAGGCTTTTTAAAATATCAAAACCGACGCGGACCTCTTCCACTGGGTCAGCGGCGAGCGAAATGCGAATCGTGTCGCCGATGCCTTGCGCCAACAACATGCCGAGGCCGATCGAGGATTTGACCGCGCCAGAACGAAAACCGCCGGCTTCCGTGATGCCCAGATGCAGCGGCTGCTCAATCTTCTGCGCCAGCAAGCGATACGCTTCGACCGCCATGAATACATCAGATGCCTTCACGCTCACCTTAAAATCAGCGAAATTGAGCCGGTCAAGTATTTCCACATGCCGCAGTGCAGATTCCACCAGGGCTTCGGGTGTGGGCTCGCCATATTTCTTCTGCAAATCTTTTTCCAACGAACCGGCGTTGACGCCAATGCGGATCGGGATACCGTGATCTTTCGCTGATTGCACCACGGCTCGCACGCGATCTTCGCGCCCGATATTGCCGGGGTTAATACGCAGGCAATCTGCGCCCAACTCTGCCACGCGCAACGCGATTTTGTAATCGAAGTGGATATCCGTCACCAAGGGCACCGGCGAGCGTTTCTTGATTTCGCCAAACGCCTCTGCTGCTTCCATACTCGGAATCGACACGCGCACGATATCGACGCCGACCTTGGCCGCGCGCTCGATTTGCGCCACCGTGGCGTCCACGTCGGTGGTCTCGGTATTGGTCATGGTTTGCACCGAGATCGGCGCATCGCCGCCGATCGCAACCGAGCCGACCATGATCTGACGGCTTTTACGGCGAGTAATGTGATGGGTGTATAGCATGCTTACTCCAAAGTCAGACGCGCGACGGTTTTCTTCACGTGCGGCGTGAGGTCCACAGGCTTGCCATTATAGGTAATCCTTACCTTCGCGGCATCACCCACCACCAGTGACAGCGGCGGCTCACCCTGAACCGTCTTCTCGTTGCCGGCGCGGCTCAACTCGGAGAAAATCTTCTTACCGGATTTGTCGCGAATCTCGACCCAGGCATCGCCTTCGAATTTCAGTTTCAATACGGGGCCGGTCGCCGTCACCTGGGCCGCTGCACCAGGCAAAGCCGCGGAGGGAATTGCCACGCCTTGCGTCACTTCCGGCGTCGCCGGCACGGGCGCTTCGCCCAGTGATATCACTTGCGGCGGTGGCAAGATCAATGGGGTTTCCTGTGCTTGCCCTGACGGCGCAAGCGCCCCCTTAGGCACAACAGTTGTGGGTGTAAGCTGGGCAGGCAGCCCATCATCATGCAACGCAAAATAGATCAGCAAAGGCAACAGCACCGCTAGCGCTACGGCGCCGCCGATATACCAGACCCATTTCGGCACCGGCTTAGCCGTAAAATCAATATGCTCTGTCTGCGTCACGATCTCGTGGGCCTGAATTGGGGGGCGGCTACGTTCATAGGCTTCGAGGAATATCGCCGGCTCGACTTGAACCGCCTTGGCGTAATTTCGAATAAAACCACGCACGAAAGTATTGCCCGGCAGCGCGTCAAAACGATTTTCTTCAAGCGCTTCCACTTGACGCAAGCCCAAGCGCAATTGACGTGCCACATCACCCGCGCTCAAATTCCAACGTTCGCGCGCTGCAATCATGAGTTCGCCCAAAGTAGGCAACGGCGCCGCCTCTAACGTGGCTTTCGGTGCGTCCGTGCCGACCTCAGGCAACGTATCCAGTGGCGGTGGGGCTTCTTGGTTCATTCGTACTGGCCAGCGGCCAAGGCCTGGTTTTCTTTGGAAACGGGAAAACGCTGTCGCAACATTTGAGCGTAGCTGGATTCAGACGCCCGGTCGCCGAGCTTGCGTTCAATGCGCACACCCAGCCAGAGCGCATCCGGTGTCGGATTGTGTACTTTCATAAACGCGATCATTTGCGCACGCGCATTCGGAAAATCATTTGCACGAAAGTAAATATCCGCCAGGGCTAATAAGGCCTGTGGCTGGTTGGGGCGCAGTTTGAGCGCTTTGAGGAAATACTCCTCCGCGCCTTGGTCGTCCCTCAGTTTGAGCGTGCAGATACCGGCATTGACATAGGGCTTGTCAGGCGTCTCATACAAGGGATTTTTCAATGCCGCCATGAATTGTTTGATCGATTCCCCCACCTTGCCGCGCTGGCAAAGAAACCAGCCGTAATTGTTGCGGGCTTCGGAGTTGTTGCTGTCGAGATCGAGCGCGCGTTTGAAATGCTCCTCCGCGAGCGCATCATCTTTTAGCTCCATATAGACTAGTCCCAGCATGTAATGCGCCGGAACATAGCGGCGTTCGACAGCGGCTGCGATATTGAATTCATCCAGCGCCACGCCGATATTGCCGGCTGCGTAATATTGCGCGCCTAAATCCGTGTGCACCCGCGCCCGCTCAAAATTGATTTGTTCCTCTTCCGTAGCGGGCACATAGCCCGGCGGCAGGCCCGGCACCGTTTGCGCCGCAAAGGCGCCGAACGAAAACCATATTCCGACAGCGACGAGCGCGATGCGTATCATAGGGTGACTTCCTCTTTGCGCTGCGTGCGCTTGGTTTTGTCTTGCACTTTGCCTGCGAGTTGGCCACAGGCTGCGTCGATATCGTCGCCGCGTGTTTTGCGCGTGGTGACTATCCGCCCCGCTTCCTGCAAGGTTTCGCGGAAGCGCCGAATTGCGTCGGGCTTGGAGCGTGCATAGCCGGCTTGCGGGAAAGGGTTAAACGGGATCAGATTGAACTTGCTTGGCACATCACGCGTAAGCGCGATCAACTCTTGAGCTTGCGCAACGCTGTCATTCACACCCGCCAGCATCACATATTCGAAGGTAATAAAATCGCGCGGCGCCACGGCAAGGTAACGCTGACAGGCCGACATCAATTCCCGCAATGGGTATTTTTTGTTGATCGGCACCAACACGTCGCGCAGCGGGTCATTCGGTGCATGCAGGGAAACCGCCAACGCCACCGGGCAAGCCTCGCCCAGCCGATCCATGGCCGGCACGACCCCCGAAGTGCTCACCGTTACCCGCCGCCGCGACAACCCGTAGGCGTGATCGTCGAGCATGATGTGGAGTGCGGTGACCACGTTGTCGAAATTCGTCAGCGGCTCGCCCATGCCCATCATCACCACATTGGAGATGATGCGCTCGCCTTTTGGATCTTTTCCCAACGCGCGATTCGCCAGCCAGACTTGGCCGATGATTTCCGACGCCGACAAATTGCGATTGAAGCCCTGATAACCGGTGGAACAGAAGGTACACGCCAGCGCACAGCCGACTTGCGAAGACACACACAGCGTACCGCGATCATTCTCGGGGATGAATACCGTCTCCACCGCGTTCCCGGTGCCGGTGTCGATCAGCCACTTCACCGTGCCGTCTTCCGAGCGATGCTCAGATAAGATGCGCGGCGGCTGGATCTCCGCTGACATCACCAGTTTTTCCCGCAACGATTTCGCCAAATCGCTCATCTGCCCGAAATCGTCCGCACCCCGCTGATGCATCCAGCGCATCACTTGCTTGGCGCGAAACGGCTTCTCGCCGATTTCAGCGAAATAGCGGGTCAAGCCGTCGAGGTCGAAATCGAGCAGATTGGTCATTATCTTCCGGAATAAACTTCCATCTCAGGGAAAAAGTAAGCGACTTCGGCGCGCGCTGTTTCCGGGCCATCGGAGCCGTGTACCGCATTGGCGTCAATGCTCTGAGCAAAATCGGCGCGGATGGTTCCGGCCTCGGCTTTCTTCGGGTCAGTAGCGCCCATTAGCTCGCGGTTCTTCAAAATCGCGTTCTCGCCTTCCAGCGCTTGAATCATCACCGGGCCAGAAATCATGAAAGCGACCAGATCATTGAAGAAGGGGCGTGCTTTATGCACCGCATAAAAACCCTCGGCTTCGTGCTTGGACAGCCACTTCATTTTGGCAGCAATAATCTTCAGACCATTGCTCTCAAAGCGTGAATAAATCTTACCAATGACATTCTTGCCCACGGCGTCCGGTTTGATGATAGACAAGGTTCTTTCAACAGCCATTTCGTACTCTCCTCTTTCAGAAACTTAGAATAAACATAAAGTTACAATCATACCGTGTTAGCCCTTGGAAATAAACCGGATAACCAAGATTTCATCCCAGGCCCTTGTTTCCGAACGTAACCGCTGCCGACCACCCACGCGTGCGCGTACCCTGTTGATGCATACGGGAAAATGCTACTATCCGTGCAAAATCCAACGAATTAAAAGGGGGAACGGCGCATGGCGGAACCAGTGCTGGAAAATAATGAGATCAAGCGGCGCGCCATCCGGCGGCTGATCGTGGCGGTGGTACTGGTGCTGGTCGCGGTGGGCATCCTCACCTACCTCAGCTACTACAAACCCGCCAAGATTGTCACTAAGCCCGCAGCAGAAACGCTCCTGCCTCCCCCGCCGCCCATCGTTACCGGTCCCGAACCGCAAGTGGTGGAGCCGGCCCAAGTCGCACAGCCCTTACCCGAGCCGCCGCCGATCGATTCGTCCGCGCCGCCGGCCGATATGCCTGCGCCGTCAGCCACACCGGCCCCAGCCGCGCCCCCCCCGCCATCGGTTAGCACCAAACCGCTTCCCGCGCCCGGTCCCGGCCCGAAAAAAGCCAGTCCCGAGCCACAAAAACCCTTAGTGAAATCCGAGACTGCCAAGGCGCCTCCGCAAGCTGCGCCAAGCCAAGCACCCGCAGTGCAACCCGCCCAAGCCGCGCCGCAGCCACCAGCTGCCGCACCCAAACCCACCCTTGCACCAAGCGGCTACGTGGTGCAGTTCGGCGTGTTCTCCAACCCGCAGAATGCACAACAATTGGTGGAACGGCTAAAACAAATCGGGATAACGGCCCAGACTGAAACTCGCGTGCAATTGCCCGCCTTCAAAACCAAAACCGAGGCTGAAGCCGCATTGGCCAAGATGAAAGAAAAAGGGATTAGCGCCACTTTGATTACGCGTTGAACCGGGCGGTGCTGAGCGCTACCGCTTATTTGCTCACCCCATACAATAAGTTCGGCAACCACAAGGCAATTTGCGGTACGTAAGTCACCAGCAGCAACACCGCCGTCACCACCAAAATCCACGGCGCGGCGGCTTTGGTTACATCGGTCAAGCCCATCTTCGCCAGCCCACTCGCGACATACAGATTTAACCCCACCGGTGGGGTAATCATGCCGAGTTCCATATTGATGACCATGATGATCCCGAGATGAATCGGGTCGATGCCGAGGCTCACCGCCACCGGCAGGAACAGCGGCGCGAGGATGAGAATAATGGCAGTGGGTTCCATGAAATCCCCAGCGAAAAACAACAGAACATTGACGAATAGCAGGAACATCCAAGGCGACAAGCCGAGTTCAATAATCCACTGCGCGAGTTGCTGCGGAATATTCTCAGTGGTGAGCAAAAATGAAAAAAGAATGGCGTTGGTGATGATGTAGAGCAGCATCGCACTCATATTCGCCGCTTGTAGCAACACTTTCGGCACTTGTTTCAAGGGTAATTCTTTGTACACATAAACCGCGACGAAGAACGCATAGACCGCACTCACCGCTGCCGCTTCGGTGGGCGTGAATAGCCCGCCGTAGATCCCCCCGATCACGATCACAACCAGAAACAAACCCCAAGCCGATTCTCGAAAAGCGGCCCACATTTCGCCGCTACTAGCGCGCGGCAGCGTGGGGAATTTTTTGATGCGCGCGACAATGTACGTCACGATCAGCAGCGCTAGCGTCATGATAATGCCGGGCACGATGCCAGCGATGAAGAGCCGGCCGATGCTCTCCGAAGTCGAGACGCCGTAGATCACCATCACGATCGAAGGTGGAATCAAGATGCCCAAGCCGCCCGAGGTAGCGAGCACGCCCACCGAAAATTTCTTGGTGTAGCCCTGCTGCAACATCGCGGGCAGCATGACGGAACCGATGGCCACGACGGTGGCGGGACTGGAGCCACAAATCGCTGCAAAAAAAGCACATGACAGTACCGCCGCCATTGCCAGACCGCCATGCATCCACCCCACCAGGGTGGTCGCGAAACGAATAATGCGCCTTGCCACCCCTCCCGTTGCGAGGAAAGTGCCGGACAACACGAAAAAGGGGATCGCCATAATCGAGAAGTTGTCGAGCCCGGTGAACAGCTTCTGCGAGATGATCGAAATGGTATCGATGGATAGCGTCGATACAAAAGCGAGAAACACGAGCACCGTCATGCCCAGCGCAATTGAGATCGGCGTCCCGGTGAGCAACAAGAGGAATAGCACGGAGAAAATAATCACGCCGCTCATTCGGCCACCCCCGCGACGTCATAGTGGTGCGCCGGTAATTGGCCGGTGCGGCGGTATGCGGCCAGCACCTGCAGGAAACGGTAACACATGAGGGAGGAGCCGAGCGGTACGGCAAGATAGACGATCCACATCGGCATGCGTAGATCAGGCGATATCTGACCCATGGTCTGCACGAACAGCACGAAGCGCATCCCCAGCACCGCGATGATAAAGGTGAAGAAGGCGCCGAGGCCCAAACCCAACTGTATGCAAAAACTTTGCTTGCCCGGGGAAAGTTTGCGCACCAGTACATCCACCCCGACATGGATGCCACTGCGCACGCCATACGCTGCGCCGAATTTCGCCATCCAGATGAAAAGATAGACGCACAACTCTTGCGCCCAATTGAAATCGATCTGGCGCGCATATTCCCAAATCCAGGGAACTCCTAACGCGTAGCGGTGTAGCACCGCCAGAAAAATAATCACGGTGGCCGTCGCCATGAACCAGGCGATCAACCATTCTTCTAAATGATCTAGCGTGCGGTTAAGCATCGCGGCGTTATTATTTCTTAGCCGCCTTTTCCTTTTCTACCTGGGCCGCGACGTTGTAAATGTCGTAAATCAGTTCCTTGCCGATAATGCTCTCGAATTCCTTATGCACCGGCAGCAGCGCCTTATGCCACAACAAACGGTCTTTGAGTTGCAGCACATAAATTTCAGTGGCGCCCGCTGCCTTGACCTTGGCTAAGGATTCGTCGTTCTCCTGCTGCGCGATGACGCGCTCGTAGTCGGTTGCGTCACGCATGGCCTGTTCCAAGGTTGCGCGAATATCCTTTGGCAAGCCCTCCCATAATTTCTTATTCACCACCACCGCATAACCGAGATAGCCGTGATCAGATAGCGTCAGATGCTTCTGCACCTCGTGCATTTTTTGCGTGTAGAGATTCGACACCGGATTTTCGGTGCCATCCACGACCCCTTGTTGCAAGGCCGTATACACTTCAGAGAACGCCATCACCTGCGGATTCGCACCCAACGCCTTCATTTGGGCCTCCAGCACTTTGGAGGATTGAATACGCAATTTGAGACCTTTGAAGTCATCCACCGCACGCAGCGGCTTGTTCGCGCTCATTTGCTTGAAGCCGTTGTCCCAGTAAGCCAGCCCGATGATGTCACGGGCTTCGAGTTTGGCGAGCAGCTTCTTGCCGATGTCGCCATCCATCACCCGATACAAGCTTTCCTTGTTTGGGAAAATGTACGGCAAATCGAAGACTTCGAAATCGCGAATGCCTAAGGTGCCGAATTTGGACAGCGACGGCGCCAGCATCTGCACCGCGCCTAGCTGTAGGGCTTCCAACTCCTCGCGATCCTTGTAAAGTTGACTATTGGGATAGACCTCGACCTTGACTTGGCCCTTAGTGCGCGACTCGGCCAGCTCCTTGAATTTCAGCGCGGCCTTACCCTTAGGCGTACTCGGGGCGACGACATGGCTGAATTTGATGACGATTTGATCAGCGGCAAAAACGAGAGGAGAAAATGCGAATACCCAAGTAGCTAAGATAAAACGAATGAGATTCATGATCTGGCTCCTACGTTAGGGTGATGCAATTCATTCAGTATAAGTAAGCACCCATCCGAGCCGCAAGCCGGATTCGCCGGGCGTGGCCTGGTAAGCGCAATCGATGCCAATGCCGGGCGCTGCGACCAAGGTTTCGCCGCTGTAGAGCAAGGGCAGCCGTTCGCGTTGCCAGGGTGGAATAGCAGCCTCTTGCAACAAGTGCTTGAGCGTTTTACGCGGGCGGCCACAATCGGGTTTAAGCCTTTCGCCGCCTTGGCGCAGGCGAAGCGTTATGGGCGCTGCACCCAGTTTGGCCACGCTCAAACCCTCGCCTTGCACCGGAATCATCGACAAGCGGCCACCCAACTCAGGCAGCGCCAGCTCACGCTCCCCGCGCCAAGCGAGCTGCCAATCCGCAGCGGGACAAGGCGTGTTGGATTCGACCCAAATCTCGCCCCGATAGCGCCGCAGCACCAAACCCGCCACGCCGAATTCCACCCGGCTATCGCCGCGCGCTTGGATCAGTTGGCGCAACCACTCCTGCAAACGCTCCGCATCCAGCGCCGGCATGCCCTGTGCGGCAAAATACGCGCGCAATAAATTCTTGGCGCGCGCTGGAGAATACCGCTGCAGCAGCGTCAGCTTCAATTTTCCATCCTGCACCGCGCTCGCCATATCAATCGTGGCCAATTCGTCGAGCAGTGCATCCGCCTCGGCAAAATGCCGCGCCGCGCGCGCCAACGTTTGACGATACGCCGGAAAGCGCTGCTCGATCGCCGGCAGCACCGCATGCCGCAAATAATTACGCGTAAAGGCCGCATCCAAATTGCTCTCGTCCTCGATCCACGCCAGGCGATGTTTCTTCGCATACGCAACCAAGGCGGCACGCGGCACTTCCAACAAGGGCCGCACAATCGGCGTGCCGTCCTTCTCACGCGTTTCTGGCATCGCCGCAGCGCCACGCACCCCCGCACCGCGCAGCAAATTCAGCAACACGGTCTCTGCCTGATCATCCAAATGATGCGCCAGCAACAAGCAATCGGTATCGAGTTCGGCAAAGGCGCTATAGCGCAGCGAACGTGCGGTGGCTTCCAAGCCGGCTTTGGAGCGGCGCGGCACGCGGATCGCTTTTACCACCAAGGGAACGTGAAGTTTGGCGCAAAGTGCTACGCAGAAGCTGGCCCAATCAGTCGCATTAGGGCTGATCTGATGGTTGACGTGGATCGCGGAGAGCAAAAATTCCTGCTCGCGCTGCAAGCGGTGCAGCAGATGGAGCAACACGACCGAATCGACACCGCCGCTTAAAGCAACGGTGACGTGCCGGCCCGGCGTCAGTTGAGCATGGAGACGATGAAAAACAGACTGGAGCAGATCACTTGACGCGGGCTTCTTTGAACTTGCCATAACCCATCAACCGCACGAAGCGTGCTTGAACCAATTCGTCGAGAGACAAGTCTTGCAATTGACGCAAGCTATCGGTCAGCGCTTTTTTCATGGCCAGCATCATCGCCTCCGGATCACGGTGCGCGCCGCCCAGCGGTTCGCTCACGATTTTGTCGACCAAGCCCAGCGACTTCAGGCGCGGTGCGGTAATGCCGAGCGTCTCGGCCGCCTCGGGCGCTTTCTCGGCCTTCTTCCACAAAATCGAGGCGCAGCCTTCGGGTGAAATCACGGAATAGGTGGAATATTGCAGGATCAGTGTGGTGTCGCCAACCCCTACCGCCAGCGCGCCGCCGGAACCACCCTCGCCGATCACGGTGCAAATAATCGGTGTACGTAGCGCCGCCATCAAATACAAGCTGCTGGCGATGGCTTCGGATTGGCCACGCTCTTCCGCGTCGATACCGGGATAAGCGCCGGGGGTGTCGATAAAGGTCATGATGGGCAGATTGAATTTTTCCGCCAGCTTCATCAAGCGTTGTGCCTTGCGATATCCTTCGGGGCGCGGCATGCCGAAATTGCGGTAAATCTTTTCCTTGGTGTCGCGGCCTTTTTGATGGCCGATCACCATCACCGATTGGCCGTTGAAGCGCGCGATACCGCCCACAATCGCCGGGTCATCGGCAAAGTGCCGATCGCCATGCAACTCGTCGAAATCGGTAAACAGCGCGCCGATATAATCCAAGGAGTAAGGCCGCTGCGGATGGCGCGCCACTTGCGAAATCTGCCAGGGCGAGAGCTTGGCGTAGATATCCTTGGTCAGGCTCTTGCTTTTCTTTTGCAGCCGTTCGATTTCTTCAGAAATATCCAGCGCCGAATCGTCCTGCACATAGCGCAGCTCTTCGATCTTGGATTCGAGTTCGGCGATCGGCTGTTCGAATTCAAGAAATGTCGTTTTCATCCCAATTTTCCATCCACATTTCAATATGGATTCCGTGTAAAAAGCGCGCTCATGATACCGCAAATAGCTATTACCAAGCCAGCGCGCCACCCGCGCTGCGCGGGTCGCTGGCGGCGAAAGCCCGGCCACTGGCGCGATCGATCCACACCGCCTGCATATTGCCCCACTTGTGCTGCGCGAGGTGAACGACATGGCCTTTGAGCGTGAGCTCATCCAGTATTTCCGCGCTAAACGCATCGGGCTCCACTTCGATACGATCAGGTAGATATTGATGATGAAACCGGGGCGCACTGACCAAGGCCGCCACATCCGGCGCGGGTGTCGCCTCCAGCCCCAGAATCGCCAGCAACACCATGCTGATAATGCGTGAGCCGCCAGGCGTGCCCAGCATCAACACCCCGCGCTTAGCTTCCACAAACGTCGGGCTCATGCTCGACAAGGGCCGCTTGCCGGGCGCGATACGGTTAGCGCGGCTACCCGCCAAGCCATAGATATTCTGCGCCTGTTCACTGGCGGCGAAGTCGTCCATTTCATTATTGAGCAGCACACCGGTATTACCTGCGACAAAGCCGGAGCCGAACAAGGTGTTGATACTCAAAGTCGCCGCCACGCGATTTCCCGCGCGATCGACGATCGAAAAATGCGTGGTGTGATCGCCCTGCTTGACACTCGGTGCGACGCGCAGACTCGCGCTGGGCGTGGCGTTGTGAAGATCGACACTCGCGGCGCGTTGCGCGGCGTAGGTGGGACTGAGCAAGGTCGCAGTTGGAATCCGCACAAAATCCGCATCGCCTAAATAACGTGCGCGGTCGTGATAAGCGCGGCGCAGCGCTTCCGCCACCAGATGCATTTGCTGCGCTTGGCTTTGCTGCGCCAAGTCGAAACGCGCCAAAATATTCAGCGTCTCGGCCAAGGTCAAACCACCCGCCGAAGGCAACGCCGCACTCACAATGCGCAGCCCGCGATAGTCGAAAACGATCGGCGCGCGTTCCTTCACTTGGTAGCGCGCCAAATCAGCCTGAGTCCAAATACCTCCTTGCTCCCGCACCGCCGCCACCATCGCGCGCGCAACCGAGCCGCGATAAAACCCCGCGCTCCCCTGCTGTACCAGCATGCGCAACGTGGCGGCAAGCTGGGGTTGCTTGAGCAATTCGCCGGCTTTCGGCACCGTTCGCTCAATCAAAAACTGCTGTGCCGTTTCGCGTTGGGATTGCAACAGCGTCAAATTCGATTCCGCCATCGCGCGATAACGATCATCAATCGGAAATCCCGCTTCCGCCAAGCGAATTGCCGCAGATAAGCTCTGACGCAAAGGCAAGCGCCCATAGCGTTTAGCCAGATGCGCCAGCCCGGCCGGCAGGCCGGGAATCGCCGCGGCCAAGGGCCCGACTAAGGACGCCTGCGCGATAGATTCACCCTTTGGATCGAGATACATATCGGGCCGCGCCGCCAGTGGCGCTTTCTCACGGGCATCCAGCATCACCTGCCGGCCATCGCGTGCGCGATGCAATAGGAAAAATCCGCCACCGCCCAAGCCGGAATTGTAGGGTTCGACCACCGCCAATACCGCCGCCACGGCGATCGCCGCATCGAACGCATTGCCGCCTTGATCGAGTATTTCGCGGCCGGCCAGCGTAGCCAGGGGATGCGCGCTGGCGATGGCGGCGTTGGAAGACGCTTGCTGCGCCCCAGCGAATGGCGTGAAACATAAAAAAAGAAGGAGAACGAAGCCTGCTCGTTGCATCTTAATCATCTTGGCGGGAGGTTGAGTGACTGCATTTGCACCAGCGCGAAGCCTACCCTCTGGGTACTCCGTAGTAAGAAAATTTACTCTAAAGCTAGCGCGGCGTCTGCCAGCAATTATTCGGTATATCGTATTGCAGCAGCAATTGCTCGATCGGCTGGGTGACGCTGTATTTCACGCCCACCACATCGAGCCCCTTGCGCCAATACAGCGCCAGCTCGTTTTTATCGCCGATACTGGTCACATTGCTGGTGGCGTTTACCTTGATCGGCTGGCCATATTTCGAAATATAGTTATTGATGATGATCATCAGATTGCGCGGTGACGGCGCCATCTCCTGCTGAAACCCCACCAGTTTGTCGTTGCAAAAATCAAACACGAATTGGCGGTTGCTGCCCTTTTCCGGCTGGTCGTAGGCGATCAGGGTTTGCGCGGAAAAGTCCTGCACCTTGTCGAAGGTATAAGATTTAAGCGCTTCTTTTACCTGCTCTTTCGTTTGCCCGCTTTTGAACGTATCCACCTCAAAGGCAAATGCCGGGTACATGAGTACCGTCGCTGCGAAGACGACCACGGTTTGTTTCATCGATATACGCTGCATGGAAATTTCTCAGTAATTTGAATCGCGGGTTGATGCTGAATCACAATGCGATAGGTGCGATAAATCAAATCGCCGGGATCGAAGCCAAATACGTTTTTCAATTGCGGCTCGATGGATTGACCCACATCGAGAATCTCGCGGTAAGTCTCCAAGCCGCGCTCGCGCAGCAACTCGCCAATGCCGATGCGGCCCTGCTGCAAATCCGCGCGCAAATGCTCAGGCAACGCTTCGAGTTTGATCATGGACTGCGCATACGCATAGACGCGGCCGGATTCTGTGCCGCGCAAACGCACGCGCCGTTCCAACACCGACGCGCCCACTGCCAGATTGAGCCAAGGCGCGGCGTTGCTTAGCGTAGCCGGCGCTTGGCCTAGATTCTCCACCTCGACCTGCTCCCAAAAATACGCTTCCAGGCTCTTGGTCACCGTGCCATCGGCGACCAGCAGCGTGCGCAAAAACGGCGGCAAAGCTTCCATATGCAGTGACTCGTTTTTGCTATTTGTGACGATGCCGCCTGGCACATAGCCGCGGCTCTTAAAATAGGGCTGCATGGGGATAGCGGTAGACTTCGGCATAAAGACATTATTCTAATGCCTCATGGTACTGAGCTTTACTCAGGTTTGCCAGCAGGATGATGCCCGCACGACCAAGCGGGCTTCAAAGGCGGACAAGCGCTGCTAGAATAGTCATTTTGAGGATTAAACCATGGCTGGAAACCGACTCGGATTGGAAACCGCCACCCTCGGCGGTGGCTGCTTTTGGTGTTTAGAGGCGGTGTTCGAACAAGCGCGCGGGGTAGAAAAAGTGCTCTCCGGTTATGCGGCCGGCCATACCGATAACCCAACCTATGAAGCCATCTGCAGCGGCACCACCGGCCACGCAGAAGTCGTACAAATCACTTTCGACCCCCAAGTCATTTCCTACCGCACGCTGTTGGAGATTTTTTTCACCATTCACGATCCCACCACATCCAATCGCCAAGGCAACGATCGCGGCACGCAATACCGCTCCATCATTTTGTATCACGATGAGAATCAAAAAGCCGTGGCGCAAGAAGTGATGCGCGAAATCAACGACGCGGGTATCTGGGACGCGCCGATCGTGACGCAGTTGCAGCCGCTGGAACATTTCTATCCGGGCGAAGGCTACCACCAGGGTTATTACCGCGGCCATGAATCGCAGCCCTATTGCCAATTCGTCGTCGCGCCCAAGGTGGTGAAATTTCGCGAGAAATTTCGTTCGCTGTTAAAAGCGAATTCGTAATCAGCAGAACAAAATAATAGCGACCTACAATTTCGTAACCAACTAGAAGTGGAATCATGAGTATAAAAGACAGCAATGGCACCCCGCTCAATGAAGGCGACTCGGTTCAAATCATCAAAGACTTAAAAGTAAAAGGCGCTTCCGTCACGCTAAAGAGAGGCACGGTCATAAAGAATATCCGCCTCACAACTGATGAAGAAGAGATTGAGTGCAATGCTGAAAAAGTCAAAGGTTTGGTGCTTAAAACCTGTTTTTTGAAAAAAGTTTGATCTGCTGACGTGAATTGGCATTGCCACTGTCTTGCCATCGGCCTCTAGCCTAAAGAGGCGAAAAAAGGGCGGCTTGCGCCGCCCATTCCAAAATCTCTTTGTAGGAGAGTGAAATCAGAACTTGTAGGTGTATCGGGCTCCATAGAAGATGGAATTCTGCTTTGGGTCGGTGATAACCGTCGTTCCGTCGGTGCCGGTAGCGCCATATTGCCAGGCCAAACCTGAGCTGTAGACCCATTGCCAATCATTGCTTTTCCAGTTTTCAAAGATCACATCAAAGCGCAAATCGGCGTTTTTCTGGAGGGCGTACTCGGCAAACAGTTTGATGCGGGCCACCTCGGTTGTGATATTGGGCACCTGGGCCAATGCCGAGCCGTTGCTATAACTTTGGTCAAAACTGGACTTGTCCTTGGACCAAGAAAACTCAACGCCTGTCTTGGTCTTTGCATTAAGTGCGCCTGTCAGACTAAATCCAAGCGAATCTCCCTGGTCTTGTTGCTGTTTGAGAATCTGATTAGTCGCAGTTGTGTAATTTCTCAAATGGACATCAGTGAGGTAATAGGAATACCAGCCCGACATCTGCCACTTGTCATTCAGTCGATAGTTGGCATCAAGGGAATACAAGTCTGAGTTGCCGTCATAAACACCATGTGAGCGGCTTGAGGTGCCATATTCATCTTCAGATCTCTCCAGATTCAACTGAAACCCCAGCTTGTCAGTGGGATCCCAATCCAGAGCCAGACGTATTTTTTGCCGTTCGCGATCGGCGATATGCACAGGCGATACCAGGTTAACACTACCCGTACTCGCACCCCCTGGTTGTGTGCTCGTCGTCATATCCGAGCCGCCACGGTCACTGTACAGGTAGGCGAGGGAACCGTTCAGGGTTTCAGATAGCGACTTGCGCAACTGTATGCGGTAGCTTGCTTCATCCAGCTTGGAACGGTAAGGCACGTATGCCTGATAGGCTGTTCCGCCAAAATCGGTGTAAACGGTACGGTCCTGCTCGCTGTAGTCGATGCCCGCAATGACGCTGTAGCCTTGGGACAAGTCGTAGGCGCCCTCCACCTTGCCCGATGTGGTTTTGTAGGAGTAGGGCGTGGTATTTACGGTGACATTTGCACCCGCCCCCGTTGTGTTGGCGACGCTGGTGTATTGGGGCGTTTTGTCCTGTACATCGTGGTAGCGCAGATTGGCAACCAGACTGAGTTTGGGCATCGGGCGCGACGACAGGCCCAACTGGACCAGCTTGGTATTGACCTCACCTCGCAAGCTGGGAATGTTCGCGTAACTTAAGCTTGATATGCTTGCCGTAGGCAAGGCTTCGTTCTGCGTGGCGCGCGTGTAGGCAAGCTTGAAATTTCCCTTGGTGCTTGGCGAGAAACTATAAACCCCGCTCAAAAAGGCCTGGTGGGCCTGGTTATCTAGGGGCTGCGTCATCACCGTGCTGCCAAGTGACACATAGCCCAGGCTGTTTTTGTTTTCAAACCGGCTGCCGAGATACCCACCCGACAACTGTAAATCATCTCCCGTGTAACTTAACGTTACCTCAGCCTGTTGGGTCTTCCAATCAATTAAATCCGCCACGAATAATGCGCTACCATTGCTGGTGATGCGGTTTCCCTCCTTGTTCTCACTGGAGAGCTTGATTCTTAGATCCAGGCCGGGTTTCAGGTTTTTATAGATATTAAAACCCAGTTTGTCGCGCTCCGTACCAAACTGGTAATTAGTGCCGGATCCAATAGCCGCGTTTGTGATGTTGGCGCCAGTTGTTTGAGTGGCGGTGCCAATTCCCACCTGATTCGTATTAATGGTGTACGGGGCGTTACTCTGCGTTTGGCTGTATTCAACAGCAACCCCTTGCTTGCCCTGCTCCAAATACTCTGCACGAATTTCTCGATTATCCAACCCAAAATCCTTCACGGAAAAGGTTTTCCAGGTGCCGGTTTCGTTATCCCGCTTCTGGATGTCCGCATCGAACAGCAGGTACGCGCCCTTATCGCGCATGCCGTCATAAATACCAAATTGGGGCCTATCCTTGTTCACGACCCCGACGCCGATCGATACTGAACTGGAGGGCTGAGTGTATTGACTGAGTTCATCACCCTCCTCCGCCGCAAAGGCAGGGTTATGGATGACAGCCAGCAATGCTGCCGCCAGGGCAGTCAGCGGAAAAACCTTTGTTGCATCACGCATGATTATTCTCCCTCTGCCCATGTTATTGACGGAAGCGACCACCGGTACTAGACGACGTCGTGCTATTGCTGCCGTGAATGTTGGTGTGGCAGTTCAGGCAGCCTCGAGCCATCGAAGCAATTGCCCCACTGCTTGTTGAACGGCCAGACAACTGTTGCATCGCTTGAGTACGATGGCTGGACGCATTGTGACAATTTTGGCAAAGCAACGGCATGCGTTGTTTAAGCAGCGTTTGCGCCGTCGTACCGTGGGGGTTGTGACAGATGCTGCAATCTTCGGTCACCGGTTGGTGGTTGTGAACAAAAGGCCCGCGCTTCTCCATGTGACACTCATAGCAAGTCTCGTTGACGCTGTCTTTCTTCAACTGCTTAGGCGCGGCCGAGCCGTGCGGGTTGTGGCAGTCTGAGCAGGCCATCTTGCCTTCGGGAACCGGGTGGTGGGATGGCCGGCTCATCTGGGCACGCTGTTCCTTGTGGCAGGTGTAGCAGACTTCGGTCTGGGTGTGCTTGTCGCGCACCTTGTCATGGCCGTTGTTATGCACATCGTGGCAGCTAGCGCAGGCGACACCACGGTTCTTGTGGGTGCTGGTATCCCAGAACATGCGGTTGCCTCCCTTGTGGCAGGAAGTGCAAGCCTCGTTCTGCACTTCGGCCGGTGTGGTTTTCTTGAAAACGCGATCCGGGGTAGGCCGTTTGCCGTCCGGGGTCTTGTTCAGGTGAGCACCACTCTCGCCATGGCAAGAAGTGCAGGTGGGGGTGCGGCCGTCGGCTACGGTGCCATGCTTGGTCTTGCCAATGGAAAGAACCTTGGGTTCGTCGCTTTCATCGTGGCAACGCGTGCACTTGGCATCACCCTTAAGCACCAAGTCCTTGGGCGGTGCCTTGACAGCCTCCTGCGCCATAGCAACTTGAGAAACCAGTGCGATGCCGAGCGCCATGACAAGACCCTGCAGCATGATGGCAAAAAAATGTTTCCGGTGACTCATCGTACGCTCCCCCCTCAGACATAAATCGCGTGCAGTGTATTGCCATCACGCTTCTATTTTTTACTCACTTTTAATTCCTGCGGTCCGGGGCCGTCCGGCTCCTGGTGCGCAATACCATAATGACAATCGATGCAGGTCAGTCCTTCTTTCTTGCCTTTTGCGTGACGGCTCTGTGCCTTCTCGGACTGCTTCTCACTGCTCATCGCATTCTCGTGATGGCAATTACGGCATTCGAGCGAGTCGGTTTTCTTCATGCGGGTCCAGACTTTTTTCGCCATCTCAGGGCGGTGCGTCTGGAATTTTTCCTTGGTGTCAATCACGCCGCTGATGAAGTGACCGTATAGCTCGAAGGTCGCTTCCACCTTGCGCTTCAGCATCGCGCCCGGCTCGCGCGGCACATGGCAATCGGAGCAGATGGCGCGTACGCCGCTGCGGTTTTTGTCGTGAATGGTGTCTTTGTACTCGGCGTAGACGTTGTCGCGCATTTCATGACATGAAATGCAGAATCCCTCGGTGTTGGTCCAGGCCAACCCTGCGGCGCCAGCCCCCATGAACAAACCAGCGACTAGTAACGCAAGCAGCGCAATCCCCGCACCCAGCGTCACCTTGGAGCAAGTGGCGCAACGGCGGTTTAGCGCCTCCCATGCTTTTTTGATCACTGGCTTCTCCCCTTAAGTAAATGCTCAGCGTGTCAGGATCCACTGAATCACATTGCGTATTTCCGCGTCGTTTTTGGTCTTCAGGGACTCGTGCTCTTCTTCCTTGCCGTCGACCTTTACCTTAGGGTTGGTCGTAAGATGGACATAGAGCTTCTGCTCCGCTTCGGCCTTGTCCTTGTACTTTTCCTGGTATTTTTTGGCGGTTTCCTTAAACGGCGGGCCGTCTTTCTTCTTGTCTACGCTGTGGCACGTAAGGCATTTACTCTTTTTGATAAGCGCCTGTGCAGCGTCAGCATCGACCTCCACGGCTGTTGCAGTCAGCGGAAAAACTAGCAAACCGCTGAGTAGTAGTGCATGTTTCAACTTCATGATCTCCCCCCATAAAGAATGTCTTACACGTATTTACCGCACTAAGACTCAACTGCTCAGAAAACTAATTCGTCCCCTCCATTTATAATAGGCCTATTTAATAGGGCAACAAGGTCTTTATTGTGTTTTCTACAAGCGCACACTCATTTCAAGTATCCGAACAAATCATTTAGTGTCCGCGATCGAAAAAAGCACGCCACCGCTGTTCCTCTTTGTTATCCTAACCACATACCGTCTGTGTAAATCCCTCTAGATCCGGTAAGCCGAGTGAAGGCAAGAATCGATGCCACTGACCACCCATCTTGATATTGTCAGCGCCGAAGCGCTGATCTTTTCGGGGCCAGTGACAAAAGTCGTGATACCCGCCGAAGCTGGGGAAATCTGCGCCCTCGCCCGACACACAGCCTTAGTGACTCGGCTGCGTCCGGGGTTGGTGCGCTTTGCGAACGAGTTCGAAATTGAACAGTCTTTTTTTGTCTCATCCGGTTTTGTCGAGATCCAGCCTAGCACCATCACGATATTGGCCGATACGGTGTTGCGCACCAAAGACTTGGACAAGACTGCGGCGCAGGCCGCCATGGAACGCGCCCGGGAAGCCATGGCACACGCTCCCTCTCCCGAAGACTACGACAAACTGTTGGCCGAACTAAAAATGGAAATGGCGCTGTTGCGCGCGATTGACGAGATTCGCAGAAAGTGAATTCGTTGGATGTATGTTTCGCAATTGATGGGCTCAGATAATACCGCTTTGACACATCATCTATTCGTCGACCTTTCCGCGCACGGCTTAGGGCATCTGGCGCAAACGGCGCCGGTATTAAATGCGCTGCGCGCAAGGCTGCCCGCGCTTCAGCTCACGATTCGCTGCGGCTTGGCGCGCGAGCGTTTAGCGCTGCGGATTCAGGGTGAATTTGAGCACATCCCCAGCGCCAGCGATTTTGGGCTGACGATGAAAAGCGCGCTGGATGTGGATCGGGCAGCAAGTCTTGCGCGCTATCGCGCATTCCATGCCGCCTGGGATAGGCAGGTGAATGACTATGCGCAGCTGCTCGTACAACAGCAGCCCGATTGGGTGCTGGCGAATATTTCCTACCTCGCCTTGGCCGCCGCTGAGCGCGCCCGCATCAAAGCTACCGCTTTGTGCTCACTCAACTGGGCGGAGATTTTTTATCCTTACTGCGCAGAAGCGCCGGATGCAGGGCCAATGCGCGAGCAGATGTTGGCCGCCTACAATAGCGCCGAGGCATTTTTGCGTATCACCCCCGGTATGGTCATGCATGGGCTTCACAACATCATTCCGCTCGGCCCCATTGCGCGCCAGGGCCAGAACCTGCGCGCAGAATTGCACCGCGCATTGGGTTTGCACACAAATGCCCGCCTAGTGCTGGTGGCGATGGGCGGCATCGGTCTGCGCTTGTCACCCATCACTTGGCCTAGCCATCCTGATGTGTTCTGGCTTGTTCCACAAAACGCCGGGCTGCAACGCATGGATGTCATTTCCTTGGAAAATATCGATATGGATTTCAGCGACCTCATCGCCTCCTGTGATTGCGTGATGACAAAATCCGGTTATGGCACATTCGTCGAAGCGGCCACTGCCGGCACGCCAGTGCTGTATGTGGAGCGCCCCGATTGGCCGGAAGAACCCTGTCTGGTGGAGTGGCTGCATCAACATAACCACGCAATTGGCATCAGCCGCGAGCAATTCGAGCATGGCGATTTTGGCGAATCGATTTGGGATCTGGCCTGTGGCGCACGATCCGTGCCGATAGTGCCCACCGGCATCGAGCAGGCTGCCGAACATCTGCTGGCGCGCTTGCAGCCCACGAGATCGACAGACTAATGGCACGCATTCTCGGTGTGGGCATCGCCACCCTGGATTGGGTGTTTGAAGTCGACCACTATCCGCAAGAAAATGAAGAAATGCGCGCTCAAGCGCTGCGCGTGGCGCGTGGCGGCAACGCGAGCAATAGCTTGGTGATGCTGGCGCAACTGGGACACCAATGCGACTGGGCGGGCGTGATCGCCGAAGCACCCGAGAGCCAAATCATTCGCGACAACTTGACGCGCTTTGGCGTATCGACCGCACACTGCGTCACCCGCCCTGGCCGGCCGCCCACCTCCTCCATCCTGCTTTCGCCCTCGGGTGCACGCACCATCGTTCACTATCGCGACTTAGCCGAATTCGACTACGCCGATTTCGAACGCATCGATCTCGCGCCGTTCGACTGGCTGCACTTCGAGGGGCGCAACATCCCCGAGCTGGAAAAGATGTTGCGCCACGCGCGCGCCACGCGGCCCGATCTCAATATTTCCCTGGAAGCAGAAAAGCCGCGCGATAAGCTGGAAGCGGTGCTGGGCTTGCCCAGCGTGTTGCTCCTCTCACGCGCGCTCGCCCATCAGCGCGGGTTCGATGATCCCATCGCTTTTTTGCAGGCGATGCGGAGCGACGCGCCGAATGCCGAACTGTTCCTAGGCTGGGGGGATCAGGGCGCATTTGCCCTGGATCGTAACGGCACGCTTTATCAAAGCCCAGCTTTTCCGCCAGCGCATATCGTTGATACCGTCGGCGCCGGCGACACGTTCAATGCCGGCATTATCGATGGCTTGGTGCGCGGTCTTCCACTGGAAGAAACACTCGATCATGCCTGCCGTCTGGCGGGCAAGCAATGCGGCGTGGCGGGATTTGGACTGTAGTACCTGTAGCGTTCGCGCACCACTTTAATAGTGCGTGTGAAATATTGAAATCAATGATCTTCAATATGAGTGATGGTTTCTTCCGCCGGTTCGCCGGTGTCGGGATCGATCCACCCGTTGATGCCTATTTCTTCCTCAACCTCGTGCAGCGTTTCTCCGGTCTCCATGACTGTCGTTTCGTTGTACGACATATCCTGTGCAGCTTCCAGCAAGCTAGTGAAAGGACCGTATTGTTCTTCGGTATCCTGATTCACCCAATAAAATCCATCCGGTCGCTCGATAATGCGCGTTCTGTCATAGTCGGGCTGCGTTTCGGGAATGATCTGAGTCATGCTGCGTCCCTTTCTAAATCTGAATGCTAATTTTCCACCAATGCCGCCGCTTTGCAAGCGCCATGAAAATTTCAGCTTAATAATTCAAGCAATCTCATTTGATAGCTGCTCGTGAGCCCAAGACAGGATCGGCTGTAGCCGCGGCGGCAGGATCACCCGCGCTTGATCAAAATCAACCCAGCGCCATTCGTCGTGCTCCGGCCTTCCCAGCTCAGGTGAGATCGGCAAGGTAATCGCTTGCTGTACGGTTTCCGCCAGGTAGTAACGCGCCACTTTGCCGCGGCTATAGGGCGCGGTTTCGCAATACACTTCGCCCCAGCGGAAATTGAGATCGATTAAGCCCGCCTCTTCTGCCGTTTCGCGCAGCGCGGCGGCGAGCGGCGTCTCACCCGGCTCTACCGTGCCCTTGGGAAAATCCCAGTTGGCGTAGGCACGCAACAGCAGCCACCGCCACGCAGCGCCTTCCCGGCGCACCGGGACGATGCCGGCGGAAAACCGCGCTGGCAAGTTAGTGAACTGTTTCACGCTGAAAGTGCCGTTTAGCGTGAAACAGTTCACTAAAGCTCGGCCGATTCCAGATCCAACTCGATGGCTTTTATCCCCTCCACTGCGCACGCTTCATCCTGCTCACCGGTCGGCGCGCCGGAAACACCGACCGCGCCCACGATGTTACCCACCGCCGAAATCGGGATGCCGCCGGCCGAGAACACCAAGCCTTGGACTTTGGCCACGGAGAACGGATCGGTGAAGCGGCCTTTCATGGCGGATAAGGCAGAGTTGAAATTCACCGCGGTGTAGGCTTTCTGCCGGCTGACCTCTAGTGTCAGGTGTGCCGCCAGCGTATCGCGCAGCACGACCATCGGGTCGCCACTGCGATCTACCACGGTGACACCGATTTGGATGCCCAGCTTGCGGCAAGCAACAACCGCAGCATGGGCCAACTTCTGCGCGGCTTCCATGGTGAGGCGCGGAATTTTGACTATGACCGGCGCGTCGGCGGCTATGGTCGGTGCAGACAAGACAAGTAAAGTAATCGTCAGTAATGCGCTACGCATGGTTCCACTCTCCTTTTTATTGAATGAAGCAGGATTAAAAACCAAGCATAGACCACACAATTACAAGCAGCCAAGTCTACTTACTCGGACAAGACCCACTCCCCTTTCAGCACTTTCTCCAGCCAGAACAGCCCGACCACGGTCTTCGCCTCGCATATCTCGCCGCTTTTTATCATGTCCATCGCCTGCGCGAACGGTAGCTGAAAGATTTCCAGGAATTCGTCTTCATCCGGCTGGTGACCGCTGTACTCCAAACCGCGTGCCAAGTAATACACCAATCGCTCGTCGGTGTAGCCGATGCAAGGATAAACCGTCGTGACGTATTGCCATTCGCGTGCGCTATAGCCGGTCTCTTCCAGCAATTCGCGCTGGGCACATGCCAGCGTTTCCTCGCCTAAGTCGATCTTGCCTGCGGGTAGCTCAATGAAATCCCGATGTAAGGGATAGCGATGCTGCCGCTCCAAAATCAGCTCACCGTTTTCTGCGATGGGGATAATGACCACCGCACCCGGATGCGTAATGTATTCGCGCACCGAGGTGTTGCCATCCGGCAAGCGCACCTCATCCCGCCGCACATGCAGCAGCCGGCCGCTGTACACCACCTCGGAATTAATCTCATGCTCTGTCAGGTCTTTATTTGCCATATTTTTTATCTTGCCATTTAAGTAATTAATGATATACTTTTTTATATGCTTGATTGAATTAGTCAACTAATAGTTGGCAAATTATTGAGCTTTTTTAGGGACTTATATATTAGTTTTAGCTAATTAACTAAAGGAGTCGAAAATGAGCAGCTTGATTTCTGGTTTTGCCCCCGACGGCATTGTGACCGTAAACCGCGTGATTCTGAAGCCTGAATATACCGTAGAAGACCTGGAAGAGCGCGTGGCGGAATTGTGTGAAAACGTGAAAACCTTTCACTCCGAAACCGGCTTTGTCGGCGGCTTCGTGATGATGAATACCGGTGCGATCTCGAATGAGGGTTCGACCGTTGGCCAGACCGTGGTGAGCCCGCTGAAAGGCAAAGAAGCGCTGATCGTGACCTTCTGGCAAACCATGGAGCAGCACGAGGCATCGCATCGCAGCGACACCTTCCAACCGCTGTTCAAGCGCGTGCTGGATCTGTGCGAAAACGGCAACGAAGAGATTGCGTATCAGATGCTCTGGTCCGGCAAAGCATACGACCCGGAGCAGGCGAAAGAAGCAAAAGCCGCGAAAGCCAAATACATCAAAGCAGCCTAATTACTCGGCTGAAAAACTAACTTGATAAGCCACAAAGTTCAGCAGTTCCCTCGCCCACTTGAGGGAGGGGCTAAGCCGGGTTTTGTAGCGCAAGCATCCTGCTTGCATGCCGGCTGGAAGCCGGCGCTACAAGGGCCCGCTGTCCTGATGGGTGTGATGAATAGCGGAGGGTGCAACACGGCGGGCTACAATTTGCTGAACCTCGTGGCTAATTAGGAAAACTAAAGCCCATTCGGCGCAGGCCGGATGGGCTATTTTTATAGCATTTGTTTAATGGCGTGGGAACACAGCGCCATCAGCGGCTGCGGCAGAATACCCAGCGCAAGCACCGCCAGGCCGTTGACACTGAGCAGTACGCGCATGTCGGCATGCGATGCAATCTGCGCGGTATCGGTCGGCTCATCGAAATACATCAGCTTAACGATGCGCAAATAATAAAACGCACCGATTACTGACATCAGCACCGCGAATACCACCAGCCACAGATAGCCCGCTTGCAACGCAGCTTGCAGCACGGAGAGCTTAGCAAAGAAGCCTACCGTGGGCGGAATGCCGGCCATGGACACCATCAGCAGCAGCATCATGAAGGCATACCACGGGCTGCGGCGATTGAGGCCTTTGAAATCATCCAACTGATCCGCCTCGAAGCCGGCACGCGACAGCAGCAAGATCATGCCGAAACTACCCAGACTCATCAGCACATAGACCAGCACGTAGAACATGGCCGAGCTATAGCCGTTTTCGCTGCCGGCGAGGAAGCCCAGCAACAGGAAACCCATATGCGAAATGGTCGAATACGCCAGCATGCGTTTCAAATTGGTCTGGGCGATGGCGGCGATATTGCCGATCGCCATCGACAACATCGCCATCAACACCAGCATCGGCTGCCAATCCGAAACTAAGCCGCCCAAGCCGTCCACCAAGAGCCGCATCACAAACGCGAACGCGGCGATCTTCGGTGCGGAGCCGATGAACAGGGTTACCGCCGTCGGTGCGCCGTGATACACATCCGGAATCCACATATGGAACGGCACCACGCCGAGCTTGAAGGCCAAGCCGGCCACCACGAACACCAGGCCGAATACCAGCACCGTGTCGAGATGATCGAGGCTGGGAATGGTCGCCGCCACTTTGGCGAGTTCCAGGTTGCCGGTCGCGCCGTAGATCATCGACATGCCGTAGAGCAGCATGCCGGAGGCGAGCGCACCCAGCACAAAATATTTCATCGCCGCCTCGGTGGCATTGCGCGAATCGCGCTGCAAGGCGACTAAGGCGTACAGGCTGAGCGACAGCAATTCCAAACCAAGATAGAGCGTGAGGAAATGGCTGGCCGACACCATCACCATCATGCCGAGCAGGGCAAACAACACCAGCACAAAGAATTCGCCGCGGTACAGCTCGCGGGTTTGAATATAGCTGCGCGAATAGATCAGCACCACCGCCACCGCGAGATACAGCATGAGCTTGAGCAGGTCGGAGAAGGTGTCATCCACAAACAAATTACTGAAGGCGAGCACCGGCATGGTATTGAAGGTGGCAACGGTGATCACCGCCGCGCCCACCAGGGTCAGCAAGCTCAAGCCGTAGCTGATGTAACGCAAATCATCGGCGAGAAACAAATCCAGCAGCAAAATCGTGCAGGCCATGGTCAGCACGAACACCTCGGGCAAAACGGGCAACAGATCGGTCAGCAGAAAATTCATGGTTTACTCATCTTCACCAGGCGCACGCGCCGCATTTGCTCAACGCCACATGGGCGAGCAGATTGTTGACCGAGACATGCATCACTTCGGTGAAGGGCTTGGGGTAGATGCCCATCGCCAACACCGCGACCGCCAACAGCGCCAACACCAAAAACTCGCGTGATGAAATGTCTTGCATGTGTTCCACATGATCGTTGCCCACCGCGCCAAACACCACGCGCTTCACCATCCACAAGGTATACGCCGCGCCAAAGATCAGCGTGGTCGCGGCGAGGAAGGCGTACCAGAAGTTCACCTTAATCGCCCCCATGATGACCATGAATTCGCCCACGAAGCCGCTGGTGGCTGGCAAGCCGGCGTTGGCCATGGCGAACAACACGAAGAATGCCGCGAACATCGGCATTTTGTTGGCGACCCCGCCGTAATCAGAAATATTGCGCGAATGCACCCGGTCGTACATCACGCCGACGCACAGGAACAGCGCGCCGGAGATGAAGCCATGCGAAATCATCTGCACCAGCGCGCCTTCCATGCCGATCGCGTTGAAGATGAAAAAGCCTAAGGTTACGAAACCCATGTGCGAAATCGACGAATAGGCGATGAGCTTTTTCATATCGGTTTGCACCAGCGCCACCAGGCCGATGTACACCACTGCGATCAGCGATAGCGTGATCATGAATCCGGACAGGAAATGGCTGCCATCCGGCGCAATCGGCAACGAGAAGCGCAGGAAACCATACGCACCCAGCTTCAACATGATGGCCGCCAGCACCACCGAGCCGCCGGTGGGCGCCTCGACGTGCGCATCCGGCAACCAAGTATGCACCGGCCACATCGGCACCTTGACCGCAAATGCGGTAAAGAAGGCGAGGAAAATCAGCACCTGCTCCTTAAGGCTGAGCGAGAGTTCGTGATACTTCAGAATTTCAAAATGGCCGGTTTTGAGATACAGGTAGATAAAGGCCACCAGCATCAACAAGGAACCGAGCAAGGTGTACAGGAAGAATTTGATGCTGGCGTAAACCCGACGCACCCCGCCCCACACACCGATCGCGATGAACATCGGGATCAGCATCGCCTCCCAGAACACATAAAACAAAATCGCGTCGAGCGCGGCGAACACGCCAATCATCAGGCCGGACATGATGAGGAAAGCCGCCATGTATTGCGCCACGTTCACCTCGATCACTTTCCACCCGGCGATCACCACCAGCACCGTGGTGAAACTGGTCAATAGAATAAACAGCACCGAGATGCCGTCCACGCCCAAGTGGTAATTGATTTTGAAGGTCTCGATCCAGGGCGCAAGCTCCACGAACTGCATGCCGGGGCTGACGAGATTGAATTGGGTATAGAGCGGAATTGCGGCCAAGAAGCCCAACCCCGCCCCGATCAGTGCCAGCCACCGCGCAGCAAACGCATTGCGGTCGCCGGTGACGAGCACCGCCACGCCGAAGAAAATCGGCAGCCAGATGACCAGACTTAGAAGCGGCATTCCAAACAACATATTTTTCCTATTCTTATCAATTCAGGCACGCCGCCTGAATTCTTATTACTCGTTCTCGGTCCCTATACCTTCACAAACCAGGTAATCAGCACAAACACGCCGATCAGCATCGCAAACGCATAGTGATAAATGTAGCCGGACTGGAATTGTCGAACCACGCCCGAAAACCGGCCGATGAGCCTCGCCGTGCCGTTCACCAGCCAGCCGTCGATTACGCGTTCATCCCCCTGCCTCCACAACCCGCTGCCGATGCGGCGCACCCCGCCGGCGAAGAACCAATCATTGAATTCGTCAAAACCATATTTGTGTTCGAGGATGGCGTAGAGGATCGAGAAGCGCGCAGCGATTTTGGCGGGTAGGTCGGTAAACACCATGTACAACAAATACGCGGAAAGCACACCACCCAGCGCCAGCCAGAACACCAGCGTGCTGAGCGAGTGGGTCGCCATCGACCAGGCATCGTGGAAATACTCAGACAACTCCTTCATCGCCGGGTGCGCCTCGGACACATGAATCGCGTTGCCGAACCAATTGCCGTCAATGATCGGCCCCACGGTGAAATACCCGATGAACACCGAAGGGATCGCCAGCAACACCAAGGGCAACCACACCACCCAAGGTGTTTCGTGCGGTGTGCCGCCGTGACCATGGCCGTGTTCGTCGTCGTGATGGGCATGTGCTGCTTCCTGCACGGGGAAGCGCTCCTTGCCGTGGAACACCAGGAAATACATACGGAAGGAATAAAATGCGGTCACGAATACCCCCGCCACCACCGCGAAATAGGCGAAGCCGGAACCTGCCAAGTGCGAGGCACCCACTGCTTCGATAATCGAATCCTTGGAGTAAAAGCCGGAAAAGAAAGGCGTACCGATCAGCGCCAGCGAGCCAACGAGCGAGGTGATCCAAGTGATCGGCATGTATTTGCGCAGACCACCCATATTGCGAATGTCTTGTTCGTGATGCATGGCGATAATCACCGAACCCGCCGCCAGGAACAGCAGCGCTTTAAAAAAAGCATGCGTCATCAAATGGAAGATCGCGACCGAATAAGCTGATGCGCCCAGCGCCACGGTCATATAGCCCAGCTGCGACAGCGTCGAGTACGCCACCACGCGCTTGATGTCGTTTTGAACAACACCCAGAAAGCCCATGAACAAGGCGGTGATCGCGCCGATCACTAGCACGAAAGACAAGGCGGTGTCGGATAGCTCGAACAAGGGCGACATGCGCGCCACCATGAAGATACCGGCGGTCACCATGGTCGCGGCGTGGATCAAAGCCGAAATCGGCGTGGGGCCTTCCATCGAATCCGGCAGCCACACATGCAGTGGAAACTGCGCCGATTTACCCATCGCACCAATGAAAAGTAAAATGCAAATCACCGTGATGAGCGACCATTCCTGGCCCGGAATCAGCTTGATCGTCTGCCCGGCCAAGGCCCCGGCTTGACCGAACACATGGGCGTAATCAAGCGAGCCGGAATAGGCCAACACCAGACCAATGCCCAGCAAAAATCCAAAATCGCCGACACGATTCACCAAGAAGGCTTTTAGATTGGCGTAGATTGCGGTCGGCTTGGTGTACCAGAACCCGATCAAGAGATAGGAGACCAGCCCCACCGCCTCCCAGCCGAAGAACA
>JADMJT010000039.1 GCA_018781585.1 Burkholderiales bacterium
GCGTGTAGGGCGTCAATAAGCGAAGCGCATTGCGCCGGATGGATGATTTACAAACACAGACGTACACGGACGGGGTCACACGTACACGGACGGGGTCAAATCTTGTATTGATACGTACACGAACGTACGCACGAACGGGGTCACACGAACGGGGTCAAATCTTGTATTGATACATTACAAATCGAGCCGCCACCGACGTCGGGCGCGACACATCTCCTACGCCGGCTAGCAAGCCCGCCACGAGCGGGGGTCAAATCTTGCATTGATACCTTTCAAATCGAGCCGTCACCGACGTCGGGCGCGACACAGACCAAAGTGGGTCACGCCAAAGGGGGCAAGCCCTGTCACGCCAAAGTGGTTAAGTCTTGTATTAACACATCAGGACGCCGCATCACTGCTTCGCCCGTACCCAATCAATCAAGGGCAGCCAATGCTCCAATTCCCGCTCACTTTGCGAACGCGGCAGATCGAACAGGGTCTCTCCCATCGCGGCGGCCTGGATGTACACCTGGGTGTCGCGCAGGTTGGTGATGACGGGCAGCTCGTACTTTTCGAAATAATGTTGCAGGGTGGCGGCGGCGCGGGTGCGCGGATCGACGCGCATGCCGATGACGCCGATATCGACGTGATGGTGGCGTAGCGCTTTGTGTTCTTTCAGGGTATCGAAAAATTCCGAGGTGGCCCACATGTCGAATAAGGAGGGTTGCACCGGCACCAGCACTTTGTTCGCGTGTTTGAGCGCGTTTGTCAGCTCCTTGCCGTGGATGCCCGCCGGCGCATCGAGGATCAGATAATCGGTGCCATGCGGCGGTTTGTCGAGCACGTCCTCGCGCGCATCCCAGCCGTGGATCGCGGGTAGGTCGGCTGAGCGGATGGAGAGCCAATGCTGGCTGGATTGTTGGCGATCCATATCGCCCAATGTCACCGTATCGCCGTGCCAGGCCAAGAAGCCGGCTAGGTTGGTGGCGAGCGTGGTTTTGCCAGCGCCGCCCTTTGGGTTGATTACCAGGATGGTTTGCATGAACTCCTCCTATGGTTTTTGTTTGAGGATTGAGCTTCTGTGAGAGGCTTGTCCTGCCCCCCATCCTAGCCTTCCCCCCTTTGGAGGGAAGGGACTTGGGATTGATATTACGATACTTCGCGCCGCTCCAACACTGCCTGGGCCAGGGTGCCGGTATCGGTATGCTCCAATTCCCCACCCACCGGCACGCCACGCGCGATGCGGGTGACTTTGATGCCGCGCTCTTTGAGTACTTCGCCCAGGTAGTGCGCCGTGGCTTCGCCCTCGACGGTGAAATTGGTGGCGAGCAGCACTTCTTTCACCACGCCGTCGGAAGCGCGCTTGATCAGGCGGTCTAGGTGCAGTTCTTTCGGGCCGATGCCATCCAGAGGCGAGAGGCGGCCCATGAGCACGAAATACAAGCCGCGATAAACTTGGGTCTGCTCCATCATCATGAGATCGGCGGGCATTTCAATCACGCATAGGGTCGTGGCGTCGCGATTGGGTGAGCTGCACAGGCTGCACACCAAATCTTCGGTGAAGCTGTTGCACTTTTGGCAATGCTGAATTTTGGAAAGCGCGTTCGATAGGCCGCTGACCAGCCGCGCTGCGCCCTGGCGGTCGTGCTGCAACAGGTAATACGCCATGCGCTGCGCCGACTTCGGTCCCACCCCAGGCAGGCAACGCAGGGATTCGATGAGATCGTCGAGGGTGGATGGGGGTTTCATTCAAACATTCGCGCCGCCAAGACGGCCAAGCATCAAAACGGCATCTTGAATCCAGGCGGCAAGCCCATGCCCGAGGTGAGCGAGCCCATTTTTTCCTGGCTGGTGGATTCGACTTTGCGCACGGCGTCGTTCATCGCGGCGGCGACAAGATCTTCCAGCATGTCTTTGTCGTCGGCGAGCAGGCTAGGATCGATGCTCACGCGTTTGACGTCGTAGCGGCAGGTCATGGTGACTTTAACCATGCCCGCGCCGGCCGCGCCTTCGACTTCGACCGAAGCGAGTTGCTCCTGCATCTTCTTCATATTTTCTTGCATCATCTGGGCCTGTTTCATCAGACCGCCTATGCCGCCTTTCATCATGCTGCTCTCCTGCTATTGCTGTAAGGGTTTAATGGTGGATTCGATCACTTTGGCGTCGAACTGTTCGACCAGGTCGCGCACAAAGGGATCTTGTTCGATGGATTCGATGGCGCGCTGCTCGCGTTCGGCTTTTTGGTTCTGCTGCACTTGCACCGGCGTAGGGCCGGTGGTGACGCCCAATTCAATGTTCAATTTGATGGGCCGCCCGAAATGCTCGGTGAGCGCGCTTTTGAGCTTTTCCTGATACGGCTTTTCAGCCAGGTGTTTGTGCGCGGGCGGCAGAGTGAGCATGAAGTTGTCGTTTTCCATGCCTTTTAATTCGCAGTGCTGTGCCAGCATCATCGCCATGCCGCCGAGTTTGAGCTTGCCCACCAAGCTGATCCAATCGCCGTTGAACACGCCGGCTGCGGCGGCAGCCGGTGCTGTAGTTGGGGCGACATAGGGCGCGGCAGGCGGTGCTTGCACGCTCGCCGCCGCTACAGCCGCTACACTGGGATTAGTTTTTTTTTGCGCTGGCATGCCCGATCCGCTTGCCGCGTTACTAACAAGCCCCGCCGCTTCGGGCCGGAACGACAGCATGCGCAACAGCGTCATGGTAAAGCCGGCATAGTCGTCGGGTGCTAAGTAGAGATCTTTGCGCCCGTGCAGCACGATCTGATAGTAGAGCTGTACCTCATCCACACTAAAAGCTTGGGCCAGTGCTTCGATCCGCGCCTTCTCGGGTAAATCATCGGCCAGCGCCTCCGGCACGGTTTGCGCCAGCGCGATCTGGTGCAGCATCACACCCAAATCTTGCAGCGCAGCGTCGAAGGATAAGCTGCGGGTCGCCATATTGTCGGCCACGGCCAGCAAACCCGCGCCATCTTGGTGTGACAGCGCATCAAGCAGATCGAACAGATATGCCTGATCCACCGCGCCCAGCATGGCGCGCACTTCCGCTTCTTGAATCTGCCCGCTGCCGTAGGCGATGGCTTGATCGGTGAGGCTCAGCGCATCGCGCATGGAACCTTGTGCCGCGCGCGCGAGCAAACGCAGCGCAGGGATATCAAACGGCACACCCTCTTCTTTCAGCACATTTTCCAGGTGACCGATGATGGCTTGCGCCGGCATTTGCCGCAGGTTGAATTGCAGGCAGCGCGATAGAACAGTAACCGGGATTTTCTGCGGGTCGGTGGTGGCGAGAATGAATTTCACATGCGCCGGGGGTTCTTCCAGCGTTTTGAGCATGGAGTTGAACGCCGCCTTGGACAGCATGTGCACTTCGTCGATGAGATACACCTTGAAGCGGCCTCTGGTGGGTGCGTATTGCGCGTTATCCAACACCTCGCGCATATTGTCGATGCCGGTGTTGGATGCGGCGTCGAGCTCAATCATATCCACGTAGCGGCCGCGATCGATCTCGGTACATGCCGCGCATACGCCGCAGGGTTTGGAGGTAATGCCGGTCTCGCAGTTGAGGCACTTGGCGATGATGCGGCCCAGCGTGGTCTTGCCCACGCCGCGCGTGCCGGTGAGCAAATAAGCGTGGTGTAGCCGGTTTTGATCCAGCGCGTTGGACAGTGCGCGCACCACATGCTCTTGCCCCACCATGTCGGCGAAATTTTTAGGGCGCCATTTGCGCGCGAGGACTTGATAGGTCATGCCGGTATTTTAACAGGCTGGAGGGGGAGTTAGCGCAGCGCAAGCCAGCAAGTTTTTAGAATGCCGGCTTTTAAGGAATGAGGGGTGGCGAGCCTGACCCCCGGCACTTGCAGTGAGTGGCTGTGGCTGCTTCCTTCCGGACCTGACCAGATTCACCACCTTGCAATGCGGGGAGGCCCGCCATGAAAAGACCGCTATGAAAACAGAAGCGGGCCGCGATAATCGCCGATTACCTAAGAGAAATCAAGTGCGTCACAGCCACGCATGCGATCGTGGTAGCGCGCCCGGTAGATCACACGCTTATGTTCAGGGCTATCGTCAAAACCCGTGCGATCATGTAACACATTGTTGCAAATCAGGCCCATGCCCGGCGCCAGACGGACATGAAAAATATAGGGCGAATCGGCGGCGAGGATCGCTTCCAGCACGGACAAGGCGGCTTTCACTGCGGGGGTATCTTTCCAAACGATGCTTTTGGTACGCGCGGTGTAGCGCATGTGCAGCGCGCCACTCTCAGGCAATACTGAAAATACCGGGCCGGTTTCCTCGGCGCGGGCGATGCCGCTCTCGTCCAGGCGCGCTGGGATACTCATTGCATCTGACTCAGAAAGGGCACGGATGTATTCGGGGTTCTGGTCACGCAGCAGGATGTAGGCGATCTCATGATCGAGCAGGCGGTTGTCGCCGCCCTCTTCCGCGCTTTGCACGCAATGCAGAATCATGCCGCAGATACGACGATCGATCGTGTTGTAGTAGCCGTCGGTGTGCCAGCGGATCGGTTTGTTGGTGTAGGGGATGAATTCGCTGCGCGGGCCATGCGTTTCTTCCGCAACGGTGAGCGTGGAAATCGCATCTTCGTCGGCAAGCATGTTGTGGTCGAGGCTCGTCATACCAAATTGCTCGCCCATGCGGCGCGGCAAATCCTTGTCCGCTTCGGCATGGGTGCTGGCGTAGATCGCCATATTGGCGCGGCGGCAGCGATCCAGAATCGCGACGTGTTCATCTTGGGTGAGGTGGCGCGGATCGCCTATCTCGACGATCAGATCATCTGCGCGCTGCGGGTAGTGGGCCAGCTTGGCGTCGCGCCACAAGCGATACGCCACATCGTTCGCCAGGTCGAAGGGGCTGGTCATTGGGCTGGCGCCGCTTCCTGACGCGGGAAAAAACCATTGATCAGCTTGGCCACATTCTCGATCGCTTCTGGCGCTTGAAATTCGATGATCTGGTCGATAATCCAAGTTTGGTCGTGCGATTCCATCCGGTCACGCATCACATTAGCCAGGTAACGTTTGATGGCGTAATTCGGCTCATCGGGCGGAAAATCGAAAGTCGCATAGTCTTCACTGCGCCGATTGAGAAAATCCAGAAACTCGCCCTGGTAATCACGTATATCCGTGTCGTCGTTCAGCAGGTCATGAATATTGGTCGCCATAAACTCACCCAGCTTGACGCCTGCCGCACCAATCAAGGCGGTGCGGCGCGCTTCGTCTACGCGATCGAACAACATGCGGTCAGCGATATGCAGCATGAATGCACCCATCTCAGCGATGATGCCAAAGCCGCGGCCCGGGTTGACGATGTCGTAATCCGCTTTGGAAATATCGTCCACGGCTTTAGAGGCCATTTTCCAAAAAGTCAGTGCGAGCACGCTCGCGGTTTCATCTTCCGCTCGCCCCGCGTCTTTGCGAAACCAAGTAGTTTTAATACGTAACTGGGCCATTAATATCCTTTAACCACTGGATGGGTCGGGTCGGCGACCCACTCGCTCCAGGATCCGGCGTAGAGCTTGGAGCCTGTAAATCCGGCGATTTCCATTGCCAAAATATTATGGCAAGCGGTGACGCCCGAGCCACACATGTGGATCACTTGCTGAGGTGGCTTACCATCCAATAAATCGCCATACAGTTCGCGCAATTCTTCAGCCGTCATCATGTTGCCCGCCATGCTGAGATTATCATCGAACGGCGCATTCACCGCATGCGGCACGTGGCCCGCGACGGGATCGAGCGGCTCGATCTCGCCGATGAAGCGCATCTCGGCGCGCGCATCGACGATCAAGGCCGAATGCATTTGCGAAGCATCCAGCACCGCGTCCGCGCCCACCAGCATGTCACTGCGAACATGGGGCACAAACTGTTTCGGCGTGACCGGCGGCGTCTCTGCGGTGAGCGGCCGTTGTTCGCGTTGCCATTTCGGCAGGCCGCCATCGAGCAAGGCCACGGCATCGTGGCCCAGCCAGCGCAGCATCCACCATAAGCGCACCGCCATCGCACCAAAACTGTCGTCGTACACCACGACTTGGGTTTGATGATCGATGCCCCACGCGCCGAGTGTTCGCGAAAAATCCTGCGGATCAGGCAAAGGATGGCGGCCATTGCTGCCGTTTTTGGCGCCGGATAAATCCGCATCTAAATGCGCATAGCGCGCACCAGGAATATGCCCTTGCGCATAGGCTTTACCCCCCGCTTCGGTATCCGTCAGGGTAAAGCGGCAATCCATCACGACCCAATTCGGGTCGGACAGATGTTGCGCGAGTTGTTCTGTGGAAACGAGGGTGGTGTGCATGCAGTGAGGTGTGAAGCGTGAGGAGAAAAGCGCAGTAACATCGCGTTCTCACCCCTCTCACCCCACACTTTCCCGGCTTAGTAGCCGCCCTTACCGTAAGGCTTAGGCAAGGCCGCTACGCGCACGGCTTGACGTGCAGGTTGCATCGGGAATAAGTCGTACAGCTTCTTCTTCCAATCCAAACCCGGATGCTCTTCGTCCATTTCTTTGATGAAATTACGAAAATTGGGGGTTTGTCCATCTTCCTTGTACTTGCGACGCAGAAATTCAATCACCATCCAGTGTTCGTCGGTCAAGGTGAGCCCCTCTACCGCCGCGATCGCTTTTGGCGCTTCATCGTCATAATTCGGCTCGACCAAAAATTTCTCGTCGTCGTAGTCGAATTCTTCACCATTAATCATATAACCCATAAGTGATCTCCTCTGATCCTAAGTTAAGTTAATAAACGCCTAATTAAAAATTAACTTACCGCCGTGATCGACTTGTGCGGAATGAATATTCCGCAGCCGAGCTTGCGATTCGTTCCCAAACCATCTTGTTGAATCTGCAAGGCATGCTCGATCGGCAAACCATGCAGCATTAAGCTATATCCGTATTCGATGCCTTGAGGCGTCGTCAATGTCTGGCGCTTGCCGCAAATGAAGCGGCTATCGATACTTAATTCATCTAACAAGCGAATGACATCTGCCGCAAAAGTCCTTTCGTCGCTACTGCCGGTCGTCACGCAATGGGCATATAAGGGTGTATGCCACGATAAAGACCGTAGCTTACCCACGCCAATGGTGAAAGCATGGCCGTCAATCGTAAATTCCCTGCCCGTCAGCTTTATCAACTCAGCCACCCGGTCACGCGGCGTACGAATGATGAGTTTACAGCGCCGACTCACCATCAGATTGCCATCACCCAAATTCGCGCCTTGGATCGGATGAATACCTAACAATTCCTCATCGGCAATCCATGGCATCAAATCGGCTAGCGCCAAAAACAAGGCATATCCATGATCGACAGGCAATAAATTAGCCTTGAGTTCAAATTGAATGTCGGTGACTGCCGCTTCGTCTAGATCCGGCTTGACGAAGCCCTCGTCCGCTAACCAGCCGATGATGTTTCTCCTACTGCAGTACAAATCAGTGCCGCTCGCGAAAGTTGTCGCAAACAATTAGCCAACTCACTCCCGCGCATTATTTCATTAATCCGCACGCACAAAGTTGCGAATTCCGCTTCAAGCTCGGCTACCCATAAAATCCCTTTAGCAGAAAAGGACTTTCCGGTTAATACCGCCAACTTCCTAAGATTTTCCAAAGCGGTGCCTACTGTTGTAAAATATGAGCCTATTAAGATAATCAAACAGGCGGTGGTAAATCAAGCCTTCTTACACCCGACTGCCTAAGTAGGGGGTAGATATACTCCATTTGGGGGGTAATGGGCTACCTACTCAGAATGATAGTGCCGGGCATTCACACGGCAGTAATATTTTGCACACTTCAAGCCGACCGACATCCCTCGGCAAGGCAAACAGGTCCTGCTTTGAAAAACACTTTCCTTGTGGGTATTTTTTAGGTTTTATCCTTTTTATTAGTGAACGGAGAGACACGTCATGGCTAAGAAAATTCAAGCAACGCCAATGCTCGACCAACTCGAAACCGGCCCATGGCCTAGCTTTGTAACTGGCTTGAAGCGCCTGGCCAAAGATAACGATATGATGGTTGATCTGCTCGGCCAACTCGAAACCTCTTACGAAACCCGCAAGGGCTACTGGAAAGGTGGCACAGTCGGGGTGTTCGGTTATGGTGGTGGCGTGATTCCCCGTTTCACCGAACTCAAGAAAGATGGTAAGCCGGTTTACCCGGACGCTGCTGAATTCCATACCTTGCGTATTCAACCGCCTGCCGGCATGCATTACAGCTCCAAGCTGTTACGCGACATGAGCGATGTATGGGCCAAACATGGCTCCGGCCTGATCGCCTTTCACGGCCAATCTGGCGACATCATGTTCCAAGGCATTACCACCGCGAACGTGCAACCCGCTTTCGATGAGCTTAACGAAATGGGCTTCGACATGGGCGGCGCAGGCCCCGCACTCCGCACATCGATGTCATGCGTTGGCGCTGCACGTTGCGAAATGTCTTGCTACGACGAAGCCCGTGCACTGCGTACCGTTATTAATAACAATCTGGATGACATGCACCGTCCAGCCTTGCCTTATAAATTTAAATTCAAATTCTCCGGTTGCCCGAATGACTGCGTGAACGCTATTCAACGTTCCGACATGGCAACCATCGGCACTTGGCGCGACAACATTCAGACCAATGATGTACATGCCAAAGCCTGGGTCAACAAGAACGGCATGGAAGCTCTGGTTAACCAAGTCGTTTCCATGTGCCCAACCAAAGCGATTTCCCTCAAGAAAATCGGCGAAGCCGCTAAAGGCGACGGTATCTCCACCGTTGCCGTCAACGATACGCACTGCCTCGAAATCGACAACCACAACTGCGTACGTTGCATGCACTGCTTAAACGTGCTGCCTGGCGCCCTGTTGCCCGGTAAAGACCGTGGCGCGTCGATTTTGATCGGCGGCAAGGGCGTGCTGAAAATCGGCGCGACCATGGGCACCATGGTCATCCCGTTCATGAAGCTCGAAACCGATGAAGATTACGAAAAACTGAACGAGTTGGGTCGTAACGTTCTCGACTTCTTCGCTGAAAACGCTTTGGAACACGAGCGCACTGGCGAGATGATCGACCGCATCGGTCTGGTCAATTTCCTTGATGGCATCGGCCTCGAAGTAGATCCGAACATGATCCGCGAGCCGCGCAACAATCCTTACTTCAGAGGTGACGATTGGGATGCGGAAGTAGAAAAGTGGAACGAGCGCCAAGCCGGCTAACGTTTAACCAAATAGCTAATTCGTAAAGAGGAATAACATGGCAGAAATGCGTCAACCAATCGAAAGCGGTGCGCCAGATCCCAAGCAGTACATGCACCCGACCATGGTTAAGAACTATGGCAAGTGGATTTATCATAGCCATCCGAAGCCTGGCGTCCTGTTTCACCAGGCCGAAAGTGGCGACAAGATCTGGACCGTTAAAGCCGGTACACAGCGTCAGATGGACGTATATACCATCCGTAAGTTGGCCGACATTGCCGACCAATTCGCCGACGGTTTCGTGCGCTTCACGACTCGCTCCAACATCGAGTACATGGTCACGGATGAGACGAAAGTCGAACCACTGATCAAAGCGCTGTTTGATAATGGTTTCCCGGTCGGCGGCACCGCTAACTCAGTCTCCATGATTTCGCACACCCAAGGCTGGTTGCACTGCGACATCCCGGGTACCGACGCATCTGGCGTTGTGAAAGCACTGATGGATGATCTGTATCACGAGTTCATCAACTGCGAAATGCCAAATCGCGTCAAACTCTCGACCTCCTGTTGCGAAATTAACTGCGGTGGTCAGGCTGATATCGCGATCATCGTGCAACACACCAAACCGCCTAAAATCAATCACGATCTCGTGGCGAACGTGTGCGAACGTCCTTCCGTCGTTGCACGTTGCCCGGTGGCGGCGATTCGCCCCGCCCTGGTGAACGGCAAGCCTTCGTTGGAAGTAGATGAAAAGAAATGCATTTGCTGCGGCGCATGCTATCCACCCTGCCCACCAATGCAGATCAACGATCCGGAGCACTCCAAGATCGCGATTTGGGTCGGCGGCAAAAACTCGAACGCACGCTCGCGTCCGACGTTCCATAAACTCGTTGCTGCTGGCTTGCCCAATAACGCACCGCGTTGGCCCGAAGTAGGTGAAGTGGTCAAGAAAATCCTCGGCGTCTACAAAGCTGATGCGCACCCATGGGAACGTATGGCGGACTGGATCGACCGGATTGGTTGGCCGCGTTTCTTTGAGAAGACCGGTTTACCTTTCACCAAACATCATATTGATGACTGGAAAGGTCACCGCGCCACGCTCAATCAATCGGCGCATATCCGCTTTTAATTAGGTTCATCATTCCCGGTTCTCCCTCGAGATCGGGGATGATGTTATTAAAAAACCTTACTTAAATCAGGGGTTTTAATGAAATTTGCAATTATGGTGAACGAAGGCGTTTATCAGCACCAATCGACTGATACCGCCTATCAATTCGTCAAAGCCGCATTTGAAAAAGGCCATGAAGTTCCGCGTGTGTTTTTCTATCACGATGGGGTTTACAACGCGAATAGTCTGACCGAACCACCCCAAGACGATCGCAATATCGTGACGCGTTGGGCCAAGCTGGCGCAGGAGCACAACATCGATATGGTGGTGTGCGTCGCTGCCGCCCTCCGCCGCGGTATTAAAGAAGAGAACCTGGCTGAGGGATTCCGCATCTCTGGCCTGGGTCAGTTGGTCGAAGCAGGTATCCAAGCCGACCGTTTGGTCGTATTTGGCGATTAATGGGGAAAGATATGACTGAATCTACTGGCGGCATTGATTTCGAAGACGAGGACGCGTCCGGCGTCATTAAGAAATTCATGTTTGTAAATCGCAAAGCACCCTATGGCACCATCTACGCACTGGAGTCCCTTGAAGTAGTGCTGATTAGCGCTGCGTTCGACCAGGATGTGAGCTTGGCGTTTTTGGATGATGGCGTGTACCAAATCGTCAAGGGCCAACACACCAAGGCGATTGCGATGAAAAACTTCTCTCCTACCTATCGGGCGTTAGAAGGTTACGACATTGAAAAGCTCTATGTCGAAAAAGAATCGCTCGATCAACGCGGCCTCACTGAGGACGACTTACTGGTTGACGTGCAAGTCATGAGCTCGGCAGAAATGGCCAAGATGATGTCTGAGCAAGACGTCGTTATTAGCTTCTAAGGGGATGGAGATGCTGCACATAATAAACAAATCACCGTTTGAAAATCACACGCTGGATAGCTGTCTGCGCGTTGCGCTTAACGAACCTGGCGCGGCACTGCTCCTCACCGAGGATGCGGTATACGCTGCTTCAAAGGGCAACGTCATCGAAAGCAAGATCGTGGACGCATTAGGCAAAGTAAAGGTTTATGCCCTGTGGCCAGATATTGAAGCACGCGGCATGCAAGATCGCGTGATTGAAGGCATCAAAATGGTCGACTACGGCGGTTTTGTGGATCTGGTTGCCGAACACAGCAACTGCCAATCCTGGCTGTAACACACAATCTTTAGTGAGAGGAGAAATACAATGGCTTCAGTCGAATTGAACGGCAAGACGTATGAAACAGACGAAGAAGGCTATCTCGTGAATTTGGGCGAGTGGGATGAAGGTATCGCTGCCTACCTGGCCGAGCAAGAAAAAGTTGACATGACCGAAAGTCACTGGGAAGTCGTGAACTTTCTGCGTGAGTATTACAACGACTATCAAATCGCACCCGCCATCCGCGTGCTGACCAAGGCCATCGGCAAGAAGTTGGGGGCGGAAAAAGGCAACAGCAAGTACCTGTACGAACTGTTCCCCTACGGTCCCGCAAAGCAGGCGTGCAAAATCGCCGGCCTGCCTAAGCCGACCGGCTGCATCTAAACCTATAGTCGCGTGACGCGCCGCTTGATTGCATCAAGCGGCGCTGTACACGCACAACAACATCGTCAAATGTGAGGTAGGTCATGCCCGTTCTGACCATTGTGTACGCTAGCTTATTTTATGCCGCCACCGCTATTCTGGTGTTTGGGGTCGGCTATAAAGTCTATGGTTATGCGCGCACCCCTGCCCCGCTCAAGATTCCGACTACGCCCGCCCCGACCACTGGGACAGGCGTGGCATTTCGCATGGCCCGCGAGGTCCTGCTGTTTGAAAGCTTATTCAAAGCCACCAAGTGGACTTGGATTTTCGGCTATTTATTCCACGCTGCACTAGCGCTCGTCCTATTGCGCCACTTCCGGTACTTTCAAGAACCGGTGTGGCTCGTGATCGACTTGATCCAACCATTCGGCATGTATGCTGCATTCGGCATGGTTGCCGGCTTGGCTGGCCTGTGGGCGCGCCGCTTCCTGGTGGATCGCGTGCGTTATATTTCTACCTTATCCGATCATTTAATGCTGGCCTTGCTGTTGGCCATTGCGCTATCGGGGCTGGCCATGAAATACGTCGCGCCTACCGATATCGTCGGCCTCAAAACATTCATGCTTGGCTTGATGGCGTTTGAATTGCACCCTTTGCCGGAAGACCCCTTCCTGATGATCCATCTGGCCTTGGTCGCATCCTTGATGATTATCTTCCCGATCAGCAAGCTGTTGCATGCGCCTGGCGTGTTCTTTAGCCCGTCGCGCAACCAAATAGATAACCCGCGTGAACATCGCTATGTCGCACCGTGGGCAGCTAAGCTCGAACAAAAATAGGACGATAAAAATGGCAGCCCCGACATTCGAAGTCCCTAAGATGAAAGCAGTTTCCGAGGTGCCGCGCGTCCAAAAAGGCGCGATGGCGCACACGAAGTCTTATGTCGCTTCCGCAGCGATTCAACAAGCGATTGGCTTCCCCGGCGAATTGGTCGAAAACTGGGAAGCAAAAGCCATTGAAAAAATGGGCGATCTTTTGGGGAAATATCGCTCGTTTAAGGTTTACTTGGATACGTGCGTACACTGCGGCGCTTGCACCGACAAATGTCACTATTTCCTGGGCACTGGCGATCCGATCAACATGCCCGTCGCACGCCAAGATTTAGTCCGTAATGTGTACCGGCGCCACTTCACCTTTGCCGGAAAATATTTTCCCAAACTGGTAGGCGCAAAGGATTTGACGCGCGAGGTGTTGGATCAGTGGTACACCTATTACAACCAATGCTCCGAATGCCGTCGTTGCTCAGTGTTCTGCCCCTACGGCATCGACACCGCCGAAATTACCATGGGCGCGAAGGAAATCCTTGACTCGATCGGCTATGGCCAGAAATACACCAACGAGATCATCGGTAAAGTCCAGCGCATCGGCAACAATCTGGGTTTGCCTGGCCCGGCGTTGGAAGACACGCTAGAAGGCTTGGAAGAGGATATCTTAGCCGACACTGGCGCAGCAGTACGCATGCCGCTTAACCAGAAAGGCGCTGAAGTACTGCTGGTAACGCCCTCTGCCGATTTTTTCTCTGAACCGCATGTGGAATCGCTCATCGGTTATGCCAAAGTATTTCATGCTGCAGGCATTAGCTGGACGCTTTCTTCACACGCCTCCGAAGCAGGTAATTTTGGCCTGTTCATCGGCAACTACGAAACCATGCGCAATATTGCGCTGCGCATTCGGGAAGCGGCTTTGGAGTTGGGCGTTAAACGCATCATCGTCGGCGAATGCGGCCACGCTTGGCGTGTAGCCTATAGCTTCTGGAATACGTTGGCTGGTATTGGCGCTGGGGGTAACGATCCGTTCTCGATCGAATTGCAGCAGCAACTTGATCCGCGTTATCCCGCGCCGCAGCATATTTGTGAATTTACTCACGACTTGCTGAAACGCGGTGTGATCACCGTGGACAAATCGGCCAACGACCATCGCGTCATTACCTATCACGACTCGTGCAATGTGGCGCGCGCCTCGCGCATGGGCGACATGCCGGGCGGGCAATTCGTGATTCCACGCGAAATCATCAAAATGGTCGCGAACAATTATCACGACATGGCAGCAGACACCATTCACGAAAGCACATTTTGCTGCGGCGGCGGCGGCGGTTTGCTGACCGACGATCTGATGGAGTTGCGCGTCAAAGGCGCACTTCCGCGCATGGAAGCATTGAATAATGTTGTTCAAGATCACCAGGTCAACTTTATGGCCACGATCTGTGCAATCTGCAAAGCCCAGTTCAGTAAGGTTCTACCCTATTACGGTTTTGAAATGAGCATGGTGGGTGGCATACATCAGTTGGTCAGTACTGCGATCAAACTGGACGCCAAACAATAACGTTTTGAGCTAAACAAGTACGATAGTTTTAAGGAGAATTCAAATGGCAGCCCCAAATCAACCGAAAACCGATGGCAAAACCTACCGCCGCTATAAAGAAGGCGATAGCACCAACCACTCAATGGCCAACTGGCTGTTTGAGGGCGATGAAACGTATAAATGCCCTGAATATGTGCTGGCCACCCCGCCGTGCCAAGGCAGCTGCCCCTCCGGTGAAGATATTCGCGGTTGGCTCAACATCGTGCGCGGCATCGAGAAACCGCCCGCAGGCACCACCTGGCAGGAATATGCATTCCGCCGCATGACCTCGGCTAACCCTTTCCCCTCCGTCATGGGCCGTGTGTGCCCCGCGCCGTGCGAGAGCGGTTGCAACCGCAACATGGTTGAAGACAAAGTTGGCATCAATTCGGTCGAACACTTTGTGGGGGAATGGGCGATTGAAAACAATATGGCCTTCACCCCGAATCCAAATAAAACCGGTAAAAAAATCGCCATCATCGGCGGTGGGCCTGCCGGTTTGGCAGTCGCTTATCAACTGTCGTTGAAAGGCCACGCCTGCACGATTTTTGACGAGCACCAGGAGTTGGGCGGCATGATGCGTTATGGTATTCCTGGCTTCCGTACGCCACGCAAGATTCTGGACGCAGAAATCAAACGCATCACCGATCTCGGTGTGGAAATTCACACCAATACGCGTGTCGGCACCGATGTTTCACTTGAGCAACTGGAAGCAGACTATGACGCGATTTTCATGGGCATGGGCGCACAAAGCGGCCGACCCTTGCCGGTACCGGGTGCTGAAGCACCCAACTGCGTAACCGCCATGGCTTTCCTGCGCGCCTTTAACGACGGGCGCTTACAGCACGTCGGTTCGCGCGTGGTCGTGATTGGCGGCGGCGATACTTCAATCGACGTGGCCACCGTGGCGCGTCGTTTAGGTAACGTCACCAAGATCAATCCAACCGACCGTCCTGAATTTGTGATCTCAGGGCATGTGGCGCATGACGTAGCGGCGGTTTCCGCGCGTCAAGGCGCCGAAGTGATCCTGATTACGCGCGCCACGATCGAGAAGATGAATGCCGCCAAGGCAGAAGTAGAACATGCGCTGTCCGAAGGCATCATCATCAAAGGTGGCCTCACCCCGATCGCCGTGGTAACGGGCCCAGATGGCCGTGCGACTGCACTGCGTGTTGCCGAGTTCGAGATGGTTAAAAATGAAACGAAGATTAAAGAAGGCTCAGAGTTTGATATTCCTGCCGACCTGATCGTGTCCGCCATTGGCCAAGCGGTTGACTTCACCGGCATGGAAGCTTTCGACAACGGCAAAGGTTTGATGACTGCCGACAAAAACTACCGTGTACCCGGCAAAGAAAAGTACTTCGTAGGCGGCGACGTGCTGCGCCCGCACCTGCTTACCACCGCCATCGGTCACGGCTCTATCGCCGCCGACAGCATTGAGCGTTTCTTGGCAACCGAAGAGCTGGAAAAGCGTCCCAAAGTGGATGTGCACTTCTTCGACGTACATCGCAAGATGGTCGAAAAAGGTCTCAAGCTGGAAGACTATGACCACAAAGCAGAATGGGGCACCTCGGAGAAAAATTTCGCCGTGCATAACTTCGAAGATCGCTCTTCGAAATATGTCATCCCTTCAAACGAACTGTTTTTAGGTCACTTCCCAAGCACCGCACGCTTTATCCGCGAGGAAATCAACCTCACCGCAGAACAAGCGCTGGGTAACTTCGACGAACGCTTGATGACCCTCTCCGAAAAAGATGTGGTTGCGGAAGCCAAGCGTTGCATGAGTTGCGGCCTGTGCTTCGAGTGCGACAACTGCGTCATTTATTGCCCGCAGACTGCCGTGTTCAAGGTCAAGCGTGATCAGACTACGACTGGCCGCTATGTAGACACCGACTACACCAAGTGTATCGGCTGCCATATTTGCGCCGATGTGTGCCCGACTGGCTATATCAAGATGGGCATGGGTGATTAAGAATGGGTTGGTTGTCTAAGCGAATGGGAAAATGGGTAGCGGGCATCCTCGCGGTGCTGCTACTCTCGGTTGGCGCGTACGCTGCCTCTAACGCGGCAGAAAAGGCCAGCCGTACCGCCAAGCCTGAGATCGTGATCGACAGGAGCAAAAGCGGCGACAAGTGCGTGGAAGAAACCAGCTTCATGCGCAAAAACCACATGAAGCTGCTGATGCACCAGCGCGACGACACGATGCACAAAGGTATTCGCACCGAAAAACACAGTTTGAAAAACTGCGTCAACTGTCACGCCAGTAGCAAAGACAACAGCGTACTCGGCAGCGATGAGCATTTCTGCCAAGGCTGTCACACCTATGCCTCGGTCAAATTGGATTGCTGGGAATGCCATGCCAGCAAACCGAAGCAATCAGCGTCGGCCCCTGTCGCCCACCCCGTGCCGGCACCGGCAACCCAAGTTGGAGCGGACAGAAAATGAACGATAACCAGCCTTCTCACCATTCGAGTAACGAAGTTGACGAACACCGCCGTCACTTTATCGGCGCCTCGGCTGCGCTGGCGGGGTTAACCGTCGCGCCGGGTGTCGTCGTATACGGCCTCGCGCACGCCAAACCTGACAGCGAGCCCGTCACCAACAAAGTACGTTGGGGCCTGTTAGTCGACGCGACCCAATGTGCGGAAGGCTGTACCGATTGCGTCACCGCATGCCATACCGAAAATGCGATACAAACTGGCGCACTTGAAACCGATCCACACTGGATCCGCAAAGTTGAGTTGAAAGATATGCGCACCGGCCGCAGCCAATCGCTGCCCGTGATGTGCCAGCATTGCGAAGATGCACCGTGCGTGGATGTGTGCCCCACCGGCGCATCTTTCAAACGTGCCGATGGGATTGTGCTGGTCGATCGGCACACTTGCATTGGCTGCCGCTATTGCGTGATGGCTTGCCCCTACAAGGCGCGCTCGTTCATCCATGAAACGCTGACTGACCAGAATCCGGATGTGCCGCGTGGCAAGGGCTGTGTGGAGTCTTGCACGATGTGCGTACATCGCGTAGATCGTGACCAGCAACCCGCTTGCGTCGAAGCCTGCTCTCAAGCTGGCCACAACGCGATTATCTTCGGCGATTTAAACAATCCCAATAGCGACATCGCAAAACGCGTCGCTGGACATCCCACGTCGCAATTGCGCGCCGATTTGGCGCTCAATCCTGGCGTGCGTTACGAAGGGCTTTAATTCATGGCATCTATTACTTTCCGGGAAATCGAAGGCAGCAGCCCGCGCTATTGGTTCTTGCTCGGATTTATCGCGCTGTTTGCCGCACTCGGCCTGGGCGCCGCCTATTACATGGAGCACCACGGCCATATCGTCACCGGCATGAATAACTCCATCGTCTGGGGCACACCGCATGTGTTCGCAGTGTTCCTGATCGTCGCCGCTTCCGGCGCGCTCAACGTCGCCTCCATTGCCTCGGTGTTCGGCAAGGTCATGTACAAGCCGCTGGCGCCGTTGTCGGCCCTATTGGCGTTTTCCCTGCTCATGGGTGGCTTGACGGTATTGATGCTGGATCTCGGGCGACCGGATCGCTTAATCGTGGCCATGACCTACTACAACCTGAAATCGGTATTCGCCTGGAACGTGGTGCTGTACACCGGCTTCTTTACGATCGTCGCGGTCTATATCTGGACCATGATGGAAAAGAAGATGAATGCTTACTCGAAAGCAGCCGGCATGGCGGCATTCATCTGGCGCCTCATCCTCACCACGGGTACCGGCTCGATCTTCGGCTTCTTGGTCGCACGTGATGCCTACAGCTCGGCCTTATTGGCCCCGATGTTCATCATTCTCTCGTTTGCTTATGGCTTGGCGGTGTACCTGCTGGTGCTGATGGCGGCTTATACCTGGAGCGGTCGTCCGCTGGGCGATGCCGTATTGAAGCGCCTGGGCAAGCTGCTCGCCGTATTCGTCGCGGCTTCGCTTTATTTCGTTTTTGTTTACCATCTCACCAATCTCTACTTCACCAAACAACATGCGGTCGAACATTTCATTTTGGTGAGCGGCGGTATTTACACCACCTTGTTCTGGGTGGGCCAAATTCTCATCGGCGGCATCGTTCCCCTGATTATTTTATTAAACCCGGCCCTGCGTGCCTCGCGCGGTTTGCTGGTGGCTGCATGCTTGATGATCGTATTCGGTGGTTTGGCGCAGATGTACGTCACCATCATTGGCGGGCAAGCTTTCCCGCTGGATATCTTCCCTGGCTGGGAAGAGAAAAGCGCGTTCTTCGACGGCGTAGTACATCAATACATCCCCAGCCTGCCAGAATTGCTATTAGGTCTGGGTGGCGTCGCGATCGCACTGGTCATGGTGACCTTCGGCATCAAGATTCTGCGCTTCATGCCGGATAGCCTCGCGGATGCGGAAATCGATCCGCATGCCAAAACCTAATTTCCTCGAAACGGGAAGCCTATTCGCCAGGCGCAATTTTCCTAGGCGGTATCCGGCTTAGCCGTCTGTAGCGGGGAATATCCCATGCCCGCCGAGCGTTCCATGAGCCGCTTTCTCATCTCCGCCGCCCATAAATCTTCGGGCAAAACCACCGTCAGTATTGGTCTTTGCGCCGCATTGACTGCGCGCGGCCTCAAAGTGCAAGCGTTCAAAAAAGGGCCCGACTATATCGACCCGATGTGGCTATCCGCCGCCACCGGACGGGCCTGCCGCAACCTGGATTTTTACTTGATGCGGCGCGATGAAATTCAAACCATGTTCGCGCGCCATACACAGGACGCCGACATCGCCTTGGTGGAAGGCAATAAAGGCCTCTATGATGGTTTGGAGTTGGATGGCAGTAACAGCAACGCGGCTTTGGCTAAACTCTTGCAGCTACCGGTGATCTTGGTGATTGACACCCGCGGCATGATCCGCGGCGTGGCTCCCCTCCTGCTCGGCTATCAAGCTTTCGATCGCGAGGTGAATATCGCCGGCGTGATTCTGAATCACGTTGGAGGCAGCCGCCACGAATCGAAATTACGCGCCGTCGTCGAGCATTACACCGATGTCCCGGTGCTCGGCTGTGTGCAGCATGACAAAGCCTTGGGCATCGTTGAGCGTCATCTCGGGCTGACGCCTTCCAACGAAGCAGAAACCGGCGCACAGCATATCGCCGAAATCGGCCGCCTTATCGGCGCCCAAGTGGATATGGAGCGCTTGATCAAGATTGCCGAGAGCGCGCCACCCCTTGCCCTGCCACGTCTGCCCCAGGCTACGCAAAGCATTACGCCAACCTTGCGCATCGGGATTGCACAAGATGCCGCCTTCGGCTTCTACTATGCCGATGACCTGGATGAGTTACGGGCCGCCGGTGCGGAGTTGGTGCCGTTTAGTCCGATCAAGGACAAGCAACTGCCGCGGGTAGATGCATTGTTCCTCGGCGGAGGTTTCCCCGAAGTGTTCGCGCGTGAACTGGCGGCGAATCACACACTGCGCACCGAAATTTATTCGGCGATCGAATCTGGCATGCCAGCTTATGCCGAATGCGGCGGCCTTATGTATTTAGCGCGCTCAATCACCTGGCAAGGTGAAAAACACGATATGGCCGGCGTCGTCCCCGGCGATGTGGTGATGCATGATAAACCCGTGGGGCGCGGCTATGTTCGGCTGAAAGAAACCGCAAACTTTCCCTGGCCGAGCAGCACCCCACCCACTTCGATCATGGCGCACGAATTCCATTATTCAAGCTTGGAAAACCTGCCACCCGACTTACGGTATGCCTATGACGTCGAGCGTGGCTACGGTATTGATGGCAAGCGTGACGGTTTGGTATATAAAAATTTACTCGCCGCCTACACGCATTTACGCAGCCTGGAAGGTTATAACTGGGCAGCACGATTCGTCGCGTCAGTGCGGCGCCATGTCGATGCGCTGCCCAGCGCGCGCGCGGTAAGCTAATTCAAATTATTTCAGGAGCGCATTTCAATGGCCGAATTTTTTATCGTCACACCCCAAGCAGCGGAGCAAATCAAAAATGCTGCGCAACAAGGTGATCTTGTAGAGGAACCCAACTTGCGTATCGCCGCACGTGCCTTGCCCGATGGCAGCATCGATTACGGCATGGGCTTTGATGAGCAACGAGAATTTGATCTAGAACTCGTTTCGCAAGGCGTGAATATTCTGATTGGATCAACCAGCCGTGCGCTGTTGGAAGGGGTAACGCTCGATTTTGTGGAGCTGGAACCGGGGCAGTTTCATTTCATCTTCATCCCCCCGCAAGTGAAGCCAGATGAAGCAAGCCAAGACGGCGCTGGCGAGAGCCGCGCTTAGCGACTGACAATCGGAGGCGACCATGCAGACATTCGACGTAATTGTGATCGGCAGTGGTCCGGGCGGCTACAAAGCGGCCTTATCTGCGGCGCAGCGCGGCGTCAAGGTCGCGCTCATCGAAAGATCACTGCCTGGCGGCACCTGCTTGAATCAAGGCTGCATACCGAAAAAAACCTTGCTGCATTTAGCCTCCTTGATCGAGGACATGCAGCACCTGCAAGGACGGGGCTTGGTCGGCCAAGTAAAAGGCGACTTCCGCGCTGCGATGCGGCATAAAGAGGATGTAGTGGTTGGCATCCGCAATAATTTTCCGGTCTGGCTACGACGCTTGGGGGTTAAGATTATTCACGGTAGTGGCCGCTTCGTCGCGCCCTATCAAATCGAAGTGGAATCCGATAATCCGCTCGTCGCACAAGATCAGGCGCATCACCACCATCAGCATTTGACCGCACCAAAGATTATCATCGCCACCGGCTCTACACCGCGCACCCTGCCCGAGTGCCCGAGCGACGGCAAAATCGTCATGACCTCGCGCGAATTCATGTTCGATCTGATGGAACGGCCCGAATCCATGCTCTTCATCGGCGGCGGCACTGTCGGAGTCGAGTTAGCCTATTTCATGCACCAGTACGATACCCACGTCCGGGTGGTAGAAAAATCGAATCGGCTACTGCCTTATGCCCGCATTCCCGACCACGCCGGCGCAACGCTGGAGCGAAAATTCAAGCGCATTAATCTCGACTACCGAGTGAATACCACCGTTACGCATTGCGACACTTCGAGCGGACGCGCCCTAGTCAGCTTCAGCGATGGCAGTCAAGCCAGTTTCGACAAGGTCCTGGTCGCGGTCGGTCGCAGCCCCGTGGTTGACGGCCTGGCGCTCGACAAAGCTGGTGTAGCCATGAACGACGCCGGCTTTATTCTCACCTCAGAATATCTAGAAACCAATGTCCCAGGCATTTACGCTATCGGCGACGTCAAACCGGGGCCGATGACCGCGAATGCCGCGCTGCACGACGCCAAGATCGCGGCGGCGAATGTAGTGGAAGGCAATCAATACACCTTCAATTATTTCAAAGTCCCGATGGTGATTCACTCCGCGGTGGAAATCGCGGCGGTGGGCCTCACCGAAGACCAAGCCGAGGCGGCTGGCTTTGAAGCAGAGACCGCGCGTACCAGTTTTGGCGGCTCAGGCAAGGCGCGCGCCTACCACGATACCGAAGGCTTCGTTGAAGTCGTACATGACGCCGAGACCGGACAATTGCTTGGCGGGTGCGTGGTGGGCCCAGAGGCAGGCGAACAGATTCAAATGATGACAGCCGCCTGCCAATCGGATCGCGGCTTGTGGTTTTTTAAAGAATTGTCTTACAGCCATCCTTCGTGGGCAGAAGAATTTGAAACCGCCATTGAGCCCTGCACCTCGGCGCTTTCCAAATCAAAAAATGAAATTTTTCGCCCCGGCATTTATGCGGCACATGAATAATTGTGCTTTTTTCGACCTTTATATAGCTTTGTGATTGATTAGCCCTATGGAATTTCTCCCAATATTTATTAATCTTCGCGGCGCACGCTGCCTCGTCGTTGGCGGCAATGAAATTGCTGCGCGTAAAACCGCATTGCTGTTGCAGGCGGGTGCCCATGTGACGGTCGTTGCCCCCGATCTCGTGCCCGCATTTTCCGAGCTGGCCCAAGACCACGTGCAACACCAGCTGGGGGAATTCGAAACTTCGCTCCTTGACGGCATGACCCTGGTCATTGCCGCGCATGAAAATTTCGAGGTATGCCGGGTGGTTTCAGAAGCCGCCAAAGCACGCCAATTGCCGGTCAATGTCGTCGATACGCCTGCGCTGTGCTCCTTTATCTTGCCCTCCATTATTGACCGCTCACCGATTCTCGTCGCGGTATCCAGCGGCGGCGCATCACCGGTACTCGCCCGCATGCTGCGCGCACGGTTAGAGACGCTCATCCCGTCTGCTTATGGACGCCTCTCCACACTCGCTGGACAATTTCGTGACAAAGTAAAACAGCGCTTCACGCACTCTTCGAACCGACGAATTTTCTGGGAAAAAGTATTTCAAGGCCCCATCGCAGAAATGGTGTTTGCTGGACAAGACCAAGCTGCAAAAAATGCGCTCGAAGCAATGCTCACGCAAGAGACTGAAGCCGAGCACCCAATGGGCGAAGTGTATTTGGTGGGTGGCGGGCCGGGCAATCCTGACCTGCTCACCTTCCGCGCACTGCGCTTGATGCAGCAAGCGGATGTGGTAGTGCATGATAATTTAGTCACGCCCGCCGTACTCGATATGGTGCGGCGCGATGCAGAGCGAATCTATGTGGGTAAAAAACGCGACGACCACGCCCTGCCGCAAGAAGGCATCAACGAACTCCTGGTACGGCTAGCCAAAGAAGGCAAACGCGTGCTGCGTCTCAAAGGGGGCGACCCCTTCATCTTTGGCCGTGGCGGTGAAGAAATTGAAACCCTGGCGCAGCATGGCGTCCCGTTTCAAGTGGTGCCAGGCATTACGGCCGCGTCCGGCGTCGCCTCCTATGCGGGCATTCCCCTTACCCATCGCGATCACGCGCAAGCCTGTATTTTTGTGACCGGCCATCTCAAAGACGGCAGCATGGATTTGGATTGGGAAATGCTCGCGCGCCCGCATCAGACGATTGTGATCTACATGGGGCTGCACGGCCTGCCCTCACTCTGCGAGCAGCTCATCAAACACGGCCTGACCGCAGATACACCCGCCGCCATCGTGCAGCAAGGCACCACCTCAAAGCAGCGCGTCGTCACCGGCACCCTGGCATCGCTGCCCGACCTTGCTGCCGAGGCCAAGCTACAAGCGCCCACGCTCATCATCGTCGGCAGCGTCGTCTCGCTACATCACAAGTTGAAGTGGTTCAATCCAAAAGATTCGAAGGACAAGCTAGAGGCAGCGCCGCTGGATGAAGAGAAAGCACACTGAGCAAGGGATAAAAATAGGGCACGCTATTCGCCCTTATCGTTAAGGTTTACTCACGCGGTAGTCTGCCACTTACCTTAACTCCCGTTTTGCCCTTGTGTGGCAAATTTATGTTCCACGGCAAAGACAGCTGCTTCTACGCGTGATGATAGATTCAGCTTGGCAAGTATGTGCCGCACATGGAGCTTCACCGTGTCGTGGCTAATATTAAGCGCGCGGGCAATCGCCTTATTGGATTGGCCTCGACTTAAGTAAGAGAGTATCTCGCGCTCGCGCTGGGTGAGCAGAGACAGCAAAGAATCCGGCGTGCCTTGCTTCTGATCCAATAAATTGACCAGCTTGCCGGTCATCTCCGCCGCCACCACGGTTTCACCGCGTGCAGCGCGCAGAATCGCATCCTCTACATCGTTCGGCTCCATGGTTTTAAGCAGGTAACCGCGCGCGCCGGCGCGCAGGGCCGCTGCCAAGTCCTCTTGCGAGTCGCTGACCGTTAATAGCAAAATTGGTAGGGTGTGTCCCGCTTCGCGTAATTGGGTCAGCAACGTGATGCCATTCGTGCCCGGCATATTAAGATCAAGCACCGCCACATCGGGCCGATGTTCATCCAATAGGGCTGCCGCTTCGCTCGGCTTGCCGGACATGGCCACCACGCTGACTTTGCCATGGCGCTCTAGGAGCTCAGCCAGCCCCATGCGGAATAGAGTGTGGTCATCGAACAACACAACACGAATCGCTTCAGTCATGCGGCGCTTACCTTGCGTTGGGTGGCGGGAAATTCAAGGTGCACACGCATCCCTTGCCCGATATGACTTTCAAAAATAATTTCCCCTCCTAATCGCTGCGCGCGCTCGCGCATGATATTCAAACCCAGGTGCATGCCGGGGCCGGCATCATGGGCATTAAGCCCGATACCGTCATCTTGCACCGTCACCGCATATTTTCCTTCGATTAATTCTATACTGATACGCACATTGCGAGCGTGCGAATGCTTGGCGATATTCGCCAGTGCTTCCTGCACGATGTAGAACACCTGCACTTCTTGATCCGGGGTCAAATCAATATCGTTCACCCGGTTGGCAAATACCACCTCGACACCGGTACGGTTATGAAAGTTTTGGATCACATCTTCCAACGCCGGCAACAAGCCGCGCGGATCCATTTTCTGGCGGAATTGATTCAATAGCTCGCGCAGGCCGGAATAGGCGGTTTCCATCGCGTCATCCACCTGGGCGAGGTATTTTTGCGTATTGGATTTATCGCCGTCATGAATCGCTTCATTCAGCAACGCTAAGCGCATTTTCATATACGCCAGGGTTTGTGCGAGCGAATCATGGATTTCATTCGCCAACATCTGCCGCTCATCCATGATGGTGATGCGCAAGTTCTCACGCGTCAGCCGCGCATTTTCCAGCGCCATGCCCAAATGCTCGCTGATGGAAAGAAACAACAAGGAAATTTCTTCCGGAATAGGTCGATCATCGGGCATGAACAGGTTGTACACACCCATCACCTTGCCCTTGTGTCGTAGTGGCACGGCGATCACTTCTTTGCAGCGATTGCCAAAAAAATCCAAGGCCATGGTTTCATGACAAACCTGTGAGGCCACATCCGACTGAATCCCAATCTCATGCGCTGCGCGTCCGCAGACACCGCAACCGACCGGCACCAGATATTCGCGATCGATCACTTCCTGCGGCAGTCCAATGGCGCCCACCATGCGCATGTGCGCACCATCTGCCGTCAGTACCCGCACCGCGCCCCCACCCGCTCCGGCAAGCCGGATCATGGTCTGCAAAAAGCGATCCAGAAGATGCTCCAGATCAGCATCGCTGCTAAGACTGGTCGCGATCTCCGAGAACGCCCGCATGGCGGGGATTTTGTATCGGCTGCGCTCTTCGGAATCCATATCGGGTGAGATGATTGATGGGGTGTTGGAGGCTTTTCCGCCCTCTATATCAACAGAAAACGGTAATGAAACATTCTAGACACCCAGCCTCTGATTTGCAACCGCCTAGCTCCATGGTTTTTCAAATAAATACAGAGGGTTAATTCGATTAAATTACCCTCGCCGCTAATAAAAAAGCGATCTGCTAATCAGCTTGTCCGGGCGGGATTCGAACCCGATTCGGGCCAAAACCCATGCGAACAGAGGGGGAGCAGGGGTAATTAAATCATATAGTTATGAAATTCACACTTGCGAGGATACCCTCAAAACACCCCCTTTTCCCCCTTACTGCCCCACAAACGCTCCAAAATCTGCTGCCGTCCAACCTTGAATATAAAGCGGAAATGGCAGTGGAACGCCCCATTTTCAACAGTTTCAACAGTCGTGGAGTCAATTGATCGCCCATTCCTTTAAAGACTCTTCGAATACCCTGGGCCTGGCCACTGCAAGCGTCTGCCCCTCAAGCAACCTTCTCACGGGCGAACAGCCGATTTCTGAGGCAGCAAACGCAACATAGCCGCATAAATAAAGCCCTAGGCCCCATTCTTGCATATCACTACCTGCGCGAGCTTTTTGTCGCAAAAGCTACAGGAGAATGCATGCCGATTTACGACTTTCATTGCAATAAATGCGACCGCACTTTCGAATCGCTGGTGCGCGCTTCCAGCGCACCCGTGTGTCCCGCGTGTGGCAGCGAGAACGTTGAAAAACTAGTGTCGTTGCCGGCGGCGCAGGGCAAAACCGCCGGCATCATCTCCCGCGGCCGCACACAAGCCGCCCGCGAAGGCCATTTCAGCAATTACGCGCCTTCGGAGCGGCCGGGGCGCAAATGAGCGATGGCCAAGCTATGCGCGATCACCTCGATGCTTTGTCGTGTTTGCGACAAAGGCTGGCATTACGCATACCGGTTTCCGGGAGCTGACTCATGTTGAATGCCGCGCTACTGTCCATCATCGAAGACGCGGGGATCGCTGTACTCACCTTGACCGAGGGTCTGGAAAAAAACGAATTTCTCGCCTCCCGCCTCACCCGCGCGGAAACGCAACGCCAGGTGAAGATCATGAGCGAAAGCATCGCCAGCCTATCTCTAAAAACACAAGCTTTTCTCGCCGAAGTTGACTGGAGCGGCTGGCATACCGTTGCACAGCAGCTCGGCGCAAACGCCAATGCAGAACAGGAGGCGCTGTGGTTCGCCGTACGCTCCCTGGTGCCGGCCACCCTGATGTGGCTGCGCGTCTACCGCACGAACCAGCCGGAACTATTCGAATGCAAACCCAACCCTGACGCGGGCGAGGCTAGACCATGAACCTGCAAATCGAGCGGCCTTATATCGAGGCCATGATTACCGAATTCCCGCGCCTCGCACCGCTCCAGGACCAGTTGCGCTTGGGCAACAAGGTGACGATGCCTTTCCACCAGCTCTCCGGCGCCGAACTGGGCTTCCTCGGCAATCTCTACCGGGAAGCCGGACCCGCCATGCGCACCCGCGCCGCGCAGCTCGCCACGCTGCAACAGGCGCTCGACGGCCAAGGCACGCGCTTTGGCGCCGGCGACGATCTGGAAATGCTGATGCCGGCGATCGCCCGCTATCTGACCACAGACGCCCTGCGCGGCTGGCTGTTCCGCGTGAACGTGTCGGACAAGCCTTTGGCCTACGTCGTTACCCGCCTCGACTACATCGCCGCATCCAACGACGAAACCGGCAAGGTCATGATCGAGCTCAAGGCCAACGCCAAGAGCACGCTCGCCACGGCGGGCATCCGCATCGCCGCCGCCGACATCGTGAACAAAACGGTGGCGGAAATTTTCGCCGCCAAGGGATTCGTGCGTGAGAGCGCTGAACTGATCGCCGCCTACGACGATACTGCGGAGCATTATTTCGACTGGCGCGGCCAGTACGGCGCACAGTTTTCCGGCCAGGGCACCGGCTTCTACGCCGAAGACCCGACCGCCACCCACCGCGACACCGATTGGTCGCGCAAGGACGTAGTGGTGTTGTCCAGCGGCGGCGGAACGACGCGTTTAGTAAACGACGAGGGCATCCTGAACGCGCGCACCACCACATTGGAAGCGACTGGCGACATCTTCGGCCAGTATCTGCGCAAGGCGGCGAAGAGCAATCAGTACAACGCGGAAGACGAAGTCGGCGAATTTCAGGCGGGCATTCCCAAGGGCCTGTTCACGCAGCTTCCGGTACACCCCTACATCTTCATGTTTCATTTGGAACTGCATCATTACCTGTGGGTGCACGTGGACGACATCGCGCCCTACGAGTACCAACCGGCACTGAAACAGAAATTGATCCTGCCGCCGGAACAAACCGATCTCATCGACATCCTCACCGCCGAGATGGACGTGCTGATGGACGATATCGTGGCCGGCAAATCCGGCGGCACCACCGTGCTGTGCGCCGGCCCGGCGGGCGTGGGCAAGACGCTGACCGCCGAGGTCTATTCCGAAATCATCCAGCGCCCCTTGTACCGCGTGCATTCGGGACAACTGGGGCTCAACGTGGCAGCGATGGAAACCGCGCTCAAGGATGTGCTGACCCGCGCCCAGCGCTGGGGTGCGGTGATGCTGATCGACGAGGCGGATGTTTACATCAAGCGCCGTGACGACAACATCGCCATGAACGCCGTGGTCGGCGTGTTCCTGCGCGTGCTGGAATATTTCAACGGCCTGCTGTTCCTCACCACGAATCGCGTGGACGACATCGACGAAGCCATCGTCTCGCGCTGCATCGCCCTGATCCGCTACTACCCGCCGGATAGTCAGGCGCGGCGCAGGATCTGGCAGGTGATGCTGGAGCAGTTCGCGCTGAATATCGACGACGCACTGCTGGACGAACTAGTCGATCTGTTCCCCAGCGCCAGCGGCCGCGACATCAAGGGCCTGACCAAATTGGCGGCCAAATACTGCAACCAGAAACAGGTCCGCCCTAGCGCCGAAGTATTCAGGCGCTGCTCCGTATTTCGCGGCATGGAATTGGAACGTCCGGCCAAGCAGCTTTGTTCCGCATGACATAGAGAAAGGAGAAGTAAATGCAAATGCAAGCAAGCATCACATTCGTCGGCGAGCACGCCCACCTGCCCTCCCCGGATGAAATTTCCGCGGGCATCGAAGCCGCCGCCGAGGTATTCGCCAAGCACAACGTCGACCCGCTGGCCTGCGCGGCGGCCAACACAAAACTGGAGAAGGACGAAGAGCTGACCAAAGAAGAAGCCCAGTTGTGCGTGATCTGGCAGATGGCGGACGACAAGGCTTTTCGCGCCATCACCCTGGGCTGGCTGAAACGCGATACCGACATCTGGCTCACCGTGGACAAGACATCGTGACCCCATCATGAATGTAGAACAGTTGATCGCTGCACTACAGCAGATGCCCCAGGAAGCGGTAGTGCTGCTCGAAGGCGATGCGGGTTACTCGCTGGTCGGCGGCGTGGGCTTCGAGGAAAACGGCGACGGGGTGCCGGATGAGGTGATTCTGTTGCCGTCGATGGAAGATGATTGATGGGGATTTGGTAAATGACTCGCAGATTACACGCCCCGAAATCCCTCCTGCCCTCCCTTTTTCAAAGGGAGGAACCTATCCAGTGCCGCCTGCAGCAGTTTCCCCCCTTTGAAAAAGGGGGGCTAGGGGGGATTTGCGTGGGCACTCTCCCTATGCCGAAAGCTCAATAGCGCCCATGAAGCTCTACATGACCCCCGGCTCCTGCTCCACCGGCATCCACATTTTGTTGGAGGAGCTCGATCTGGCGTTCGAGGCATACATCGTCAACCTGCCGGCGGGCGATCACTTAAAGCCCGACTACCTCGCGATCAATCCGAAATCCAGCATCCCCACCCTGGTGCGCGACGATGGCACGGCATTGAGCGAGTTCCAGGCCATCGCCTACTGGCTCGCGCGCAAGTATCCAAAAGCGAAGTTGATGCCGGGCGATGCGGATGGCGACGCGCAAGTGATCGAGGCTATGGACTATGTCGTCGGCACCCTCCACGGCCAAGGCTACACGCGCATTTTCACCACCGCCAACTACACGCCGAACGAGGCCGACCACGAAGCGGTGAAAGCGCGCGGCCGCGAAATCGTTGAAAAGGGATTCGCGATCATGAACAACACGCTCGCCGGCAAGGAGTATGTCGCGGGCGATTTTTCCATCGCCGATGCGGCTTTGTTCTATGTTGAATTTTGGGCGGACAAAATCGGCATCGACCTGCCGCAACACTGCCGCGCCCACTACCAGCGCATGCTGGCGCGCCCGGTGGTGCAGCGCGTGCTGCGCGAAGAAGGCTATCGCTGACAATTTGTAAAACGAGAGACCCGAACCATGAACTACGCCTTCCCCCCCGCCCCCGTCGTCACCCTCGACGCCATGTCGAGCGAACCATTCCCAGTGCGCCGCATTTTTTGTGTCGGGCGCAACTACCCCGATCATGCGCGGGAAATGGGCGCCGACCCCGAGCGCGATGAGCCTTTCTTCTTCATGAAACCGCCCGGCGCCATCCTGCAAAATAATTCCATCCTGCCCTACCCGACTCACACAGAAAATTTACAGCCCGAGGTGGAGCTGGTCGTGGCCCTGCACAAGGGCGGCAAAAATATCCCCGTCGATAAAGTCGATTACGACTACGTGTTCGGCTATGCCGTGGGCCTGGACATGACCCGGCGCGACCTGCAACAGGCCGCAAAAGAAAAGGGGCAGCCTTGGGACATGGCCAAGGCATTCGACCACTCGGCCCCATGCACCGCGATTACACCGGAGTTTTATTCGGGGGCGATCAGCCGGGGCAAAATCGAACTCAAGGTGAATGGCGAAATCCGCCAGAGCGGCGACGTTGGCGACATGATTTTGAAAATACCGCAGATGGTCAACACGCTATCGAATCTGGTCGAGCTGTTTCCCGGCGACCTGATCTTTACCGGCACCCCCGCTGGCATTGCGCCAGTGGTCAAGGGCGATGTGATCGAAGCCACGGTCGCCGGGCTGGAACCGCTGATCATCACCATCGGCTAGCAAAGTGCTTAACCAAAGCAAAACTCTAAACACCAGCCACGATCAGTCCCTTCCCCTTCAGGGGGAAGGCTAGGATGGGGGTGGGTGCACCATGCCCCCATCCCACCGTCGGAATCCCCCAAACCATCAGAACGGACATCCCCAATGAACACCCCCAACATTCTCGATCACAATCGCGTGATCCTGTGTCACTTCGATAGCTACAGCACCGCCTTGGTATTCGCCCGCTACGGCGACAGCGTATTGGCACCCGCGCCCTTGCCGGAGTCTGCGAGCGCCATGACTGCACCCGGCGACGCCACAGAACAACACAAACCCGGCGCGGTGCTGGATGCCTTCGTGGCGCACAATAACCTCGACCCCACGAAATTAAAACTCGATGACGGCTTCCAGGCTTGGCTGTCCAGCGACGGCGACCCGATTCGAATTCATCTTGTGCGCTTTACGACTTTAGATGCCCCGCATGAGGCGCTGGCGCCCAGCGGCGGCGTATTCAAGCCCATCAGTGGAATGCGGGGGATGCCCATGACCGAGTTGAATCTGATACGTCAGGTTTTCGATTTGATCATGGGGGGTGGCTAAAACATCACCTCATATGCCTTGACTGAGAGTTTGGAAAACGCGACCTTCGGTTCTCATCCCTAATCAAACGGTAGTGCTTTACTTGTTGATCGACTGTTTTGCAGCGGGAGCAGACCATTCAAACCGGCCATGCCGATGGCCACATTTAGCCACCCAAAAACAGTCAATCAGATATGTCCGCTCTGACCGTATTATTGGGTTGTTATAGAGGCGCAAGAAATCGAAAGCGCTTGCGAATCAGCTAATTGGCTGAGCATAATGGACACCCAAAATAATAATTGTTATATGGGCGTTGGTGTCCGTATATTAACTGTTAGGTGGATCGAATCGGAGTCGTTATGGCGCGAAAGCCGGGACCAGGAACCTGCGTCCACTGCCTTAAGCACGCAGATAAGAGGAACTGGGATCATGTCTTCCCTCAAGGATGGTACCCGGATACGACTCCTCAGAATCTCGAAAAGTGGAAAATCCCCTCGTGCAAACTGTGCAACGATGAATACGGTCGGATAGAGGACGAACTCAGGATTATCTTCTCCACATGTATTGATCCCACATCCGCGCGTGCTTCCGGCATCTGGGCAAAAACCCTTCGAGCTCTCGATCCAAGGCGCGCGAAGAACGAAAAGGATAGACGCGCTCGCGCCGAAAAGAAAACACAACTGCTCGCGAAAATGCTGAAAGGCGATGCCATCCCTGATCAGGCGATTTACCCCGGTCTCGGAGAAAGATGGGACAGGCCCCGGGGAGACCAGATCGCCATTTCAGTCCCCGCAAACCACCTTAAGAAGGTAGTCGAGAAAGTGATTAAGGGACTCGCGTACATCGAGGACGGTCGACTCATAGATGCGGAAATGGAGATCACCCATCACGTCGTCGATCAAACGGGCGCGAAGCCGATTGAGGAACTTCTAGCCGCATTCGGCGCCAACCACTCTCGAGGCCCCGGCATTGAAGTTTCGCGAGCCGTCACGCCAGAGGATGGAATATCTGCCGTATATAAAATTACTATTTGGGGCGAGATAGTTATGTATGCGACCGTGCTGCCAAAATCCACCCAACAAAGCAATGAACTCGACGCTTGACCGCTTCCTCCTTGCGCTTCCGCTCAGGTCGGTCGCCGTCAAGCGCGAGTTATTGCGACGTTCACTGTCTGCTTTGCGAATTTAATCGCAGATCATCGCTTTTACCTAATCGACTGCTATCAGTACATAGTCACCCGTCACCCCTATTCTGGAAACACCGACGAATCTCGATCTGATTCCCACGAAGCACATGATGCGCCGCTTCATGATCGGCAACGTAATGCTCACGTCGCACCACTCCAAATCAAAGAATCACAAATCCTCTTCCATGGCATCCATCGCGATCAACTGCTGGCGCAAGGCCATGTGCGCGTAAAAACCTTCATCCGGGTCGTATAACGGTTCGCGCTGCAATGCCATGATCGCCTGCTCGTCGCTCAGGTGTACCCGGCAGGTTTTGATATCCTGCACCAGCGCGCCGACGCTGGCATCGAATTCGTCCACTGGCTCGGCCTGCAACACGCCCTGGCCGAATACATGATCGGCGCGGTACAAGGGCGTGTCCCAGCCATGATCGTGGGCCAGCGCGAATAGATCGGCATGGGTCTGTGCTGCGCCCGATGTATCTGGAGTCATGCCGCAAGCGGCAAGGCGTTCGTGCGCACTCAGCGCTTCGAAGATGACCCAGCCTTCGCGCGCGCGGATGGCGCGCACCTTGCGCACGAAGTCGTCGCGGTCGAACGCGAACCAGGCATGCGCGCGTCCCTGATGGGGAAACTCGACAACGTAGATCATGGCGCAACGACCCTATTGAAATTTACGTAATTTCTGTACACGCTACACCCTCTCCCCCAGCCCCTCTCCCGCAAGCGGGAGAGGGGAGCCGAGAAAGGGGGCACGAGGCGCTTATTCGCGCGCCGTCATGGCCTTGGCGAGCGAACGGCGCATATTCTCGGCGATTCCTTGCGGGCTGGTGTCGTACGCCTCGCGTGCTGCCTTGAGCGCGGCATTCGCGGCAAGCGCCTGTTCCCAGGTCAGCGCCACGCGTCCCGCCATGTGGGTGGCGTCGGGCATGACCTCAAGAATTTTTTCGCGGTTGGGATGGTAGATGAGCGGGTCCAGAA
>JADMJT010000089.1 GCA_018781585.1 Burkholderiales bacterium
CGTTCCGAGACAACGGCTGGCTATTCTGAGTAATCCCCGTATAATCCGCGGCTTCCGTGCGCTCTTCCAATCAGGCGTACCGGTCATTTTTTTCATCTGATCATTTCGATCTTTTAATTCGTCTGCCTCGATTGGTGTCGCGCAACGCGCGTGATAGGCCGTCGCAGGAGCAATACATGTCTACTGAAATTCATTTCGCCGACCTCGGTCTGGCGCAACCCCTTTTGCTTGCCATTACCGATGCGGGCTATACCGTGCCGACGCCGATCCAGGCGCAGGCCATCCCCTTGGTGCTGGCCGGGGGCGATTTGCTGGCTGCCGCACAAACCGGCACCGGTAAAACCGCCGGCTTTACGCTGCCGATTCTGCATCGCTTGTCCACGCAGCCGCTGGAAAATATGCGCCCCGGTCGCCCGCGCTGCTTGATCTTGGTGCCCACGCGCGAGCTCGCGGCCCAGGTCGAAGCTTCGGTGCAGAAATATGGCAAGCATGTAGGGCTGACCTCGATGGTCATGTTCGGCGGCGTCAATATCAACCCGCAATACAAAGCGTTAAAAGGCCGCGTGGATATTCTGGTCGCCACGCCGGGCCGCTTACTCGATCACGTCGGGCAAAAAACCGTCGATTTGTCCGGCGTCGAGATTCTGGTGCTGGACGAAGCCGATCGCATGCTGGATATGGGCTTCATTCGCGACATCCGCAAAATTCTCGCGCTGCTGCCCAAGCAGCGGCAAAACCTGCTGTTCTCTGCCACCTTCTCGGACGAGATCAAAATCCTGGCCGATGGCTTGCTGCACAATCCGGGATTAGTGGAAGTGGCGCGGCGCAATGCGGCTTCCGAGCTGGTAGAGCAATCCGTCTACATGGTGGCGCAGGATCACAAGCGCGATTTCTTGAGTTACCTGATTAAACAAGGTGACTGGAAACAAGTGCTGGTGTTCACGCGCACCAAACACGGCGCCAATCGCCTGGCGGAAAAGCTGGTCAAGGATGGCATCCCCGCTGCCGCGATTCACGGCAATAAGAGCCAAGCGGCGCGCACGCGCGCCCTGGCGCAATTCAAAGACGGCGTGATGCCGGTGCTGGTTGCGACCGACATCGCCGCACGCGGACTCGATATTGACCAATTGCCGCATGTGGTGAATTTCGAATTGCCGAATATTTCGGAAGACTACGTGCATCGTATCGGCCGTACCGGCCGCGCCGGCAGCAGCGGCGCAGCGATATCGCTGGTCGATCGCGAAGAAGTAAAATTCCTGAACGCCATCGAGCGCCTGCTCAAGCGCGAAATCCCGCGTCTGTCTATAGAGGGCTTTGTCGCCCCGGTTCGCACCGAGCAAGAAGAAGCGCGCCCGCCGCGACAGCACCGGCCACAACAGCGTCAAGGCGCACCCAAATCACGTTCCAGTTCATCTCGATCAGACTCGCCTAGATCAGGTGCACCGCGATCAGATGCATCTCGTTCCGGTGCGCCGCGCTCTGGCCCATCGCAAGCGCGACCGGGCGCCCCGAAGAAGCCGCATAGCGGCCGGCCCCAGCAGCGCACCGAGCGCGCGGCTGAACCCGTATTCACCGAAGGCATGTCCGAAGCGGCGCGTCACCAAATGATGGCGGACAACAAATTGCGCGCAAGTAAGCTATCCGAGGCGGCACGCCATCAAGCGCAGCCGCAAGCAGCCTTGTTTTCGCCCAAGCCGGTTCACCGCGGCCGCTAACGATGCGCATCTGGGTCGATGCGGATGCTTGCCCGGTTGCCATTAAAGAAATTTTGTTTCGAGCGGCAGAACGCACGCGCATCGTGACCACCCTGGTGGCGAATCGCCTGCTGCGCGTACCTGCTTCACCCTATATCCAGGCGCTGCAAGTGCCGCATGGCTTCGATGTGGCGGATAATAAAATTGCAGAACAGGTGCAAAGCGGCGATTTGGTGATCACCGCCGATATCCCGCTGGCGGCACAAGTCATTGAGCACGGCGGGGTGGCGCTCAATCCGCGCGGCGAGTTGTATACCGAAGACAATATTCGCGAGCGCCTAGGGATGCGTAATTTCATGGAAGAATTACGCGGTAGCGGCGTTGATATATCCGGCCCGGCGACATTTAGTAAGAGCGATTGCCAGGCCTTCGCCAAGCAGTTGGATCGGTTTCTGGTGGGTAAGCGAGTTTGATCTATGGAAAAAATCCGTCTCTCCAAATTGATGTCCGAACAAGGGCTCTGCTCGCGCCGCGAAGCCGATAGCTATATCGCGCGCGGCTGGGTGCGCGTGGATGGCGAGCGCATTACTGAATTGGGCACGCGCATTCTGCCCAGCCAAAAAATCACCCTGGATAAATCCGCCCAAGCCAAGCAGGGCGCGCGGGTAACGATATTGCTCAACAAACCCATCGGCTTCGTTTCCAGCCAAGCGGAGAAGGGCTACAAGCCCGCCGTCTCCCTGATCTGCGCCGAATCGCGCTATCGGGACGATCGCGCTAAGCATAGTTTCAGTCCCGCGCACCTGATGGGCTTAGCTCCGGCGGGCCGGCTCGATATCGACTCCCTGGGCTTGCTGGTGTTAACGCAAGATGGCCGCATCGCTAAGCAACTCATCGGCGAAGACTCGGAAATCGAAAAAGAATACCTGGTGCGGGTGGAAGGCAAGTTGTCGGCAGCAGGACTGAAGCTGTTGAACCACGGCTTAAGCCTGGATGACGAAGCGCTCAAACCCGCCAAGGTGAGTTGGCAAAACGAAGATCAACTGTGCTTCGTGCTGAAACAAGGCAAAAAACGCCAAATCCGCCGCATGTGCGAGTTGGTCGGCTTAAAGGTGGTGGGCTTGAAGCGCATCCGCATCGGTAGCGTCAAATTGGGTGATCTGCCCATCGGCAAGTGGCGCTATTTGGGCGAAAACGAAAAGTTTTGATCAAGCAGCGGGCTGCCGTTTTTTGTAGCGCCGGCATCCCTGCCGGCAAACCGATGCGGCGTCTGTAACGCCGATATGCAACACCGCTATTCCATCCACACGTTTCGTGCTTAAATTCCCCACATGAAACTCAAATTCTCCAAAATGCACGGCCTGGGTAACGATTTCGTCGTATTCGACGGCATCAGCCAGCGGGTCGCACTCAGCGCCGAGCAGTTACGTTTTGTCGCCGATCGCCATTTCGGCATCGGTTGCGACCAAATTCTGTTGATTGAAAAGCCGACCCGCAGCGACGCCGATTTTCGCTACCGCATTTTCAACGGCGACGGTGGCGAGGTCGAACAATGCGGCAACGGCGCGCGCTGCTTCGTGCGCTATGTGCACGATCGTGGCTTGACCGGCAAAACCGAGATCCGGGTCGAAACCCAATCCGGCATCATCGTGCCGCGCTTGGAGGCGGATGGCG